>NC_007775.1:738333-1107500 GCF_000013205.1 Synechococcus sp. JA-3-3Ab | reverse complement strand
GGGTATGGAGTCGCCGGTGAGATACCACTCTGGCAGGGCTAGAATTCTAACTTTCCGCCCGGAAGCGGGGGAAAAGACAGTTTCAGGTGGGCAGTTTGACTGGGGCGGTCGCCTCCTAAAAGGTAACGGAGGCGCGCAAAGGTTCCCTCAGACTGGTTGGAAATCAGTCGTAGAGTGCAAAGGCATAAGGGAGCTTGACTGCAAGACCTACAAGTCGAGCAGGGACGAAAGTCGGCCTTAGTGATCCGACGGCGCTGAGTGGAAGGGCCGTCGCTCAACGGATAAAAGTTACTCTAGGGATAACAGGCTGATCTCCCCCAAGAGTTCACATCGACGGGGAGGTTTGGCACCTCGATGTCGGCTCATCGCAACCTGGGGCGGAAGTACGTCCCAAGGGTTGGGCTGTTCGCCCATTAAAGCGGTACGTGAGCTGGGTTCAGAACGTCGTGAGACAGTTCGGTCCATATCCGGTGCAGGCGCGAGAGGATTGAGAGGAGCTCTCCCTAGTACGAGAGGACCGGGAGGGACGCACCGCTGGTGTACCAGTTATCGTGCCAACGGTAGACGCTGGGTAGCCATGTGCGGAGTGGATAACCGCTGAAAGCATCTAAGTGGGAAGCCCACCTCAAGATGAGTCCTCTGTTAAGGTCCCGGGAAGACGACCCGGTAATAGGCTCTAGGTGGAAGTGCAGCAATGCATGCAGCCGAGGAGTCCTAATAGACCGTCTGCTTGACCCAACTGCAGGGGTGTTCTGCCTTCTCTTGCTGTGCAGCTTTCAAGGTGTTTTTCCCTTTGCCTGGTGCCTATGGCGATGTGGAACCACGCCGACCCCATCCCGAACTCGGACGTGAAACGCATCAGCGGCGAACCTACTTGAGGGGTGACCCTCCGGTAACCTAGCTCGGTGCCAGGCTCATCTCTCCACACCAACCCCCCAATACAAGGGGGGTTGTTGCGTATCTCAAGGGGTAACTCTGCAGTCTCTATGGGTGTAGAGGGTGTACGGAATTCCTTCTCCGGGACTATTGGGGTGCTTTCACAGGAGGGGGTGATGGGTTGTTGCGCAAAAAGGGTTGTACAGCTACGAAGCCCAATCCAAAAGAGGCGACTACCAAAAGAACTGCAGCGGCCATCCAAAGCAAAACGGATCCTTGGGATCCGTGATGTTGATCGCGCACCCGTTGGTAGACACTGGTGGCATGAACCTCGCCACCCATATTCTGCATCAACTCTTCCAAGGAGGGAATCTGATAGCCGGCACGGGGGTAAGGAGGCTCAGCAGGAGTGTCTTGACGGGGACGGGGGGGTAGAGTGGAGGGCTGAGATCGGGGCTCAAGGGGGGGGGTGGCAAAGTCAGAGTAAGAGGGAGTTGGATAGACGTTGCCAGGGAAGGGTGAAACCTCGCTGCGAGCTTGGCGTCGCTTGAGGCGATTCAAAAAATCATAGGAGGGAGAGGCTTGGTCATGTTCTGAGGTCAGGCCATCCCCTCGAAAAGGGGCTGCAGCAGCCTCTCTTTCAAGAGCAGCGGCTTGGCTTGTGTCAGCAAGCCGTAGGCTGATTTGCTGTAGGCGCTTCAAGGCCTGGCCCAATTGCCCCTGAAATTCTTGCGCGATGGCAGTAATTTCTCCAGACAATTGTTGATGCAGAGCGCGCAGGCGCTGGTTTTCGGAGGAGAGGCGGCTCACCTGCTGACGGGCAGATTCCAGCTCTTCAGCCACTTGTTGATATACCTGGATTGGCACTGTCCCCGGCCCGGTCTCTAGTGAGGCAGGGGCGCGAAAGCTGCTGTTGCCGGGCAAGCCATTGGGGTTGCCGTTGCGAGCTTCAGAGGGGCTAGAACCCCGAAAGTCGTACTGCATAAGTTGAATCAATCCGTCAGAAAGGATGAAAAGCTGAGGAAGGTGGGCAGGCGGGGATCCCGAACAGACAAGGCCGCAAGGATCACCCAGGGGTAGCGCTGAACACCGACCGGCCGAGGATGCCTAGCGCTATGCTTAGTGTAAGCGGCAATTGCTAACCCAAGCATACCGCTAAGCTTTTTGGATGGGAGCCCCTTTCTAGCAGTTTTTCTCGCCCGCAAGCGTTATTTCGGGATCTCCGAGAGATTGCTCGAGGTGTCGTTTTGATCGAGGAGTTGGGGAATACCCCCCACCCAGTCTGGAGAAGCTGTGGATTCCGACTCTGAAGGGGGAGAGTTCCGCAACGGCCGCTCCAGATCTCGTCGTAGGTGGGTTTCCAACCGTTCCAACTGTTCCAGTTCGGTAACAAAGTCTTTTATACCCTGGAACTTGCGGTACACGGAGGCAAAGCGCACATAGGCAACTTCGCTCAGGCGCTGTAGGCGCTCCAGTACCATCTCGCCAATGCGTAGGGTAGTTACCTCTTGAACGTCTTCCAGTTGCAGTTTTTCTTCGATTTCGTTGACCAACTCCTCCATCTGCTTGACGCTAACCTGGGTTTTTTGGCAAGCGCGCATCACCCCCTGCAAGATCTTGTTGCGGTTAAAACTCTCTCGGGATCCATCCCGTTTAATGACCATGATGGGCATGAATTCGATGCGCTCATAGGTGGTGAAGCGATAGCCACAGGACATGCACTCCCGCCGCCGCCGCACGCTTTGGCCACCTTCTGCCGAACGGGACTCTAAAACACGAATTTCTTGCTTGCCGCAGCGGGGACATTTCATGACGTGGGCTCCTTGAACCAAGTAACACGTGAAGAGAGGGTGCTCCAATTCTAGTGAATACCAGACAGCTAGGCATTGGGGGTGGACTCCCACCAAGCAGCGGCTTGCGCTTGGATTTGGGCCCTCTGCTCTGGCTGGAGGCGATCCAGGTGGGCCAGTACCCCTTTCATTCTTCCCAAGGGAAGCAAAAGGGGCCGGTGGCGCAACAGGAAATCCCAGTAGAAGGTATTGAAGGGACAGGCCCGTTCGCCCACCTTTTCGCTGGGATTGTAGCGGCAATGGCGGCAGTAGTCACTCATTTTGCGGATGTACTGGGCGGAAGCGGCGTAGGGTTTGGTGGAAAGCATGCCCCCGTCGGCAAAGAGGCCCATGCCGATGACGTTGGGCTGCATCACCCAGTCGTAGCTGTCGATGAACACGTCGTGAAACCACGCTTCTACGGCTTGAGGTTGGATACCGCTGATGAGCGCGAAATTGCTGAGCACCATTAGGCGCTGGATGTGGTGGGCATAGCCATGGCGGCGAATTTGCCTCAGGGTGTGCCGCAGGCAGGCCATGTCCGTTTCGCCTGTCCAAAAAAAGTCGGGCAGGGGGCGGTAGTGGCCAAAAAAGTTGGTCTGGGCATAGCCCTGGGGCATTTGGTATTCGTAGAAGCCGCGCATGTATTCCCGCCAGCCCAGGATCTGGCGGATGAAGCCTTCGGCAGAGGGGAGAGGGATCCCGCCGCGATGGTAGGCCTGCTCGGCAGCGGTGATGACTTCTTGGGGGGTGAGGAGCCCTAGGTTGAGGTAAGGGGAAAGGAGGGAGTGGTAGAGGAAGTCTTCTTCGACTTGCATAGCGTCCTGCCAGGGGCCGAAGTGGGGCAGGCGGTGCTGGATGAAGTCCTCAAGCACCTGCAGGGCTTGGGCACGGGTGACGGCCCAGCCAAAGCCTTCCAGGGATCCAAAGTGGTGGCCGTAATGGCGCCGCACTTTCTCCATCACCGCCTGCGTGATGGCGTCGGGGGGAAACGTCAGAGGCGGCGGGTAGCGCCGGCCAGGTTGGGGAGGCTGCCGGTTTTCCCGGTCGTAGTTCCAGCGCCCGCCGAGGGGCTGGGAGCCGTCCATGAGGATGCGGAAGCGTTTGCGCCCTTGGCGATAGAAGTCCTCTAGGAGGAGGCGCTTGCGGCCTGAGGCCCAGTCGATAAATTGGCGGGCTGTCCAGAGAAAGTGGTTATTTTCCAAGACCAGGAGGGGGCAGGGGAGGGCAGACCTCAGCTTTTCCACCTCATCCCGGACGGGAATATCGGTGGGCTGCATGAGGCGGATCTGTTGCAATCGATGTTGCCTAGCCCAGGCTTGCAGGGGTTCGGCATAGTCTTCGGCTTCCGCATAGGTGACGGGGTGGCCGCGCTGTTGCAATTCTTGGGCAAAGTGGCGCATGGCCGACCAGACCAGGACCAGCTTTTGCTGGTGATGGTTGCGGGAGCTGGCCCAGGCGTGGGACTCGACAAGGAGAACGGGAACGCGGTGGGGGGGGAGGGCTGAGAGGGAGGCCAGGGCAGATTGCTGCGGATGCAGTTGATCCGAAAGGATCCAAACTCCTTCTGAACCCGTGGTCGAGACGGTCATGGGGAATTCTGGATAGCTTAGATAGCTGGATCCAGGTTGAGTTTAGCTCTGGGGCAGAACGCTAAAGGGAGGGGATCCAGCCGGCTATGGGCGAGATAGCCAGAAGGAAGGTCCAAAAGGGGCAAGGGATCCCCTTTCTCCAGGTCTGGGCCGGGCTGGGGATGGTGGCGCTGCTGCTGCTGCTGGTTTGGAACTGGAGCGATCCCCTGCCGCCGGCCTGGGATGAGGCGCAGCACCTGTTGCAGGCGCAGGCGTTTGGGGATCACCTGAGCCGGTTTCGCTGGGAAGGGCTGTGGTGGCAGCAGTTTTTGCACTTGAACCAGCGCTACCCGCCTCTGGCCTATTGGTTGGGGATCCCGTTGGCAGCGCTGCATCCGTTTGGCCGGGCCGATGGGCAGTTGCTCAATTTGGTGTTGCTGGGGATCCTGACCCTGGCCACCCAGCGGCTGGGGTGGCGGGCCTATCGCTCTTGGGAAGTGGGCTGGCTGGCGGCAGTGTTGGTGCTTCTCTATCCGGGGATCACGGCTTTGGCTCATGTCTACATGCTGGAGCTGCCGCTGCTGGTGGCGGTGACGCTGGCTTTTTGGGCGCTGTGGGCCTACGCGGAGGAGCCGTCCTGGCGGGGGGCGGTGGGGGTGGGGGCGGGGCTGGCGGCGGTGCTGCTGACCAAGTGGACGGGGGTGCTGTTTTTGCTGCCGCCGCTGCTGGCTGTTCCGCTGGGGGTGAGGATCCCTTGGCCGCTGCGGCTGGCCCACCTGGCCCTGGGAATGGGGGTGACGCTGCTCTTGTGCTGGCCCTGGTATGGAGCTAACTGGCTGTTTGTGCTCAGCAATGGGTGGGCCTATGCCGACACCGCCCACTACTACGTCACCTGTGCGGCGGGATCCCTGTGCTGGTGGACGGCCTACTTGCGCTGGTTGCCCCTGCAGATGGGCCCTTGGCTATGCCCCTTGCCACTGCTGAGCTTGTGGGGATCCCCAAGCCGGCGGGAGGCTCTCCTCTGGGGTCTCTACGGAGGGGGCTACCTTCTCTACACCCTGGTAGCCATTAAGGATGTGCGCTTTACTTTGCCGCTGTTGCCCCTGCTGGCCATCCTCTCGGCAGGAGGGCTGGCCAAGCTTTGGCGCTACTTGGGCGAGCGCTGGGGGGAAAGGGCGCTGCGCCGGGGAGTGGGCATGAGCCTAGCCCTGGGAGCTCTGGCCCTCTTGAACCTGGGGCAGCCCCTCGCTCCCGGCGTGGCTCCGCTCTGGAAAGGGATCCAGATGCGCTGGCAGGGGCAGCACCCTCAACAGGAGCTGACGCGGTGGATTGGATCCCGGGTGCAGCCAGGTTTGACCGCCACCCTAGGCGTTCTTCCCAACACCGAGCTGATCTCGTCGGAAACTCTCAGCTACTTGGCGGCCCTACAGCGCTGGCCCATCACCTTCCGCGGCGCCGGCCAAACCCCCTGGCCAGAGGTGGAGCTGGCGCTTCTGGATGGGTTTGTGGATGCGCCAGGGGAGCAAGGAATTGTCGGCCCCTACGGTCCAGCTAAGGAGCAAATTCGGCAACTCCTAGACAAAAGTCCTGACTGGCAGCAAGAGCATTTTGATCTGCCGGCGGTGGGCCGGCTGTCCACCTACTTCCCCAGCAAGCCCAGGGTTGTGCTGCAAGAGTTGCCCGCTGCGGCAGAGGCGGTGGAGCTGCTAGAGCTCCAGGTCTTGCCAGAGGAAGGGATCCCAGCCTGGCACTTGCGCTGGCAGGGGCCAGCCCAGGACTTGGCGCAAACCCTCGTCTGGGCGCGACTGGAAGATCCCCAGGGGCAGGTCTTGGCCAAGCGGGCCTGGGTGGTGGGACAGAACCGCCTGTTGCCCTACGCCGCCGGCAGTTGGCAGGTGGAGGAGATCTTGGCCTGGCCAGAGCTGGCAACCAAAGAAGGAATCCTCCACCTGGAGTGGCAACCTCCCCAGGGAAGGCGTCGGTCGTTCAGTCAGCCCTGGGAGGGATCCCGCAGCGGGAAAGGGGGATCCCTTATCTCCCCTGGAGATCCCCTCTTTCTCCTACAACAGGCAGCTAGGGCGGCTGCGATTGGGGATCTGGAGGCGCTCTCCCTCTACCTCAACGCCTGGACGACGTTGCAATATCCAACTTTCCTCACCGATCCGGATCGGGTTTTGATCCGGCAACTGCTGGAGGGAGAAGAGCAATGGGCAGCCGCCCAGAGCTGGCGGGAACGGCAGATCCAAAGCCACTACGAGCTGGCGTTGCTGGAGGTGGCCCTGCTGCGGCCGCAAGCAGCCCAGCGGCATTTTCAGCGGATTGTCGAGCTGGATCCCGAAGACAATTGGGCACGGGCCTATTTGGCATTTTTACGGGTCTTTTTTACCCATGATTTTCGGAGCCTCCAGGGGTTGCAGCAAGAGCTGGCGGCTGCAATTTATCCCCTTTGCCAGAAAGCCAATCGGGATTGGGACTTGAGTTGGCTCTGCGCGGCTCTTTAGGAGGAAGATCCAGATCTATTTGAGAAACTTGAGAAAGCAGGAAATCGGCAAAAGCTTTGGCTACCACCGAGAGGCGCTTGGAGCGCAAATAGACCAAATGCCAAAATCCACGGATGGGAAACTCTTCCACATCCAAAATGGTCAAATGGTTTTGCCAATCTCCCAGAGCCAACACATGCTGAGACAAAACCGAAATGCCCAGCCCGCCGATAATGCCCTGGCGAATGGCTTCGCCACTGCCTATCTCCATGCGGATGTTGAGCTTGAGGTTATGTTTGTCGAAGAGCCGCTCCACCGCCATGCGGGTGCCGGAGCCGGGCTCGCGGGCCAAGAAGGGCTCTTGAGCAATACGGGCCAGGGGGATCCGCTTCTGGCCCGCCAAAGGATGGTGAATAGGAGCCATCACCACCAAGGGATTTTCTAGAAAAGGTTGCGCCACCACGTCCAAATCTTCCGGGGGCATCCCCATCACATAGAGATCGTCCATGTTGTGGCTGAGTCGCTCCAAAACCTGCTGCCGGTTCAGCACCTTGAGGGATACATCGATGCCGGGATACCGCTGACAAAACGTGCCCAGCAGGCGGGGAATAAAGTATTTGGCCGTAGTGACCACACCAATGCTCAGTCGCCCTTGTTTTAACCCCTTCAGGTCGGCGAGGGTCATCTCAAATTCGTTCAACTGCTCAAAGATTTTTTGACAAGTTTGGTACAAAGCTTGCCCCGCCTCTGTGAGATAGAGCCGCTTGCCCACCTGCTCAAACAGCGGCAGCCCCACCGATTTGCTCAATTGCTTGATCTGCATGGAAATCGTGGGCTGGGTCAGGTAAAGCTCCTCAGCGGCACGGGTGAAGCTGAGATGACGGGCAGCAACCTCGAAGATTTGCAACTGGTGCAGCGTAATGGCCTTCATGGAGAATCAAGAATCACTAAAGGTTTACTCTTAAATCATAAAACTCAATCTATGACCCTTGGCGAGATTTCCCTGAGAGCTCGCCGGCTCGAGCGGGTCTCCGCGGGCTCTTCTTCTGGAGGACGGAGAGGGACTGGCGAGCCGTTTAGCTACTGTGAGAATGTCGAAGGCCAGGTGCTACCACCCCTTTTTGGGCAGATCTGGAGGAGAAGGGTAAATTAGGATAGGAAGACACGGTTGTGCGGTGTGGAGCAGCGCCTGGTTTTTTCCCGGAGCAGCGCAGATGGCAGTTTACGAAGGCAATTTTGTTCAGACGGGGGATCTGCGTCTGGCCATTGTTATCAGTCGGTTTAACGATTTGATTGCCGGCAAATTGTTGGAGGGGTGCCAAGATGCCCTGAAGCGGCATGGCATCGATGTCAGCTCGGAGAGCCAGCAGGTGGACTATTACTGGGTGCCCGGCAGCTTTGAGGTGCCTATGTTGGCCTGCCAACTGGCGCAGTCCCGCCGTTACGATGCCATCATCTGCCTGGGGGCGGTCATTCGGGGCCAAACCCCCCATTTCGACTATGTGGCAGCAGAGGTGGCCAAGGGGATCGCGGCAGCCAGTTTTCGCACCGGCGTGCCGGTCATCTTCGGGATCCTCACCGCCGATACCCTACAGCAGGCGCTGGAGCGGGCTGGGATCAAGAACAACAAAGGCTGGGAATACGCCATGAGCGCTCTGGAGATGGCCACCCTGATGCGCCAAGTAGCTCCCCTCTTGCAAGGGAGCGACAGGGCTGCCAGCAATGGGGCGGCCTCCCGCCCCTCTCTGCCCGGTGGAGCGGAAGCCCTGCAGCCGGGGGTAACTCTGGAGGGTGCCGCCTACTGACGGCGGGTTAAACGGGTGAGCACCTCGTTGGAACGCTGCACAAAGGCCCGTGCGGCTGCCGGGTCAAAGCTTTTCTGGGTAATCAGCGCCAGATCGTAGATGTGGTTGCAGATGAGGTTGACCAGCTCCGGATCCCGCCCCTCCTCGGCCAGAGCCTGCAGGTTTTGGATCAAGGGGTGGGCGGTGTTGAGCACCAGCGTGTGCTCTTCCAAAAACTCCATTGGCTTCTGTTGCAGGATGGCATTAAGCTCCTGCAGGCGCCGCAGCGCCTCCGGCAGCAGGATCATAGCCGGAACCGACTCCGACTTGAGGGCCTCGGCTTTGATCTGCAGCTTCTCTTTGCCCAAAGCCTGACGAAAGAGATCCACCAGCTTTTCGCTGCGGGTTTTTTGTGTTACCGGGTCGACGAGCTCGGCAGCTTTGTCTTTTTGGATCAGCGTCTCGTCCAGCTCGGAATCCACCCGCTTAAATTGGATCCCTTCTTCCCGATACTCCCGCTCCAGGAAGCTGCTGAAGTGGCTGTCGATCCAGCTATCCAGCATAATGACTTCTAGTCCTTGGGAGCGGTGCAGGTCGATATAGGCGCTCTGGGCTGCCTCGTCGGTGGCGTAGTAAACCCGCTTATTCTGTTTCTCCCGCGTGCGCTCCAGGTACTCTTTGAGGGTCACGTACTCAGGTTTATCGGCAGGGGATCCGGCCAATCGGAAGATGAGAATGTCTTTAATCTGGGCGAAGAACTTGTCGTTGTTCATCGCCCCAAATTTCATGAAGAGGCTGATATCCGGCCAGACCTTGACATATTTTTCGTAGTCTTCTTTGTAGAGCTCGTTGAGGCGATCCGCCACCTTTTTGGCCACGTGATCCCCAATGCGCCTGACGGTACGGTCATTTTGTAAAAAACTGCGGGAGACGTTGAGGGGAATGTCTGGGCTGTCGATGGCGCCGCGCAGAGGCAGGAGGAATTTGGGAATGACTTCTTCGCAGTTATCCTGGACAAAAACTTGGTTGCAATACAGCTTGACCTGACCCTTAGTGGGATCGATGTCAGGCCGCAGCTTGGGGAAGTAGAGGATCCCTTGCACGATGAAGGGGTAATCTGTGTTGATGTGTACCCAGAAGTGGGGATCCTCTTGGAAGGGATAGAGGTAGCGGTAAAACTCTAGGTAATCCTCATCCTTGAGCTCAGAGGGAGGAATCTTCCAGAGGGGCTTTTGCCGGTTAATGACTTCTCCGTTGAGTTTAATGGGGACGGGAATGAAGTCGCAGTATTTGCGCACCAATTCGCGGATGCGGCCCGGCTCCAGGTACTCCTCGCTATCCGGGCTGAGGTAAAGGGTAACCGTGGTGCCGATGGCGGAGCGCTGGGAATCGGAAAGGGTAAAAGTTGGGCTGCCGTCGCAAGACCATTTCACAGGGGTGCTGCCCGGCTGATAGGAAAGGGTGTCGATCTCCACCCGCTGCGCCACTATAAAAGAGGAATAGAACCCCAGGCCAAAGTGGCCGATGATCGCCTGTTCTGCGTCTTTGCCTTTGTACTTTTGAAGGAACTCCTCAGCGCTGGAAAAGGCCACTTGGTTGATGTATTTTTTCACCTCTTCGGCAGTCATGCCGATGCCAGTGTCGCTGACCGAGAGGGTCTTGGCCTCTTTGTTGAGCGCAATCGTGATTTCTGGCTCCGGGGGATCCGCCACTTCGCCAGCCAGTTTGGCCATCTTCAGCTTGGCAATGGCATCGGCGGCGTTGGAGATCAGCTCTCGCAAAAAGATCTCCCGATCCGAATAGAGAGACTGCTTGATGATGGGGAAGATGTTCTCGGTGTGGATGGTGATGGATCCCTGTTCCAGCACAGTCATAGATGGCTCAGCACGCAAACAAGCTAGTGCCAATCTACAGAGGCAACAGAGGCCCCGACAAGCCGAACTGTTTCCAGAAATCCGCACTCGCCACCGAACCGGCCCTAGAGCTGAGCCCCTCTGGCCGGACTCTGCGCCTGGTCAATATCGAGGGTAAGCTGCTGGGCCCAATCTTGGCCGATGCGAATGGTGATGTCGGAGTTGAGCACGCCGGTGGATTCCACCCGCAGCTCTCCTAGCCCAAGGGCGGCCCGCACCTGCTTGGCTCCCTCGCGATCCCCGCTTTGGGCGAGGATCTCTGTTTGCGGCAACACCTGGGGGCTGTCTTCGACGGCAAAAACCTGGGTATAACCCTGTCTAACCAGTTCTTGCACCATGCGGCGGGCCATTCCCGGCTTGCCGGTAGCATTTTGCACGGCTATGCGCAGGCGTTGCGGCGGAATGCGGGCTACCTCTGCCTCTAGGCCAAAGTGGGAGACAGCCACCCGTCGGATCGCGGCTGGATCCGGCAGCCAATAGCTGGTGGAAAATTCTCCTGGCTGACTGAAGCGGCCCGGCAACAGCACCAGGTCGATGCGATCGCCCCCAGAGGTGAGGACAAACTTGGCCAAGCTCAGAACCTCTTCCCAGGTGAGGTTGGTATCCAGGTGGGTGCGGACGACCTGCAAAACCTTCGGGATCCGAGGCCAAACGGCGGGGGAGAGCAGTTCTCGACTCAGGGCCCGCAGCAGTTCCTGTTGCCGTTGCACCCGACCAATATCCCCCAACCCCAGGTGATCGCGGCGAAAGCGGGCAAAGTGGTGGGCTTGTTCGCCGTTGAGGCGTTGCCAGCCGGGCTCCAGGTTGATGAATAGCCGCTGCGTGTGATCTACGTAGTGCATCGGCTCCGGCACGTAGACTTCCACACCGCCCACCGCATCGATCAGCTCTTCCAGGGCATCGGTATTGAGGCGAACGTAGCGGTCAATCGGGATCCCGCCCAGCAAGGTGCTGACCACCTGGGCCGTTAGAGCTGGTCCACCCACCAGGTTGGCTGCATTGATCTTGGTGACACCAAAGCTGGGCAAGCGCACGCGGGTATCGCGGGGGATGGATAGGACGGTAATCCGCCGCGCTTGGGGATCGAAGCGGGCCAAGAGAATGGTGTCGGTGCGGGTGTTGAGACGCTCCCGTTCTCTGGACAAGGGCAGGGCGGGATCCGGGTTGTCGGTGCCGAGAATGAGGATATGCAACGAGCGATCCAGAGCTGCCGCCCGCAAAGCATCCGGACGGAAGGCTTCTTGTTCGCCGGGAGTGAGGGAAGTGGGGATCACCGGACGGGGCAACATCACAGCCAAGAAGGCGCCGGCGGAGCCCGCCAACACAGCCGTGAATCCCAACAACAGCCAAAGGATCCCCTGGCGAATGGCCTGCTGACGAGCGGCGCGGACACGGTCTGGGCGGGGTGGATAGTGGAAAGAGGACATCAGGTCAAACCGGGCCTCGCGAGCGCCTGCAGGAAGGGGTGTACTGTCTAGGTGGTGTTGCCAACCCCACCAATTCAAGGTCATGTTACCGCATCCTTATTCTCTAGGACTGTCCATACCCAACTTCGGCGAGATGGCAGCTTCCCCGGCGGGATCCCTGCAACTGTTGCTGGCGAAGTCGGAGGTGCACTTGTGGCTCCAAGTCTTGCCGCCGCTGGCGGAGTTGCTCTCTCAGCTTGATCTTCTTTCTCAGAAGGAACGGCAGCGCGCGGAGCGTTTACAGCGGCTGGAGGCTCGGCGTCGCTTTCTGGGTGGTCGTTTGCTATTGCGAACCCTGCTTGGCCGCTACAGCGGCCTCCCTCCCCACGCGATCCCCCTCGGCTACACCACTGCCGGCAAGCCCTATTGGCCGGATCCACCCCTACCGCTGCAGTTCAACCTCAGCCACTCCCACGAGTGGATCCTGGTTGGCTTGACGTTGCAGCGTCGAATTGGCGTGGACCTAGAGCGGATCCGGCCCGTGCCCCGCTGGCAGCGCATTGCCCAGCGCTATTTTTCCGCCGCCGACCAGGCCCGCCTATGGATCTGTCCACCAGCAGAGCGGGAGAGGGTTTTCTTGGAGCTGTGGACGCAGAAAGAAGCTCTCCTGAAAGCCATGGGCGTGGGGCTGGCTGGAGCCAGGATCGGGGCCGGGGATCCCTGTTGGCTGACCCTGCCTCTGCCGGTTGCCGAGGGCTATGTTGCCGCTGTGGCGATGGAACAGCGGGAAGCCGGCGAGGCAGCTCCGACTGTGCGGCTCTATGAAAGTGCCGCTCCCCTGACCCCCACTTGAGCTGCTATCTTGGGTTTCCAAGCTAAGTTTTCAGGGTGTCGCCATGTGGAGTGGGCTGCGTCACTTCCTCATTTTGGGCCTCTGTCTGTGGATTGGGTTCGTCGGGATCCCGCATCCGGCATGGGCGCGAGATCTGTCGCGGCAAACGCCCCAGGACAAAGCTGTCGAGTTAGGTACTGCCGACAACCAGTTGGTCTTTGTGCCCAAAGAGCTCTTTTTTCGCAACGGCAACCTCTATCGTTTGCACTTGAGCAACCCCAGCCAGTTGAAGCACTATTTCAGTGCCAAAGATTTTGCCGATGCCGTTTGGACTCGCAAGTTGGAAGTGGCCGGTGTGGAAATCAAGGGCCAGATCCGAGAACTGGAGCTGAAGCCAGGCGCGGCGGTGGAGTGGCAATTTATTCCTTTGAAATCTGGGGTTTACTCTCTGGTTTGCACCATTCCCGGCCATGCCGAAGCGGGTATGATCGGGCAGATCACGATTGGCGACTAGGCTATCTCCTGGGCTAGGGGAGCAAAAGGGGATAGAAAAGAGAAGAACGCTGCCAGGCAAATCCTTCTATGAGAAACCCCCTCACGTCCCCAGTGCAGCGCTGGAGCCGGCGACCTCAGGCAGCCTCTTCTCGAAAAGCCCAGCCCCCCCTTTCCGAGCGGGTTGTCGGCTACGCCCTAGCGCTTCTCTCCCTCACTGCCGTCCACGGGATCCGCTACTACAACGAGCCGCAACTGACCGTTGGCAGCCGCTCCCCGCAAACGTTTCTCGCCCCTGCAGCGGCAGAGATCGAGGACGTGGAGGCCACCCAGGCCCGGCAAGCCGAGGCGCGACGGCGGGTGGTACAGGCCCTCAAAATCAACAGCGCCGCCAACGAGAGCATGCGGCAAAATCTGGAGGCCCTCCTGGCCGCAGTGGAGGCGATTCGGCAAGAGGCCGGCCCTCTGCCCTACGTTTCCGTTCAGTTGCTCTCCCTGCCTACTCAGATCTATCTGCGCCAACTGCCACCCGAAGAATGGGAGGCCTTACAGGCGGCAGTGCGGGAAACGGCCATCGGCACCCCCTCGACCGCTCCGCCTTTTCCGGCACAAAGGCGTCCGGAGCAGCTTCCCCCCGACCAGCGGGCCAGGCAAGAGCTGGTCCAGGTTTGGCAGCGGGCCTGGTTGGATGGAGCGGCCACTCAGACGGCGGCGACGGATCCCTATACCCAGCTAATTGCCCAGGTGGAGGCGGCACAGCAGCGCTACCAAGGGGCTTTGCCGTCTCTGGAACAGCTCACCCCCCCTGTCCCGGCCACGGTTCTCAACTTGACGGAGGCCGACTGGCAACATTTGCAAAACTTGAGCCGGCGGGTCTTGGAGCGCCTGCAGAAGATAGGCATTGTGGATGGCCTGCCCCGCGAGGTGCGCGCCGAAGGGATCCAAGCCCAACTGGACGATCTGGCCTTTCCGGGCAGTGCCGCCCAGCGGCGGGAGCTGCAGGGGCTGGTTTATCAGTGGCTGCAGCAGGTGCTGATCCCCAATCTGGAGGTGGATCCGCAGCGCACCGAGCAGCGCATTCGCGCCGAGCTGGAAAAAGTTGAGCCCGTCCTGATCTCGGTTGCCGAGAACCAGGTAATTGTGCGAGTGGATCAGGTCATCACCCCCGAGATCTTTTTGATTTTGGATCACTTTGGTTTTACCCAGCGCCGGATCAACATCTGGGGCCTGGTGGGGGTAGCTGGCGTCATGGGCTTGGGCCTGGCTGTCTTCGTGCCTTTGCAGCAACGCTTGCAGCCGGGATTGCGCCGCCGGGATCGGGTGTTGATCCTGATGGTTTCCCTGACTGCTCCCCTGTTGGCGGCCTTGTTCAAGCTGGAGTTCAGCTCTTTGCCGGCGGTGGGGCTGTTGCTGGGCAGTTTTTACGGGGCTGGGCTGGGCCTGGTGGTAGTGGTGGGCCAGGCGTTGTTTTTGCCCTTGGTCTCTGCTGCCAACCTACTCACCTTTGTGCCCTTACTTTCCGGCAGTGTGGTGGCCTGCGCCCTGGCCGGGCGCTCGCGTTCCCGCGAAGAGCTGGCCCTGCTGGGAGGAGGGGCGGCGGCAGTGCAGATGCTCACCTATGCGGCTGCTAGCTTGACCACAACGGGCGGCATCGACCTATTGGCGATGGCCTTGGGGGGAGGGATCACGCTGGGGTGGAGCATTGTGGCCCTGGGGGCCAGCCCCTACCTGGAGCGCCTGTTCGACCTGGCCACCCCCATTCGCCTCATCGAGTTGAGCAACCCCAACCGCACCTTGCTGCGGCGGCTGGCGGCAGAGGCCCCTGGCACCTTTCAGCACACCCTGTTTGTGGCCACTTTGGCGGAACGGGCCGCCCAGAAGTTAAACCTCAACGTGGAGCTGGTGCGCACCGGCACCCTCTACCACGACATCGGCAAGATGTTGCAGGCCCGCTACTTCATCGAGAACCAAATGGGCGGCCTCAACCCCCATACGCAACTGGACGATCCCTACCGCAGCGCCCAGATCATCAAAGCGCACGTCAGCGATGGGCTGCGCCTGGCCAAGCAATACAATCTGCCCACCGCCGTCCAAGCTTTTATCCCTGAGCACCAGGGGACGATCCTGATTGCTTACTTTTACCATCAAGCCCAGATGAAAGCCGGAGATCAACCGGTGCCCGAGGAGCCGTTCCGCTACGATGGCCCCATCCCCCAGAGCAAGGAGACAGGGGTGGTGATGCTGGCCGATGCCTGTGAGGCGGCCCTGCGCAGCATGACCCTGAGCGACGGCTTCGGCCCTGAGGTGGTTGAGCGGGCTAAGGCCGTTGTCCGCAAAATCGCCCAGGCCCGTTGGCAAGATGGCCAACTGGTCGATAGCGGTCTGACGCTGCGGGATCTGGAGGTGGTGGCAGACGCTTTTGTGGAGGTGTGGCGGGAATCCAACCACGAGCGCATTCCCTACCCCAGTCCTGCCCCTGCCCTGCCCTCGCCTGAGTCCGACGCTGCCCAGGCCCAGATGCCCGTGCTGATGACTCCTTCAACGGGATCTCCCTAGCCTCGGCGAGCTGAGTAGGTCGAGAAAAGTCTAGTCCCAGAGCTCATCCATCGGTACGATAAGGGATCATTTGCGCCGGTGGCGCGTGGCGCTGTTGCGAAGCGACACAGCTCCAAGTTTGACCTGCACTCAAGCTCTCCGCTTAGGATCCGTTACCCTCGTTTTTGGATGGCCTGCTGAATGCCTCATGTAGCTCCTGCTTCGTCCACCCATCTGCAAGCTTCGGCAGTCCCTATTCAGATCCCGCCGCTCTCTCAACCCAGCTCTGTCCAACTTTCGCTGGTCGTTCCCACCTATAACGAGGCCTCCAGCATTTGCAGCCTGATCCGGCAGTTGTGCGCCCACCTCGACACGATTCTACCGGGAGCCTACGAGCTGATTGTGGTGGACGACAACAGCCCGGATTACACCGCCAAGTTGGCCCAGGAACTGCAAGAGGAGCTTCCCCAACTCAAAGTTATCTGCCGCCAGCGGGAACGGGGCCTGGCCACGGCTGTGTTGCGCGGATGGCAAGCGGCCCGCGGCGAGGTGCTGGGGGTGATGGACGGGGATCTGCAGCATCCGCCGGAGATCATTCTCAAGCTATGGCCTGCCATCCAAGAGGGAGCAGACCTAGTGGTGGGCAGCCGCTACGTGGGGTCGGGGGGGGTGAGCCACTGGAACCTGGGCCGGCGCCTCGTCTCTCGGGGAGCTCAAGCCATCGGGCTGGTTTTGCTGCCAGGGGTTTTTAGGCGGGTGTCGGATCCGCTCAGCGGGTTATTTCTGGTCAGACGCCAGGCCATTGCCGGGATCCCGCTCAGCCCCAAGGGTTACAAGCTGCTGATCGAGGTGCTGGCACGGGGCCGGGTGACAACCATTGCTGAAGTCGGCTACATCTTTCAGGAGCGCCAAAACGGCGAGAGCAAAATTCAACTGCAAACCTGTCTTCAGTATCTCCACCATCTCATTCACCTGCGCTTCTCGCTAGGGCAGGTGGGAGCCTTTTTGCGCTTCAGCACAGTCGGCCTGTCAGGCACGGTGGTGGACATGGTTTTGCTCTATTTGTTACACGACCCGGCCAACTTAGGATGGGATCTCATCACGAGTAAGCTGATCGCTTCGGAAATGGCCATTCTCAATAACTTCCTGTGGAACGATCTGTGGACGTTTCGCCATGTTACCCGATTGCAGCCGGGCCTCTCGAACCGCCTGAAGCGGCTGGCCAAGTTTAATATGATCTGTTTGATCGGCCTGTTTCTTAACTCTTCGCTGGTGATTTTGCTGAGCGAGCGCTTGGGCATTCACTATCTGTTGGCCAACTTAATTGCGATCGGTATTGTTGTATTCTGGAACTTCTACCTCAACTCCAAGCTGAGCTGGAAAAGTGCAGAGGCTAAGCTGGATCCCGGGGGCGACAAGTCTTGAGCGTCTGGTTATTTCAGACCCAATTAAGACACTCCTGAAGCGCTCTGCTCCAGTGCCCTCATCCTCAACTCCTCTCCCAAGGAGTTAAGGATCGGCTTCTCGATCGGTTCCATTGCCATTGGATAGAGATCAGGCCATGTCAAGGGGAATTGGGACGGATCCCCTCTAGGGTGATGATCTCCTGGATAACCGAGCGAACCACAGGAGCCGCCGTTGTCGATCCGAAGGCATCTTCTCCCCGCGGCTCGTCGATCACGGCCAAGATCACGTACTGGGGGCGAAGGGCGGGGAAATAGGCCACAAAACTGGTGATGCGCTTGCCAGGCAGATAGCCTCCCCGCGGCCCTGCCTTTTGGGCCGTGCCCGTCTTGCCGCCGATTTCATATCCCTCGATCTTGGCCGATTGCCCGGTGCCAAAATCCACCGCATCTCGCATTTGGATGCGCACCGCCAGGGTAGCCTGCTCCGACAGCACCCGCACCGGCTGGGGTTGCGGGGATCCCCAAACCAAGGTGTCTGTATCCTTTTCGACCAGACCGCGCACCACGTGGGGCCGCACTTTCAGCCCGCCGTTGGCGATGATGCAGTGCAAGGTGGCTAACTGCAAAGGCGTGAGGGCCAATCCCTGGCCAAAGGCGACGGTGGCCCGCTCCACCGGTACAGTTACAAATTGCCGCAGGGGCTTCAGGCGGCTGGGCGGCTCAAAGGGCAGATCGACACCGCTGCGCTCGTTCAATCCCAGCCGCAGGAGGGCATGGTAGTACTGGCGGGGATCCAGCTTTTGCATCAGGTGCACCATGCCTACGTTGCTAGACAGGCGCAGAACCTCGGTAACGCTCAGCCAGCCATGGGCACCCCGCTGGCGGTAGTCGTGGTTTTGGATGGGCCAGCGACCAATCCAGATCTGCCCCGCGTCGTAGACCCGTTCGTTGGCCGTGAAGGCGCCGGCATCGAGCCCAATGGCGATGTTGATGGGCTTGAAGGTGGATCCCGGCTCGTACAAATCCGTAACAGCCCAGTTGCGAAAAAGGGCAGGGTCATACTCGAAGTAGCGGTTGGGATCGTAGGTGGGCTCGCTCACCAGGGCCAGGATCTCTCCCGTGTGAGGTTGCAGGACGATCACCGTGCCCCGTAGGGCTTGAAACCGTTCCAGTTGCGTTTTCAGGGCGGCGCGAGCAGCCCTTTGCAGCCGCATATCCAGGGTGAGTTGCAGCACCGTCTCGTGGGATTGCAACAGTCCTTCCGGCACTTCGGCCGCCAACAACTGGCCGTAGCCGTCGCGGGGAAGGGTAAGGTGCTGAACCGTCCGCTCCAGCAAGACCTGTTGAGAGTACTCCAGCCCCGCTTGGCCGCGGTGATCCAGATCCACATAGCCCACCACTTCGGCGGCCATTTCCTTCTGGGGATAGACCCGCTGCCGCTCGCTCACCAGCTCCAGGCCGTCCAGATACAAGGCCTGAATTTGAGTCGCCACTTCCGGCGACAGCCAGCGCTCCAGCCGTACCGCGTGAGTGGCCGACAACTGCTGGGTCAGTTGCTCAACTGGCCGCCGCAGCAGAGGGGCCAGAGCAGTGGCAATCTCCTGGGGGGTACGCTTGCCGAAGAGGCGGGGATGGGCCCAAAGGGTATAGGCAGGGCGATCTACAGCCAACAGCTCCGCCTGCTGCCGAGCTAAGGAGTGGCGGTCCACAATCGAGCGGCGGGGGATGAAGGGCCGGAGCTGGGCCCGCTGCTGGGCCTCGGCCCGCTTTTGTAAGAGCGGGCCCTGGTGATGTTGTAAATAGACCAAACGTGCCCCCACCCCCACCAGGGCGACAGCCAGAACCAGGCCCACCGCCGCGATGCGAAAGTTTAGTTGTCGGACTGTCGGGATCCGCTCCCCCAAAAGCCACGCCAGCCGGGATCCCTGGGGCCGGTGGCTGGGCGGCCAAGGGGGCCAAGCAGGTCTGCCCCGCTGCCGTTGGGCAAGTTGCCGGCTTCTCTGTCTGGTCTGCAAAGGTTGCTGGCCCAAACCGGCTCCAGACCTGTCTTCCACTGCCACTCCTGTCTAGATACCACCGTTAGTTTGCCGCCCATCGCCTTGTCCGGCCAGCTTTCGCCTCATTGGGTGGAAAATCCCTGTTGACGCAACGCTTCAAAGAGGGCGATCGCCACCGCATTGCTGAGATTGAGGCTGCGCACCGGCCCGCTCAGGGGGATGCGCACACTGGGATAGGTTTCCAAGAACATAGGATCCAGGCCACGGCTTTCGCTGCCGAACACCAGCCAGTCTCCTGGCTGATAGGCCACCTCGGTGTAGAGGGCCTTGCCGCGCACGCTAAAGCACCAGAACCGCGCCTCGGGGTGGGCTTGCACCAGAGCAGACCAAGAGGGATAGCGATGCAGTTGGACGTGCTCCCAGTAGTCCAGCCCCGCCCGCCTGAGGTAGCGATCCGAGAGGCGAAACCCCAAGGGATCCACCAGGTGGAGGGGCGTGCGGGTAGCTGCACAGGTGCGGGCGATGTTCCCCGTGTTGGCCGGGATCTCCGGAGCTACCAAAACAACATGGAAGGGCATGAGCCGCTCTCAATGGCTGCCAAACCCGCGGCTACCGCCTCCCTTTTTGCCCCCACCTTTGCCCGGCTTGCGGCTGGGCTGCTGTCGCGGCGGCGCTGCAGAACGTCCTCGCCACTGGGGGCCGCCCACCGGCAGTGGGCCTCGTCCACCCGGCATCCCTGCAAGGCCGCCCAGGCTCATGCTGCGCATCATGTCGCGCATGCGCTGAAAATCGCTCACCAGCCGGCTGACATCCTCCAGCTTGTGGCCAGAGCCCAGGGCCACCCGCCGCTTGCGGCTGACGCTGCGGGCCAAGAGATCCGGGTTGCGGCGCTCTTCGGGGGTCATGGAGTTGATCATGGCCTCGGCGCGGGCCAGTTGGTCTTGTCCTTTTTGCAATTGTTCCTCGCTGATTTTGCCCATCCCCGGCATCAGCCGCAGCAGCCCCGCCAGGGATCCCATGCGCTTGATCAGGCGCATTTGTTTGAGGAAATCGGTGAAATCGAACTGGGCGGTCATCATCTTTTCCGCCATCCGGGCGGCATCTCCCAGGTCGATTTCCTCCTGGGCTTTTTCCACCAGGCTGAGGATGTCTCCCATGCCCAAAATGCGCGAGGCCATGCGATCCGGGTAAAAGGGATCCAAGGCCTCCACCTTTTCGCCGACGCCGACGAACTTGATGGGCTGGCCGGACACCTGGCGAATGGAAAGGGCTGCCCCGCCGCGGCTATCGCCGTCCAGCTTGGTGAGGATGGTGCCGGTAAGACCCAGCCGCTCGTGGAAGGCCTGGGTGAGGTTGGCGGCCTCCTGCCCGATCATGGCGTCCACCACCAGCAGGATCTCGTGGGGCTGCACCGCCGCCTTGATCCGCTCCAGCTCCGCCATCATCTCCAGGTCGATCTGCAAGCGACCGGCGGTATCCAAGATAACGTAGTCGTAGCCCTGTTCCCGCGCGGCTGCCACTCCCTGGCGGGCGATCTCGACGGGATCCGTCTTGCCCAGGTCGAAGACAGGGATCTGAATCTGCTGGCCCAGGGTCTTGAGCTGGTCGATGGCCGCCGGACGATAGATGTCGCCGGCCACCAGGAGCGGCCTTTTGCCCTGCTTGCGCAAATACAAAGCCAGCTTGGCACAGGTGGTGGTTTTGCCGGATCCCTGCAGGCCGACCATGACCACAATGGTGGGGGGCTGTTCCGCCTGGGCAATGGGCACATTCGCCTCCCCCATTACCTTCACCAGCTCGTCGTGGACGATCTTGATAAACTGCTGGTCTGGCGTCACCCCCAGGATGACCTCAGCTCCCAGAGCGGCCTGCCGCACGTCCTCGATAAACTGCTTCACCACCTGGAGGTTGACGTCGGCGTCCAACAGGGCGCGCCGCACCTCCCGCAGGGCTTCTTGGATGTTGGTTTCGGTGATCTTGTCCTGGCCGCGCAGTTTTCTCCAGGCCAGTTCCAACTTCTCGGAGAGGGCATCAAACATGAGCGCTGTTCATCCTGTCAAGGGCTGCTAGGGCATTTCCTACCATAGTTCAATTGGGGCAGCTCCATCTTGGGGATCCCGGCCCCAGCCGCTACCTGGGCCGAGAAAGGCTGGCTACTTTACGAAAGTTTAAGCAACAATAGAAGGCGTCGCTTGCAGACTGGCCATGGTCAGCGTCGCTTCCCGCTCCTACAGCACCACCGACTGGCAGTTGGGCTATCGCTCTTTACGCCAGGAGTATGACTATTGGGCGACGGAAATCGAGGGGCGGATCCCCGAAAGGCTGCAGGGAACCCTCTTCCGCAACGGGCCTGGCAAGCTGGAGGCGGGATCCCAGCGCTACGGCCATCCCTTCGACGGCGACGGCATGGTGTGTGCCATCACCTTTATTGACGGGCGGGTGCATTTCCGCAACCGGTTTGTGCGCACTCCCGAGTTTGAGGCCGAGGAGAAGGCGGGACGGGTGCTCTACCGCGGCGTATTCGGCACCCAGAAGCCGGGAGGCTGGTGGGCCAATTTCCTCGATCTGCGCTTCAAAAACCCCGCCAACACCAACGTTATCTACCAAGGCGGCAAGCTCCTGGCGCTTTGGGAGGCCAGCGCTCCCTATCGGCTCAACCCCGCCACCTTGGCCACCGAAGGGAGCGAGACCTTTGCCGGTGCCCTTGCCCCCAACCAGCCGTTTACGGCGCATCCCCGCCGGGATCCAGCCACGGGGGATCTCATGGCCTTTGGGGTGCAGACAGGACCTTCCTCCACGCTGCTGTTTTACCGCGTCGACGCCCAAGGAAGGCTGGTGGAAAAGCGGGACTACCGCCTGCCGGGTTTTGCCTTTCTGCACGACTTTGTCTGGACGCCCCGCTACTGGATCTTTTTCCAGAATCCGGTGGCCTTCAACCCCTTGCCCTATATGCTGGGCCTGCAGCCGGCGGGCACCTGCTTGACCCTAAAAAAAGGAGAGCCCACCCGCATTTGGCTATTTCCCCAACAGGGCGAGCCGCTGCAACTGCAAACGGAGCCGGGGTTTGTTTTCCACTTTGTCAACGGCTACGAGGTTGGGGATCAGGTGGTGGTGGATGCCGTTCTCTACGAAGCCTACCCTGCCCTGGAGCCAGGGGCTGACTACTTGCAAATTGACTTTGCCCAGGTGCCAGCCGGCAAGCTGTGGCGCTTTGAGCTGGATCCCAAGGCGGGCAAGGTTAAGCGGGAGCTACTGCTGGATCGCTCGGTGGAGTTTCCGGCTATCCATCCGGCCCGTATGGGGGGATCCCATCGCTACATCTACATTGGGGCTACCCATGCTCCCGGCCCCAACGCCCCCCTGCAGGCCATTCTCAAGTTGGACACGACAACAGGCCGCAGCGAGCAGTACAGCTTTGCCCCCCGCGGCTTTGTGGGAGAGCCGGTATTCATCCCCGATCCTGAGGACGCTGCAGAGGAAGCCGGCTGGATTGTAACAGTGGTCTTTGATGCCGCCAGTCAGCGCTCGCAGGTGGTGATCCTGGATGCCTCAGACCTGGCTGCCGGCCCGGTGGCGCGGATCCCCTTGCGGCATCACATTCCCTACGGCCTCCACGGCAGTTTCACCCCTCAGACATGGGTAGAGGCCAGATAGGGAAGGGATCTTGGCATGGCTGGGTTAGTCCCGGGCCGCCGGGCGCGAGCTGAGGAAAAGGTGCGGCTCTGTAGCTCAACATTCTGCAACCTGGGCCGGAGCAGTTGCTACTATCGGCTAGACTTCAGCTACAGTGTTGACAACCGCTGAACCGCGACTTGTTGGGCGCAGGCCTTGGGCGGGTCTGCTGAGCTGACGGGAGGAAAAGAGGAAGGCTGGTAAAGCTCGGTGGTGTGTTGAGCGGGTCTTGGGTCAAGGGCAGAGGTAAGCCCTGTTTTGGCAACGGCAGATGTCTTGCACTGCCTCCCAGCGTCGTCGCCCACCGCTGGGCATTCTGGTAAACATCCTGGATTGACTGCAGCGGAACCGTTACGATGTCCTCAGATCTGAGACGTCCCCTTCGAATTGTACGGCCCCCCAGGCCCACCTCAACCAGCGAGCCCAGGGGATCAGCTCAAGATGTCGGGTCAGCTGCTGGTGGGGGCCAGCCTGTTGTCGCCGCCGCCGCTACGCTAGAGCAGAAGAAAGCGATGGGGAGAGAGCGACCTTGCCTGGAGCCCATCCCGCCGCCCGGGGAGAAGATGCAGTACCGGGCGATTGGCCTCATCGAGGGGCGTTACATTCCCTCGCCCAACCACTTCACTCGCGGGATTTTGCGCACCTCGGATGGTTTAGATCTCAATGCGGTACTGCTAGGCCGGGTGATGAGCCTGGTGCGCAAGTACCTGAAGCCGGAACGCAACTATTTGTGGGTGGTCTATCCCCGCACCCGCGACAAGAGCCAGGATCTGCACGTGCAGTTGATGGGGGTGTGGGCCCCAGAAGAAATGGGGCAAACTCTGCCAGAGGGATCCCGTCCGACGGTGGTGCCGGACTGGTTTTCCATTCGCGGCGAGGTCGTTTTCCAATCGCAGGAAAAAGGGTTCATTATCGTCAAAATCCGTCAATCCGGCAAAAAGAACTCCGCCGGCTCTTCCCCTCAGCGGGCCCAGACGGCCAAGGGCGCCGCATCGCCTGCGGCAACAGCTCCCAAGCCTCAGGCTTTTAAACTGCGCCTGATCGGATCCTTGCCGGGCAAAGGAGTGGGCATCTTCTGGGATCTGCAGGTGCGCCGCCGCGGATCCCTGCTCTACGTGGAGGCAGGAACTCCCATCGGTCCTGTGCTCAAGGCGCCGCCACGCCCGAAGCGTTCCACTCCCCGCCCCAAACTCAAGAAACACTCTCCCCCCTCCACTCGCGGGCAACAGCTAAGCTCAGCTCAACCTTATTCGCCCTCGGATCCTGCCAAAGCACCCAAGCCAGCTAAGCCGATCAAGAAAAAACGTCTGTAGCCTCCATTCCTGGATACGAAGTTGTCTCTACTGCACTTCTGATATTAACCTCGTTGTAATAAACCTTTCACCGTGGTTGCGACATGGCAGAGTCAAACCCCCCTCCCAACAAAGATGAATTTATTTCCCCTCGCTATCCCTACTGGGGTGAGATAAAGCCGCAGAACTTAATTTTCGATGCCAATCTCCAAGAATTTAGCAATAAGGTGTCGCTGATTTGTAGCTTAGAAACGGGGGGCAAGATCACGCCGGAAGAGGCCTATCGCCAAATTAAAGAGCTGTGGAAACAGCTCAAACAGACCAAAAAAGCCATCCTTGACGATCCCAGGTGGAATGAACCTCCTCCCGAGTTACCGGAGGAAGAGTAGCGGGCCGGATCCTCCAGTTCGAAGCGCTCCTAGCTTAACCGCAAACAGTGTACACTGGGGGCGGATGCCAGGCCCATTCAGGGGACATGCGGACTTTTCCTTCTCCGGAGGTGCTCCGTCGGCTGCCGGCTGGGGCTGCCGATGGGGCCATCATTTTGGGTACGTTGGTTCTCCTGGGCTTGGTGGCGCAGGTGGGGGCAGGGACTTTTGAGCGGTTTCAGCCGCCGGCGGTGGTACCTCATATCGACTTGGATCCGCGCAACCTGCCCTACTACGCCGCCCGCTCCACCTTGCGCATGTTCATCGCCCTCGCCTTTTCCACCCTTTTTACCCTGATCTACGGGTATATCGCCGCCAAAAGCCGCTGGGCGGAGCGAATTTTGATCCCTTTGCTGGACATCCTGCAATCGGTGCCGGTGTTGGGGTTTCTCTCCATCACCGTTACCGGCTTTATCGCGCTTTTTCCCGGCAGCCTGCTGGGGCTGGAGGCAGCTTCTATCTTCGCCATCTTCACCAGCCAGGTCTGGAACATGACTTTTTCTTTTTACCAATCCTTGCGCACCCTGCCGCAGGAGCTGGTGGAAGCGGTCACCCTCTACCGCCTATCCGGCTGGCAGCGCTTCGTCCAGTTGGAAGTGCCTGCGGCGATGGTGGGCCTCATCTGGAACGCCATGATGAGTTTTGGCGGGGGGTGGTTCTTTGTGGCCGCCAGCGAGGCCATCAGCGTGCTCAACCAGGAATATACGCTGCCGGGGTTGGGATCCTATGTGGAAGCTGCCGTCCAGGCGGAAGATCTGCCCAAGTTGGGTTGGGCGCTTTTGACCATGGCGGTGGTGATTCTGCTGGTGGATCAGCTCTTTTGGCGGCCTCTGGTGGCCTGGTCGGATAAGTTTCGCCTGGAGCAGAGCGCCGGCGCGGCTGCCCCGGAGTCGTGGCTGTACGATCTGCTAACCACGGCGCGGATCCCACGGCTGATTGGCAATTGGCTAGCTCCCTCCAGAGAATTGGCGGATCGGCTGTTGTCCCATTTAACTCGCCTGCGCTGGGGGGATCCACCCAATCCAGAGGCGGAGCGACGCCGCGAGCGGCTGTTGACTCAGCTCTCTTGGGCTGCCATTGCCGGGATCGGGATTTGGATTGTTTATTTTGTAACCACCACCGTGGGCTTTGGGGAGGTGCTGCTGACCTTTGGGCTGGGGATCCTCACCCTGCTGCGGGTCAGCGTGCTGTTGGTTTTCGCCACCGTGATCTGGACGCCGATTGGGGTGGCCATCGGCTTTAATCCAGGCCTGGCGAAGCTGCTGCAGCCGGTGGTGCAATTTCTGGCAGCTTTTCCGGCCAATTTCCTCTTTCCGTTTGCCACCTTGTTTTTTATCCGCACCCAGATCAGCATTGAGTGGGGCAGCATTTTGCTCATGTCGCTCGGTGCGCAGTGGTACATTCTTTTCAATTCCATTGCCGGCGCCCAGAGCATCCCCACCGATTTGCGCGAAATGGCCGTGGATGTGGGCTTGCGGGGATGGCAGCGCTGGCAAAAGCTGATTATTCCGGGGATCTTTTCCGCCTGGGTTACCGGGGGGATCACGGCCAGCGGCGGGGCTTGGAACGCTAGCATTGTCTCGGAGATCGTGGCCTGGGGATCCACCACTCTTAAGGCTACAGGATTGGGCACCTATATTGCGGAAGCAACGGCGGTGGGAGATTGGCCCCGCATCACTTTGGGCATTGGCATGATGAGCTTGTTTGTGGTGGGCATCAATCGCCTTTTCTGGCGGCGGTTGTATCAATTGGCGGAAGAAAAATATCACCTTTAATCTTTGAGGCCATCTGATATGAGCTCTGCGGCTTCTCCGGTTCTGATCGAGGTTGAGAAGGTCTACAAGCGCTTTCCTTTGCCGGAGGGCAAGGGCGAGTTTACAGTTTTAAGCCAGATCGATTTGCAAGTGCGGGCGGGGGAAGTTTTGGCTTTGTTGGGCCGCAGCGGCAGCGGCAAAAGCACCCTGCTGCGCATCATGGCGGGCCTGATCCCGCCTAGCGAAGGGCGGGTGTTGAGCAATGGCCGACCCCTGCGGGGCCCCAACCCGGATGTGGCCATGGTGTTTCAGAGTTTTGCTCTCTTGCCCTGGCTGACGGTGCAAGAAAATGTGGAGCTGGGGCTGCAGGCTCAAGGGATCCCGCGCCAGATCCGCCGGCAAAAGGCCCTGAAGGCCATTGACTTGGTGGGCTTGGATGGGTTTGAGAACGCTTACCCCAAGGAGCTTTCGGGGGGGATGAAGCAGCGGGTGGGCTTTGCCCGCGCCTTTGTCTTGGAACCCAAGGTGCTGTTTATGGATGAGCCCTTCAGCGCCCTGGACGTGCTGACGGCGGAGAACCTGCGGGGGGAGATCGACGAGCTGTGGAACACCCAGGCTTTCCCTTCCCAGAGCATTCTCATCGTTACCCACAACATCGAAGAGGCCGTGTTTTTGGCGGATCGGGTGGTGATCCTGGGATCCAACCCGGGGCGGATCCGGGGAGAGGTGAAAATCGACCTGCCGCGGCCCCACGAACGTACGGATCCCCGCTTCAAGTCCTTGGTGGACTACATCTACGAGATCATGACCAATCCGGAGATCCCGGTCACCGGCGAGGTGGCTGTCCCCAGCCGGGTGGGCAGCAGGGCACCCTCTCCCTACGCGCTGCCCCTGCCTCATGCGCGGGTGGGCGGCATCAGCGGTTTGCTGGAGCTGATTGTGGAATGGCCCCAGGGACGGGTGGAGATTGCCGAGCTGGCCGAGCGGCTGCAACTGGCAGTGGACGATCTGCTGCCGATTTTGGATGCGGCGGTGCTGTTGGGCTTTGCCGAGGTAACCGGCAGGGTGGTACAACTGACCGAGATCGGCCAGGACTTTGCCAACACCACCATCTTGCGCAGCAAGGATCTCTTCCGACAGCAGCTTTTGGCACGGGTGCCGGTCTTCAAGAGCATCCTGCAGACTCTGGAAGAAAAAAACAGCCGCTCCATGCGGGCGGACTTCTTCTTGGATCTCTGGGACGAACATTTTCCCCACGAGGAAGCTGAACGGCAGTTTGCTACAGCCGTTGACTGGGGCCGCTACGCGGAGCTCTTTGAGTACGATGCTTCGGAAGAGCGGCTGTATCTCCCGGATCCCAGCGAAAGCTCCGCCGCTTCTGAGCCCGTCGGCCTCGATTCCCGTTCTGGCTAGGGCCGGCTTGGCTCTGCCTTTTCCAGAGCTGTGTTGTAGGGCAGAGGTACGATGCCTGTCTCAGAAAGCCCAAAGATTTATAGCCGTTTCAAACAAAATACATAAGACACCACCCAAGCACCCCGCGCCGCTACCTTCACCCCCAGCTCCTCCCCCTGTGGGAGAGGGGAGCCCCGGAGCGCTGCACAGTTTTCATCTCTAGCTTCTGTTCGAAGGGAGAAGAGAGCTAGGGATCGACGCGACGAACCATTTTGCTGCCGCCCTACTCATAAATCCAGCTTTGGGTGGCGGGCGTCCAATTTACCAGCTCAGATTCCTGAAACCAAAGGGCGATCTCCCGTTGGGCGGTCTCAGGGCCATCGGAGCCGTGGACGAGGTTGCGGCCTATGTCGATGCCGAAATCGCCGCGGATGGTGCCCGGCTCGGCGTCCAAAGGGTTGGTCTTGCCGATGAGCTTGCGGGCGGCGGCAATCACCCCTTTGCCCTGCCAGACCATGGCCACCACCGGCCCCGAGGTGATGAACTTCACCAATCCGGGGAAGAAGGGGCGCTCCCTGTGCTCGGCATAGTGGGCTTCCGCCAGCTCTTGGCTCACCTGCACCAGTTTCAGGCCCACCAACTGGTAGCCTCGGCTTTCCAGGCGCTGGATGATGCTGCCCACCAGCCCCCGCTGCACGCCGTCTGGCTTAATGGCGATAAAGGTGCGCTCCATGGGATCTCCCCTTGTTGTTACTAATCTTCACCGTTATCCTTGTACCGGATTGGGGATCCCCAGTGCAAGGGTGTCTAGGATCCCACCACGGCCAAGGCTAGGAAGCCACTCCCCACCACCGCGATGGCCCAGCCGGCCCAGCGCAGCAAGCCCGGGATCCGCGACCCCCAGGTTTCAGCCGCCCAGAGGGCAAAAAGTGCCACTCCGTACTGAACCAAGCTCAAGCCCAGCAAATAGCCCAGCCAAGGCATGGGTTCGGCGCCGATGATCGCCTCGGCATAGGCATAGCCATGGAATAGCCCCGCCAGGGATCCCCCTATTAGCAAGAGCCAACTTGGGATCTGCCGCGGTTGCACCAGCAGCAAGCCGAAGAGAACCACGGAAGAGGCAATGGCCAGCTCCGTCAGTCCCAGGGGATCCCAGCCGGCCAGGTGGATCCCAGTGCCCACCAAACCCGCTAGCACAAAGCCCAGCGGGATCCCGTAGCGCCAGGGTTGCCTTGCCGCAATTAAGCCAATGGCCACCACAAAGGCCAGGTGATCTGGGCCGATCACCGGATGGGCCAGGCCCGACAAAAACCCCTCCCACCCCGTGGCGGGCAATCTCCCGCCCAAGGCGTGGTGGGCAAAAGCCGGCCCAGAGGCCAGCCAGGCGATCCCCGCCCCCAGTCCAACGGCCCAGCCGCGGCCCACCTGAGCAGGCAAGGACAAAGGTCGCTGCCACTGCCAAGACATGCTTTTTGCTACCTCACGATTGAACCTATGCGAATGGGTCTAAGCTTGCTGTACCAACAGGCGGGTTTTCTGGGCAAGTTCAAAGGCGCTCGCTGTACCCTTGCAAGTTCTCCGGCTCAAATTGGCGCAAGATCCGCGTGGCCTCGCGCAGGCGGGTTTCGTTCTCTTCCTCCACAATGAGCACGTATTTGCCCGCATTGAGACGGTTGCGGTAGGCCAAAGCATCGCCGGAGCCACTGGTCAGGCCCACCCCGCCCCCGACAAAAAAGCTGCCCATGGCCCCGCTCAGCGCACCCAGCAGGCCGCCGATGAGGTGGTTGCCCAGGGATCCCGCCCAGGCAAAGGTATCCAGGCCGCTGAGGACGCTGAACCCCACCCCGGCCAAAAAGCCAAAGGGCACCAGCCAGATGGCCAGGCGCTGCATCTGGCGGCGGGCCGCTTGGGCCGGATCGATCAGCCCAAACTCGTCCGCCGTTTTGTAGCCTCGCCCCAGTAGGTGCAGCCGCTGCAGGGGAAAGCCAGCCTGTTCCAGGGCGCTGTAGGCCGCCTCGGCAGCCATGCGATCCGGCAGTACTGCAATGAGGTAACTCATAGGTAGCTCATGGGATAATCTGTGCCCGTCATCGGCCAATTCCATTGTCTCCTGAGTTTGGGGAGGGATCCCGGTGGCCCAGTCTGTCAGCCTCTACCAGCGCTTCTATGAGGTCGTGCGGCGGATCCCGCCGGGGCGTGTAGCTACCTATGGGCAGGTGGCGCGGCTTGCCGGCTGTCCTGGCTATGCCCGACAGGTGGGCTATGCCCTGTTTCGCCTGCAAGGTCAAGAGACCGACATCCCCTGGCATCGGGTAATCAACGCCCAAGGGCGCATTTCCTACTCCCCCTTTCGCCTTGGCTACGACGACTTGCAAAAAGTCCTACTCCAAGCTGAAGGGATCCCCTTTGACGCCGAAGGTCGGGTGGATCTGCAGCAGTTTGGCTGGGATCCCCGGGAAGCTTAACCTGCGCTTGACCTAACCTTAAACAGGTCATAGCGAAATCTCCTGTCTAGCCTTGGTAACGTGAATGCGGATGCGTCTTGAGTGGTCATGAAACCAGCTTGTCGTGCTCGAGGGGCTGCCCCTGCTGAGGGAGGGCTTCCAGCTTGGCTGAACGCTCTGGCCAAGTTCCTGCGGGTTGGGCTGTGCTGCTTGCTGCTGAGCCTGGCCAGCGCCTGCGGTACCACCGACAGTAGCTCAGTTCCTCCAGCCGGCGGCGGGGCAGGGTTTATCGCCTCAGATCCCAACGTTAGGCTCTCCTCTCAGCCGCCCGCTTTTACCCTGCAAATCCTACATGCCAGCGACTTGGAAGCCTCGATCGCTGCCGTACAAGATGCGCCGCGCTTCTCGGCGGTGGTGAACGCTCTGCGCCCCCAATTCCCAAATACGGTGGTGCTCTCCAGCGGCGACAACTACATTCCCAGCCCCTTCTACAACGCCAGCACGGATCCCTCGCTGCGGGGCCGGTATGACCGCACTCCTGGCAAAGCCGACATTGAAATCATCAACGCCATCGGCTTCGAGGCGGCTGCCTTTGGCAACCATGAATTTGACCAAGGCACACGCCAAATTCGCGACTTGATCCGACCCGACACCAGCCGCGGCTACGCGGGCGCCCGCTTTCCCTACTTGAGCGCCAACCTCAGCTTCAGCGGCACTGGCGAATTGACCAGCTCTGACTTTGCTGCCGATGGCCAAGAGGCCAGCTCCATCCGCGGCAAGATCGTCAAGACGGCGGTGATTACGGTGGGAGGGCAGCGGATCGGCCTGGTGGGTGCCACCACTACGCGCCTGGCCGCCATCTCTAGCCCTGGCCCTGAGGTGAGGGTGGAAGGCAAAGTGGACGACACCGACCAGGTGAATGCCGCCCTCATCCAGAACTTCGTCAACCAGCTCACCGGCCAGGGCATTAACAAGATCATCCTCCTGGCCCACCTGCAGCAGCTCCAAAACGAGGTAACCCTAGCCAGCCAACTGCGGGATGTGGACATCATCATCGCCGGCGGCTCCCACCGGGTGATCGCCAAGCCCACCGACCGCCTGCGCCCTGAAGATGTGCGCACAGGTGACTACCCCATCCTGCGCTCCTCGGCCAGCGGCCAACCCGTGGCAGTGGTGAACACCGGCGCCAACTACCGCTACGTGGGCCGCTTGGTGGTCGGTTTCGACGCCAACGGGGTGATTGCCCGTATCGATCCGGTGAGCGGCGCCTATGCCACCGACGACCAAGGGGTAGCAGCCGTGCGCGGCACCCCCAACCCCGACGTGGTGCGGATCGCCAACGAGATCGGCAACATCATCCGCACCAAGGATGGCCGCACCTTTGGCTCTACCACCCAATTCCTCAACGGCCTGCGGGCCGAGGTGCGCACCGAGGAAACCAACCTGGGCAACCTTACGGCGGATGCCAATTTGGCCTATGCCAGAACGGTTGACCCCACCACGGTCATCTCCCTCAAAAACGGCGGCGGCATTCGCGCTCCCATTGGGGCTACCACCGGCGGTGGCGGCGGCGAGCCGGTGCGGCGGATCCCTCCGCTGGCCAACCCCGATGCCGGCAAGCAGGCGGGCCAAGTTTCGCAACTGGATATCGAAACTTCCCTTGCCTTTAACAACGGCCTGTCGCTGGTGACGGTTACCGCTGAGGAGCTGAAGCAACTGATGGAACATGGGGTGGCGCAAAGCCAGCCGGGGGCCACGCCGGGCCGTTTCCCGCAGATCGGCGGCTTTGCCTTCAGCTTCGATCCCTCGCGGCCACCGGGATCCCGCGTGGTCTCCTTGCGGGTGGACACGCCCACCGGCCGGGATGTGGTGGTGCGCAACGGCCAGTTGCAAGGGGATCCCCGCCGTACCTTCCGCCTGGTGACGTTGGGCTTTTTGGCCGACGGCGGGGATGACTATCCCTTTCCGCGCCTGTCTAACCCCAACCGGGTGAACTTGGCTCCCAGCTCCGGCAACAGCTTCGATACCCCCGGCAGCGAGCAGGATGCCCTGGCCCGCTACTTGCGGCAGATCGGCGTGTTTACCCAAGCCGACACTCCGGCTGCCCAAGATACCCGCATCCAGAACCTGTCGGTGCGCCAAGATACGGTGCTGCAGGGCTTGTAGGCTGGGCTACTCTCAACCGGTGGATGAAGCCAACCGCCCCTCTCCTCTCTGGGGAGAGGGGATGGTTTTAATGAGGAGCCATTCAGCATTCTCGACCCAATAGAATATGCCACCATAGTGCTGCGGGTAGCGCTAGACACGCCAACGCCCCATGAGCCTGTCAAACCCATCTTCTCTGGCCGCCCCCCCGCTCGCTTCTTGGAGAGTGCAGCCGGATCCCGTCCTCATCCTTGGAGCCGGTCTAATGGGGCGCCTGTTGGCTGCCACCCTGGTCGAGGTCGGGCATTCTGTGCGCATTGTGGAGGCAGCTTCTCCCACTGCCCCTGAGAGCAGCGCGGCCCATCTGGCTGCTGCTATGCTGGCTCCTCTGGCGGAGTCTGCCGTCGCCGAGGCCAGCGTAGTAGCGCAGGGGTACTATGCCCTCTCCCGCTGGCCCGCCCTTCTGGCCAGCCTGCCAGAGCCGGTTTTCTTTCAGCAGGAGGGCACTGTGATCCTTTGGCACCGCCAAGATGCCGGGGAAGCCAAGCGTTTCTCGGCCCTACTGGCTGCTGTAGGGGAACGCCTTCCCCATCTCCCCAAGCCTCAGCAACTAGATGCCCAGGCGCTGGCCGAGCTGGAGCCCTCGCTGGCCGGGCGATTTGGGCAGGGCCTGTATCTTCCCCAGGAGGGCCAACTGGACAACCGCCAACTGCTGGCTGCTTTGCTGGCCAAATTGCGCCAGCACGGGGTGGAGGTGGAGTGGGGCCGCCCCTGGGATCTGGAGCAGGCGCGAGCTTGGCAGGAGCAAACCGGCGGGTGGGTTTTGGACTGCCGCGGCCTGGGATCCCGAAAAGAATGGGGCGGACAGGCACCGCTGCGGGGAGTTAGGGGCGAAGTGGTACGTCTGTATGCCCCGGAAGTATCTTTGCGGCGCCCGACCCGGCTGTTGCACCCCCGCTACCCGATCTACATCGCTCCCAAGCCGGGGCACCTGTTTGTGGTGGGAGCTACCGAAATCGAATCTGAAGATCGCTCGCCGGTGAGTGTCCGCTCGGCTCTGGAGCTGCTCAGCGCCGCCTACGCCGTGCATCCTGCCTTTGCCGAAGCGCGTATCCTGGAGTTAGGCAGCCAATGTCGCCCCACCTTGGCAGATCATCTCCCCGCAGTGGTGGAGCGCTCCCCGCGGCTGTTGCAGATCAACGGCCTCTACCGCCATGGTTTCCTCATCTCCCCCGCCATTCACGATGCCGTTTTGGAGTACCTCCACCACGGCAGTTGCCGCTTGGCGCAGCAGCTTGGGATCCCCTTTCAGGTGCAGGCTGCCCCTCTTGCCGGTGAATCCCTATCGCCATGCGTGTCTTGATCAACCAAAAGCCTTACGATCTGCCGGAGGGCACCACGTTGGCCGAGGCGATAGCCCAGGTGGGGGCCAGCGGCCCTTTTGCGGTGGCGGTTAACTTGGAGTTTGTGCCACGCGACCGCTACGAGCAAACCCGTTTGCAAGAAGGCGACCGGGTGGAGATCGTCGTGCCGGTTGCCGGCGGCTAGTGCCCGATTGCCTCCCCTCAAATCCCGCATTGTTGCCCCTCAGCGATGTCCACTCTTCTTCCTGTCTCCCCTTCAACTCGGGCCGATGAGGATCCCTTGGTGCTCTACGGCCAAGCGCTGCCCAGCCGCCTGCTGCTGGGGACAGCCCGCTATCCTTCGCCGGCTATTTTGGAGCAGGCGGTGGCGCGGGCCCAGCCCTGTTTGTTGACCGTTTCCCTGCGGCGCCAGGGGGCGCTGGGGCCGGAAGCTTCCCAGGGGTTCTGGGCCTTGCTGCAGAAGCTAGGGATCCCGGTTCTGCCCAACACCGCCGGCTGCCACAGCGTGCAGGAGGTAGTCACGACGGCGGAGATGGCGCGGGAGGTGTTCGGCACCGACTGGATCAAGCTAGAGCTGATTGGCGATGACTACACCTTGCAACCGGATCCAGTGCAACTGCCCGCTGCCGCCGCCGAGCTGGTTCGGCGGGGGTTTAAGGTCTTGCCCTACAGCACCGACGACCTGGTGCTGTGCCAGCGGCTCTTGGATGCCGGCTGTGAGGTGGTCATGCCCTGGGCCGCCCCCATCGGCACTGGCAAAGGCCCCCTCAACCCCTACAACTTGCGCCTGCTGCGGGAGCGGATCGAGGCGCCGCTAATTGTGGATGCTGGACTGGGCTTGCCCTCCCACGCCTGCCAGGTGATGGAGTGGGGCTTCGATGGGGTGCTGTTGAATACAGCGGTGGCCCTGGCCCGGGATCCGGTGGCGATGGCCGAGGCCTTTGCGGAAGCGGTGCGCTCAGGCCGCCGGGCCTACTTGGCCGGCGCGATGACGCCTCAAGAAGCAGCTCAGCCCAGCACGCCAGTTCTCGGCACCCCCTTCTGGCACCAGGGTTAACTGCCCTATAACTCAAGCAACAGGCTTTTGCGCCTGGACGACCTGCAGGGCTCCTCCAGCGTGCAGGGTCTGCCGGACGGCTTGCCAGCCCTGCTGCTGCAGGTACTGGGGCAAGTCCAGCTTGAGGAAGTGCCAAGCAGTCTCGGTCTCAAACAGGGCTAGAAACAAAACCAGTCCAGGCCAAAGTAGGGGCTGCCGGGGCGCGTGCAAATCGAGAATTAAAAGCCCTCCCCCCGGTTTGAGCACCCGCCACCCTTCGCGCAGCACCTGTTCCAGATCGGGGAGGGGCAGCTCGTGCAGGGCCAGGCTGGTGTGTACCCAATCAAAGCTGTCGGTGGGGAAGGGCAGATCCTGGGCAAAGGCTTCCACAAATTCGACGTGGGGGAGGCGCTGGCGGGCTGCCGCCAGGGCCTTGGGGGAAGCATCCAGCCCAACGACGTTTTGGCTCAGCTCGGCCAAGATCGGGGTTACCTCAGCGGGGCCACAGCAGAGATCCAACACCCGCTCCTGGGGATGAATCTGGATCCCTTGTAGGGGCAATCGCCGCAATCGCTCGCGGCCCCCCACCGCCAGGGCCGCCGCGCGGCTGATGCTGCGGTAAAGCCAGGGAAAGCGGTAGCTCCAGTCGCGCAGGAAGGTGGCCATAAGCAGGGATCCCTGGGGGGCTTCTTCAACCTACCTGTGAGACGGCTCCCCTGTCTCCTTGCTGCCCCTCACCCCAACCTCTCTCTCGGAGGGAGAGGGGAGTTGGCCTGGCTATTTTTGCCTGAGGTGGAACTTTCTTCTGCTGGCAATCGTCTAGACCAGCAGGTCATCTTGGGCCTTTTCCCCACCCACCTGCTGGTATGACTCAGTTTGAGCTGCCTCCTTCCCCTTCCGCAAGGCCTGGCCGGCACAGCGTGGTTTGGCTGGTGGCTGCTGCCGGGCTGACGGTCTTGCTCTGGCAGTTTCCCTGGGGCAATTACCTCCTCTACCCCTTTACCCTGTTAGCCACCTGGTTTCACGAGATGGGCCATGGCCTGATGGCGCTGCTGTTGGGGGGAGAGTTTCATCGTCTCGAGATCTATCCCGACGGCTCGGGGCTGGCCATCCACAGTGGCCAGCTATTTTTGGGGCGGGTGGGGCGGGCCTTGGTAGCCGCTGCCGGGCCGATGGGGCCGCCGCTAGCCGGGGCCCTGTTCATCCTCACCTCCCGCCGCCGCGGCACAGCTCGGCTGGGGCTGGTGTTTTTGGGATCCCTGTTGTTGCTCTCGACGCTGCTCTGGGTGCGCTCTCCCTTTGGCCTGTTGTTCCTCCCGGCCATGGGTTTGGGCATCCTGGCAGTAGCTCGCTGGGCTTCTCCTTGGCTGCGGGGCTTTGCCTTGCAGTTTTTGGGGGTGCAAGCCTGTGTGAGCACCTACCACCAACTCGACTACCTGTTTGTGGAGTCTGCGGTGATTAACGGGCGGCTGGTCCTCTCGGATTCCAGCCAGATTGCCCAAAACCTGTTTTTGCCCTACTGGTTTTGGGGAGGGGTGATGGCGGTGTTCTCTTTGGTCTTGCTGATCACCAGCTTGCAACTGGCCTTTCGCGACTAGGGGGCAAAACCGCAATTTTGGAAGTGATTCCTGTCACCTAAAAATCCGTCGCCCATCACTGCCCAGCCGCAAAAACCGCCGCTACAGTAGGGGGCATGAGGAGTGAGGAGTGTGGGAGCGGATTATGTGGCGAGATGTTATCGGACTGGCCCTGGCGGCCACGCTGTTGTTGATTAGCAAAACGGCGGCTGATACCCTCGGCCAGAACCAAGAGCCAACTCATTCTGTTCCGCTGCAAGACAAGCTGCTGGAATAAAGTTGTGCCGCTGCTGTCCCAAGCCGTTATCTCGTTGCCGTTTTGTGCAACACTCATCCTCAGAGAATCTTTAGAGTCTTTTCATTAGGCTTGGGATCCCAATGCGCATAGCCCTGTTTACGGAGACGTTTCTGCCCAAGGTGGATGGCATCGTCACGCGGCTTTGCCACACAGTGCGCCATCTAACGGCTCGCGGCAACTCGGTGCTTATCGTCGCGCCTCAGGGAGCCCCCAGGCGGTTTGCGCGGGCACGGGTCTACGGGATCCCGGGCTTCCCCTTGCCTTTGTACCCGGAGTTGAAGCTGGCTGCCCCTGGCCCGGCCATCGGCAAGCTGCTCAACCGTTTTCGACCGGATGTGATCCACGTGGTCAACCCGGCAGTTTTGGGGTTGGGGGGCCTCTACTACAGCCAGACGATGGGGATCCCGCTGGTGGCCTCCTACCACACCCATTTGCCAAAGTACCTCAAGCACTACGGGCTGGGTTTCCTAGAGGGGGTGTTGTGGAGCCTCCTCAAGCTGGGACACAATTTGGCGCGGCTCAACCTCTGCACCTCGACGGCCATGATGCAGGAGTTGAGCGCCCACGGCATCGAGCGGGTACACCTGTGGCAGCGGGGGGTGGATACGGAGCTGTTTCACCCGCAGGCTGCTAGCCCAGAGATGCGGGCCCGCCTCACGGCAGGGCAGCCGGAGCGACCCCTGTTGCTCTACGTGGGGCGGCTCTCAGCAGAAAAAGAGGTGGGGCGGATCCGGGTGTTGCTGGAGCAGATCCCGCAAGCGCGGCTGGCCATTGTGGGCGACGGGCCGGAGCGGGGATCCCTGGAGCAACATTTTGCCGGCTACGATGTGGTGTTTACGGGCTACTTGCAGGGGCAAGACCTGGCAGCGGCCTTTGCTTCCGCGGATCTGTTCGTGTTCCCCTCCCGTACCGAGACGCTGGGGCTGGTCTTGTTGGAGGCCATGGCTGCCGGCTGTCCGGTGATCGCCCCCCGCTGCGGCGGCATTACCGATGTGGTGGACAGCGGCCGCAACGGCTTTCTCTTCGAGCCGGACTCCGACAGCGACTTTGTTCGGGCCACGCGGCAGCTGTTGGACAGCGCCGGGCAGCGGCAGCTCTTCCGGCAGCAGGCCCGCCAAGAGGCTGAGCGCTGGAGTTGGTCGGCAGCCACGCAGCAGTTGGAGGAGTACTACCGCGCCGTCATCGCCGAGTCGGGATCCAGGCTGCGGAAATGACGTTCCAGGACACCTAGGGTGGAGTCCACTTAGGCAGAGACGGGCCGATCCCCTTCAATAGCCCGCACCTGGTCGACGAAGAATTCTTCCAAAGATTGCCGCTGCAGATGCAAATCGGTCACCACCGCCCCCGCCTGGCTTAGAAGCGTTAGCAGCTCCGGCAGGGATCCGCCCCATTCCCCCGACCAGTGGGATCCCTGGATGGAGAAGTGCTCGAGGCGGTCGCGGAACTGGTCGATGGCGCCGCCGTGCCCTTGCACGTGGTAGCTTTTGCTTTGGCCCAGCAGCTCGTCCAACGTCCCCTGCTGCACCAATTTGCCGCCGACCATGAGGCCGACGCGGTTGCAGATCACCTCCACATCTCCCAAGATGTGGCTGTTGAAGAACACCGTTTTGCCCTGTTGCTTGAGGGACAAGATGATCTCGCGCATCTGGTAGCGGCCCATGGGATCCAGCCCCGACATCGGCTCGTCTAGGAACACCAGCTCCGGGTCGTTGATCAGGGCTTGGGCCATGCCGGTGCGCTGCAGCATGCCCTTGGAGTAGGTGCGCAGTTGCTTTTTGCGGGCCGTATCGATAGAAAGCCCCACCAGCTCCAGCAGTTGCGGGATCCGCTCCTTGAGGAGGCTATCGGACAGGCGAAAGACCTTGCCGGCAAAATAGAGAAACTCCCATGCCGTCAGGTAATCGTAAAAATAGGGGTTCTCCGGCAGATATCCCACCCGCTGCTTAATGGAGCGATCCCCCAGAGGCTTGCCCAGGAGCGTGCCCCTGCCGCTGGTGGGCTCCACAATCCCTAGCAGGCATTTGATCGTGGTGGTTTTGCCGGCCCCATTCGGCCCCAACAGCCCAAAAGTTTCGCCGCGGGCTACCGTTAGAGAAAAATCCTTCAGGGGGCTGACCACCTTGTTTAGCCAAAAGCCGGTGCGATAGGTTTTGGTCAGGCCGGAGATGGCAATGGCCGGTTCGGGATGGAGGTCAGTCGCTTCAGGGGAGGGGGCAACCGTCTCGCTCATAGAGAGAAAGCCGGGGCTGAGAAAAGAACCAGGGCGAACCCTGGGGGATGCTGGGCCGCTATCCAGTTTACCCTGTCCCAGCTACTGGTTTGGTTGCAGTTTCCTAGAAGGGCCTCTTGACCTTGGGTTGTTTAACCTTCAGCTCGCGAATCCGTTTCAACATCTTTTGGAAATACTCAGCCAGGTAGTCTTCAAGGGAGGTCAGGGAAGCCAGTTCAATGCCCAAGGCTTCGCACACAGGCGTCATGTCGGCATACATCGGCTCTTTGGCGGCAATTACCTCCACAAACGCCAGCCGGTCGGCAATGTTCCAGCTCCACTGAAAAAACTGGGCCACCCTGCGCGCTCCCCGCAAGACCCCCAGTGGTATGGTTCGAACCTTGGCCTTTTTGCCGGAAAGCTGCTCACAGAGAGCGATGACCTCTTGGGAAGTCCAGGCCTTGGGTCCCACCAAGGGAAAGACCTGCTGCTTGGCGGCTTCGACGCTGAGGGCTCGCACGGCAAATCGAGCTGCATCTAGGGTGTCGAGGTAGGCCGTGGGGATGCTCTCGCTGGCTACCCAAACAATTTGCTCTTCCAAAATCGGGATGGCGTACTGGCCGATCAATCCCTGCATAAAGCCCGCCGGACGAAAGATGGTGTAGGGCATCTGGGATCCGATCAAGTATTTCTCGATGTGGTGCTTGAAATTCATCAGGGGCACATTAGGGTACTCGTGCTGAGCACCCATGATGGAGAAAAAGATAAAATGCCCCACTTGGGCAGCCCGTGCCGCATTGATCAGAGCAACTTTGCCATCCCAATCCACCTGGCGGGCGCTGAGGGTGTCGGTTACTCGCACCGTGGCACAGTCGATCACCGCCTCGACGCCTTCCATCGCCGCTCGGAGCGTGCTGGGCTGCAGTAGGTTCCCCACCTTGAGGTGAGCCCCCCACTCGCTCAAGAAAGCAGCCTTGGCTGGGTTCCGCACCAGACAGGTAACCTGATGCCCCTCTTCGATGGCCCGCCGCACCACCTGACGGCCCAGCGTTCCCGTTGCCCCCACAACCAGCACGTTCATAAAATTATCATTTCTTAACCTTAGGCTTAGTCTATCAGACGGATGCAGCTCCTAACACAAGAGGATAGCTTGGTAGCCCCGTACTTTAGTGCGGAGCGGAAAAGCCCTTGAGCCACTTTAGTTGCTTCTTGACAGCGCCTTCGCGAGTCCATTTTGGGCTGCGTAAGAATCCCCTGGGTGGGAGTGTCAAAACTTGACCTGAGCAGTGGCAAACAAATAGGGATCCCCGCGGCGCCGCAGGGATCCCTGGTTATGGCTCAGTCTGCCGCCGAGAGAGTGTCTAGCCAGCCAGCTCGTTCATGCGTTGCGCCAAAGTGAAGTCCAGTTCCGTAATGCCCCCGGCATCGTGGGTGGTGAGATCCACCCGCACGCGGTTGTACACATTGGTCCACTCGGGGTGGTGCCCCATGCTCTCGGCTACCAAAGCCACACTGCTCATCCAGCCAAAAGCTTCCACAAAAGAGCGAAATTGAAATTGGCGATGCAGCTTCCCATCCTGCAAGGACCAACCCGGCAGGCTTTCCAGCTTGGTCTGGATCTCAGCCTCGCTGAGTTTGACAGGTCTGGACATGGGCGTTCCCTCCAGTCGTTGCCACCGCTTTCATCAAAAAATCACCTGAGGGCGGATCCCGGCTTCTTTACAAAACTTCGTAGTCTTCCGGTTCCTGCGAGGCAGCAGCAGGGCCAAGGGGTTTGTACAGCCAGTAGCCTTGCACAGTAAAGTGGGCCTGCCTGTAAAAGTTGAGGGCAGCTTGGTTGTGGCGGTAAACCTGCAAGGTAATGGCCGCTAACTGCTGCTGGGATCCCCAGCGTTCCACCTGTTGCATCAAAGCTTTGCCCAGTCCGCGCCGCCGGTGGGCAGGATCCACCCAGAGCAAAAAGATATAGGCCACTCGCCGATGGGTGGCTTGATCGGTGGAAACGCCGGCCCAGACACCGCCCACCGGCTCCCCTGTTGCTTCCTTGAGGATCCACCAGCAGGGGGTACGGGGAGGGTCGAAGAGGCGATCCAACGTCGCTTCCAGATGATCCCAGTGCCTTTGCTCGGGGAAAGATTCCTGCAAGGTGGCCTGCAATCCCCGCCGCACCCAGGGCCGATCCCAGGCGGAGCCAAGGCGCCAGCGGTAGCCAGCAGGCAAAGGGATCTCCGGTTCAGCCATCCTCAGCCATTCGCGGAAAAAAGAGCGGCAAGGCCCACCGCTGCTGCCTCCTCGATCGGGGCCGGCTGAGCCATATCTTCTGGCAGAAACGAGCGAATGCTCACCACCACCAGAGTGAATAGAAACACCAGCAGGATGAAGGCGGGAAAGATATACTGCCGTAGGATGTTCATATTTCTACACCTTAGCTCCTACAGTATAGTGCAAGTCGGGATGCGAGCGCGAAGAGGCTTCTCCAGGCCAGCCGCTGTTAGACTGGTGTAGCCATAGCTTTTGCGGGCAACTCCTCCGTCCGATGTCCTCCGCACCCTCTGAGCCCAATCCGGAAAACTTGCCTGTCTTGGGGCAGAAGGTACAGGCCAAGCTGCGCGCTCTGGCAACCCTGCCTGGCCTTGGCGAGAAAGGGATCCGGCTCCTGCTGCGGGTTGCTCAAGCCGACCCGGAGTGGAAAGTGCGGGCAAGAGCCTATGAAGTGTTGCCTCTTTAGAAAGAGGCGATCCTGCCCGATGGTTCGGTCTGGTCTTCCGACAAGCCCTCCTGAGCTGGCCTAACTCCAGCAACAGCTCAATCCACCTGGCTGCGGGTTTCTCTTTCAGGGCAGGGAAGAGCTACAGGTCTTGAGCCTAAAATACGCCTATCCCCTGCTGTGGAGATCCTTGGCTTCTTCAATGGACCCCACTGACCCGACCATGCTGCCTGTGCGCCCCCGAGAAACCGTTTCCATGTTCACCCGCGACGGGATCCAACTGGACGCGGATGTCTATCGCCCCGAAGGGGAGGGGAGCTACCCGGTCTTGCTGATGCGGCAACCCTACGGGCGGGCCATTGCCTCGACGGTAGTATACGCCCATCCGCGCTGGTATGCGGCCCACGGGTACATCGTGGTCGTTCAGGATGTGCGGGGGCGGGGCACGTCCAAGGGATCCTTCTACCCTTTCCGCCACGAAGCCGAGGACGGGTTCGACGCCGTCAACTGGGCGGCCGCTTTGCCGGGGAGCAACGGTGTGGTGGGTATGTACGGCTTTTCTTACCAAGGCATGACCCAACTGTATGCCGCCTCCACCCGTCCCAGCGCCCTGAAGGCCATCTGCCCAGCCATGCTGCCCTACGATCTCTACGCCGATGCCGCCTATCCGGGGGGAGCCTTCGCTTTCTACAACAACCTCAGTTGGGCCCTGCAACTGGAAGCTGAGGGGGCGCGCCTGCGCGGCGATGCCAACGCTTACCAGGCCCTTTTCAAGGCCTCCCGCAACCTGCCCCTTTACGATCCCATCCCCCTCAAGCCAGGCGTGCTGCAGCAATATGCGCCCCAGTCCTATTACTTTGACTGGCTGGAGCACAGCGAGCCCGACGACTACTGGCGCCAGCTCTCCCCCCGTCTGGAAGCGGTGGATCTGCCGATGTTGCACATTGGCGGCTGGTTCGACAGCTACCTAACCGGCAGCCTGCGCCTTTACAAGGAAATAAGCGCCCGCAGCCAAAACCCTCAGTACCTGGTTGTCGGGCCCTGGGCCCACCTGCCTTGGGGGCGCAAAGTGGGGGCGCTGGACTTTGGCCCCGAGGCCGTCAGCCCCATCGATCGGCTGCAGGTGCGCTGGTTCGACCAGTTCCTCAAAGGCAAAGACACAGGGATCCTCCAAGAGCCGCCGGTACGCCTGTTCGAGATGGGATCCAACCGCTGGCGCAGCTTTGAGGCCTGGCCCACGCCGGAGCCGAAGGTTTTCTACCTGCACAGCAGCGGCCTGGCCGCCCTTTCTGAAGCAGAGGGATCCCTTCGCCCAGAGCCCCCACCAAAGCAGCAGTCGGATACTTTTGTTCACGATCCCTGGCGACCCGTGCCGGCCCTAGGAGGCCACCTCATCCATCCCGCCGGGCCGCAGGAGCGCTCTGCCCTCGACTGCCGCGCCGATGTTCTCACCTACACCACCTCTCCCCTGGCAACCGACCTCGTCCTGGCAGGGGACATTCTCGTGGAAGTGTATGTGGAAGCCGACAGCCCCAGTTTCGATCTCTGCGCCGTGCTCTCGGTGGTGAGGCCGGAGGGCCAGGTGTATAACTTTTCCCAGGGCTACCGCCGGCTGCGGGATCCCCAGCCCAAGGCCCCCATTGGGATCCGTTGCCAGCCCACCTGCATCCGCATTCCCCGCGGCCACGCCCTGCGCCTCAGCCTTAGCGCGGCCTGTTTCCCGGCCTACCCCGTTAACACAGGCACGGGGATGCGAGAAGAGCGGCTCATCGAGGCCCGCATTCTCACCCTCGCTCTTCACAGCGGCAGCGACACCCCCTCGCGGCTGCATCTGCCCATTGTCGAGGGGAGTTAGGGGGAGTGACAGTTTAAGACAACACAGCTTCTCATCCCTTCGCAACTCCTCCTCACAAACAGACATCAAACGTTAGGATAGAAGCAAGCAGGGCAAGGGAACCCCATGTTGCAAGACCCGAAGTTGATCCGGCACTATCAGGCTTTGACCGACGCGCTGGTGGACAGTTGGCATCGCGGCTATCGGCGCACTGACGAGCTGCGCCTGCTGGTGGATGGCTACCTGCTGGCCCTGCGAACTGGCAAGCAATTGCAGCCTTTTGAGATCTACCGCCTTGAAGACGAGGTCAACCGCTTCCTCTACGACCCCTCCAACTTCGTGGAGCCGGAACTGGAGCGGGAGACCGAGGCGATGCGGGGCTATTGATATTGCTTATTGATATTGCATAGAGAGGGGCCGGGGGTGAGGGATCGAACACCGGCAGAGGCCTGGTAGGCTGGGGTCAGTGCTGTTCCTCACTCCAGTCCTATGGCGGTTTGGGATACGCTGGCAACTTCTCGGCGTCCGGCCCTGCTGGGATCCGGCTTGGGCTTGGGGATAGCCTTGACCCTTGGGTATGGGCTGTTCGGCTACCACGTCTTGCAGGTTGGCATCTGGTTGTTGAGCATCCTGTTGGTGGGGTTGTACGTGGCCCAGTTTCCCCCAGCTCAGCCCCCTTGGGATCCGACGCGGCTGCGCTGGCGCCAGGAGTTGCTGCACCTGGGGCTATTGGCGTTGGTTTTTGCTCCCATCTACCTCTACGACCTGGCCAACATCCCCTTTCAGATCAACACCGACGAGATTGTCATCACCTCCATGGCCCGGCGGGCTTCAGCGGTACGCTACCCCGATATCTTTGGGCTGATGCCAGAGTACTTCTATTTTCCCCGCTTTATGTTCAGCCTCTTTGGCGGCCTGACGCGGCTGATGGGGGGAGTCACGCTGGTGAATGTGCGCACGGTGCATGCCACCTTCGGGGTTGTCACCATTCTGGTGGCCTACGGGTTTTTTCGGTCGTTCTGGAACCCCCGGCTGGCCTTGGCGGCGGCGGCCCTCCTGGGATCCAACCACGCTCTGCTGGGCATCAGCCGCATGGCGATGCGGGAGAACCTGATTGTGCTGGTGGAGTGTGCGGCCCTGGCCTTGATCTTAAAGGGCGTGCGGGAAAAGAATCCCCTGCTTTTGTATTTGGGGGGAGGGGCAGCGGGTTTCTCCCTCTACGGCTATCTGCCGGGGCGGGTGGTGATCTTGCTGGGGTTGCTGTTTGGCGGCCTCTACCTGCTCCTGGGCCGGGAGGATCTGCAAGGAGAAAACAAGCAGGCCAACCCCTTCTGGACTTTGGCCAAGCTGACGGTGCCGGCGGCGCTGGGGTTTTTCCTGGTGGCTGCGCCCATTCTGGTGGCCACTGCCACTGCTCCGCCAGTGAGCGCCGAGTATGCCCGCCAGCAATTTCTCTTTTTCCCAGAAGGGCGGGCGCTGCAGCAGATGTGGGTGAATGCCGCTACGCCAGCCGAGGCGGTGTGGCGCAACATCCGCAACGGCCTAAGTATGTTCAACGACCCCAGCCAGCACGACCGGGGCTATATCTATCCCAACTACGGCCATGCCTTTGTAGATCCCCTGACAGGGGTCTTGATCTGGCTGGGGCTGGGATCCGGGCTCTACCGCCTTCTCAAAGGGCGCAGCCAACCCCACGACTGGCTCTGCCTGGGCAGCTTCCTGTTTCTCTACCTGCTCTTTAGCTTGGCCATCACCAAAGCCCCCAACTACACTCGCCTGCTGGTGATCCTGCCCTTTGTAGCCTACCTAACCCTGGAAGGGATCCAAGTGCTGGCAGGTCTCCTGGAACGCTGGGGATCCCGGGCCGGGAGTTGGCTGCCGGCGGCGGCGATGGCGGGGGCAATCCTGCTGATTGGGGGGTGGAACCTGGCCATTTTTGGAGACTTTGTCCACAAAGGCTGGACGCAGGGCAACGATGTGGGGGCCACCGGGCGCTATGTGGCAGCTCGCCAAATGGATCCCGACCACCGCTTCTACCTGGCGGCCAGCACCGCCTACCCCTATTTCAGTTGGGGAGAACCCCCCTACTGGCAGAGTTGGATCCAGTTTTTTGCCGGGCCGGAGCAGGAGGTGCAGGTTTTTTCCCCGGAGGCCTTGCCGACCCAAGACCTACAGCCGCCGTTTACCCTGTTCCTGAACGAGGGGGTATGGGATCAACAGGGGGCGGCGCTGCAGCGGCGCTTTCCCCAGGGGCAGTTGCACCGCATCCCGGCTGAGCGGGGGCTGTGGGCTTTTGAGGTGGGGGATCCCTAGAGCTCCCCCCCTGGTTTGGCCAACCCACTGTTCGCGGGACGGAGTCCTTTCGCGTCAGCGCGACGGAGTCCTTTCTTTTTACCAGGCTAAAAGTAGCTGAAAGCACATTATGCAGATCCAGAGCCCCCAACAGTAGAAGAAGATAGCGTTCCAGGGATCCCAGACGTGCGTTTTGATGCCTACGACCCGGGCGAGGGGTTTTACGACGAGCTGTTTTTGGGGCGTAACCAGCCCCGTCCTGAGGCGATCCCGTTGATTGAGCGCATTCATTCTCTGGAAGAAGGGGAACTGCAGCAGCGGCAAGCGGCAGCACAGGCGGCCCTCTTTCAAATGGGGGTGACCTTCAACGTCTATGGCGATAGCCAGGGCACGGAGCGAATTTTCCCCTTTGACATCATTCCCCGCATCGTCTCGGCTTCCGAGTGGCAGCGGCTGGAGAAGGGCCTTAAGCAGCGCATCCACGCCCTCAACCTGTTCATCGACGATGTTTATCACGACCAGAAGATCCTTAAGGATGGGGTGATCCCTGCCGAGCTGATCGAAACGGCCAAGGGATTTCTGCGGCCCTGTGTGGGGCTCAACCTGCCGGGGAGAATTTGGTGCCACGTCACCGGCACCGACCTGGTGCGGGATCGGGACGGGACTTGGTACGTGTTGGAAGATAACCTGCGCTGTCCGTCGGGAATCTCCTACGTGCTGGAAAATCGGCGGGTGATGAAAAGCACCTTTCCCTCCCTGTTCAACACCATGGGGATCCGCCCGGTGGACGACTACCCTAGCCATTTGTTGGATACTCTGCTTAACCTGGTGCCGCACCTAGCCAACCCAACGGTGGTGGTGCTCACCCCCGGCATCTACAACTCCGCCTACTTCGAGCATTCTTTCCTCGCCCAGCAAATGGGGGTGGAGCTGGTGGAAGGGCGGGATCTGGTGGTGGCCGATGGCTATTTGCAAATGCGCACCACCAAGGGGCTGCAGCGGGTGGATGTGATCTACCGCCGCATCGACGATGACTTCATCGATCCCCTTGCTTTTCGCCCTGATTCCCTCTTGGGGGTACCCGGCCTGTTTGAGGTCTACCGGTCGGGGCGGCTGGCGATTGCCAACGCTTTGGGAACGGGGGTGGCGGACGACAAGGTGATCTACGCCTATGTGCCCCAGATGATCCGCTACTATCTGGGAGAGGAAGCCATTTTGCCCAACGTGCCCACCTACCTCTGCTGGGATCCCAAGGATCAGGCGTATGTGCTGGAGAACCTCGACAAGCTGGTGGTGAAGGCAGCCAACGAGTCGGGTGGCTATGGCATGCTGATGGGATCCCAGGCCACACCGGAAGAGCGGGCTGCTTTTGCCGAGAAAATCCGCGCCCAGCCGCGCAACTACATCGCCCAACCCACCCTGTGCCTTTCTCGCGTGCCCACCTTGGTGGATCGGGGAGAAGGCCTCCGTCTAGAACCCTGTCATGTGGACTTGCGGCCCTATATCCTCTACGGCAAAGAGATCTACGTTCACCCAGGGGGGCTGACCCGCGTCGCCCTCAAGAAGGGATCTCTGGTGGTGAACTCCTCCCAGGGGGGCGGCAGCAAAGATACCTGGGTGCTCTGCGCGGATCCCGGCTGTTGAGAGACGGCTTGCAAAATAGGTTCAGAGCCGCTCGCCCGAACCTCTGCTCCACCGGCCAAAGCGGCTGGCATGCTGAAGCGCCAAATCCACGTAGTGCTGGGCGTGAAGGCGCAGTTGCTCGACCTGATACATTCACGCTGGACTCTCCTGAACATGGTTCAGGAAAGAAGCGATCGCATCCTGCCTATCTCTGAGCAGGAAGGCGGTATCCCGCAAAGCCCTGAGGAATACCCCCCGAGCGCTTTCCCCCTTCACTTCCCGGCAACCGTTGCGGTGGACTCAAGGATCAGGGGGAAACTTGGTCTACTATATCCCTCTCAATGACTTTTGCCAAACCGCCTAAAGCTCAGTAAATTCAGCAAAGTTCAGGGTTTTGGGGGTTAGAGGCATGCTCTTCCTCGGTGAGGGTGCGGATAACCTTGGCCGGGATCCCCGCCGCCAAAGAGTGGGGTGGCACAGACCGGGTGACCACCGCTCCAGCTCCCACCATGCTGCCCGCCCCGATGGTGACCCCGCTCAAGATAATGGCCCCAATCCCGATCAGACATCCCCCCTCGATGTGGGCACTGTGGATGACCGCTCGATGGCCTATGGTCACTTCCTCGCCAATCAGGGTCGGCTGTCCGGGATCCCCGTGCAGAATGGCTCCATCTTGGATGTTGCTGCGGTGGCCAATGACAATGGGCGAGAGATCCCCCCGCAAGATGGCCCCGTACCAGATGCTCACCGCTTCCGCAAGTTGGACATCGCCGATCAGTGTGGCATTGGCGGCAATAAAGGCTGCCTGGTCGATCCCTCTCGGCTGCTGCTCTAACCCCACTTTCCAAACGCCCTTGGCAACGGCTTCCATTTCCCCAATCCTACTGCTACCGGGGGTTCGGCAATTCCAGACCTGCCCCAGCGCTCCGCGCCGCCTCCAGTCCCAGAAAAAGAGAGGAGCCAGGGATCCAGAAAATCAACCTGTCCCTTTGCTCCTGTTTCACCATTGTCAATCCATTGCACAATAGCAATGAGATATAAGCAACACATTTGGCTCATTGTCGATAGCTGTGGAAGCGTTCGTTAGATTAATTTCTAACTCTTGTAGGAGAGGGGCTAGGGGTGAGGGATTTTAGCTAAGCCTGCCGTTGCAGCAGGGGAGAGGATTCAGACGGTTGCAAGGGGCGAATGGCAAAGAAAGTTTCGTAGATGCAATCGCCAACGTGGTTCATTTGTAGCTGCAATTTGTCGAGAAACTCATGTAAGCCCTGCTCCATAATGTCGTCGATGGTTAGGTAGTCCAGCTCAGAACGCAGGCGGCCCAAAGCTCGCTCGCTGGGATCCCGCCAAGTATCGGCTGGGGTGCCGGTGATCTGGTGCAGGGATCGATCCGCATGAATAAGACAAAACTGAATGGAGCGGGGAAATTGCCGATCCAAAATCAGGAAAGAGGCCACCTCTCTGGGATTGATGCGGTGCTGGCGGCTGTATTTCCGGTACATTTCATAAGCACTGGCCGACTTCAGCAAAGCAATCCACTGCAACTCATCCAAAGCCGTGCCCACATACTGCAGAGAGGGCAGCAAAATAAAATACTTAACATCCAAAATGCGCGCCGTTTTGTCCGCCCGCTCCAAAAGACGGCCAATCTGGCCAAAGTGCCAACCTTCCCCGTGGGTCATGGTGGCATCCATCACCCCGGCGAATAGGTGGCTGGCCAGTTTCACTTCCGTGAAGAAATCGTGGAGCTGACTCAGGTGGGGGCCTTGCTGAGCTGCTTCTTTGACCATCAAATAAAAGCGGTTGACCCGCTCCCACATTTCTGAAGAAATGACCTCCCGCACAGAACGGGCATTTTCTCGCGCCAGCCGCAAACAGGAAAGGATGGAGTTGGGGTAATCCCTATCAAAAGCCAGGAACTGGATGACTGTTTCTTGGGTTGCCTGGCCATAGCGTTGGTAAAACAGCTCCTGATCCCCGGTGGTGTAGACGATGGGATCCCACTGCTGGGCGGGACCGCTGGGCAAGTCTAGGATGAGGTTGAGATTGACATCGATGAAGCGGGCGATGTTCTCGGCGCGCTCCACGTAGCGGTTGAGCCAGTAGATGGAATCGGCCACCCGACTCAGCATGCTGTTGCCTCCTCTGGAGTGTCTTGTCTCTGCGCTCCGTTCAAATTCAACAAACGAAGCAGCCGCCGCACCTTCACCAGCAGCACCCCCGTCAGGCCGGTCAAGATCCACCCCATCCACTCGGCTGCAGTACCCAGATAGCGCACCTGCACGCGATGATCCCCCGGCGGGATCCGCACCTGCAACAGCCCCAGTCCATTGTGCTCGGCAGATGTGAGGCGACCATCCACCTGTACCCGCCAAGCAGGGTAGTAAAACGTGCGCAGGACTACCCATCGATCCTGAGCAGTGGGGTTAACGGCCCGAAAACGACGGTAGCCATAGCGCCACTGCTCCACTGCCAACAGTGGCTCCAGATTGCTTTGTTCTCGTCCAAAGTTCACCATGTCGCCTTGCCACCGCAGCAGCGGATCCACCTCTGGGGGCGGCATGGGCAGGGTTGCTTGGCGAGGTCGGTACTCCGGCACATCCACCAGCGCCAGCCCGTCGGGAAAGATCCAGTGCCAGTGAAGAAAAGCGATGCCCGGTCGCTGCTGGGGCTCATTGGGAAATGGCTTGGCTGCAGACAGCTCTTGAAAAGTCTGGATGGTTTGCGGGTCAAACCAGGCTCTGGACAAGACCTGCCAGCCCTGCCAGCTTTGTATCCCCATGGCCAGACCTATCCCCACAATCAAGAGGATCCTCCAGCCCTTTTGTCCCCACCCCCAGGCGGCCAGGGATCCCAAAAGCCAGGGCACGGTTACCGCCGTCACCGCCATCCAGCGCCAAGAAAACTGAATGCGCCGCAGGGGCAAAATCCACTCGTAGAGCCAACCCAGCAGATCCGTCATCATCAGCAAGGCCACCAAGCTGGCCCCCAAGCTGTAGAGCAGGATGGCTTTGGCCAGGGGAGCAGAGGATTCTAAGGCATCAAAGGACTCCGTCTCGTTAGCGCGAACGGAATGGATCGGGGTCAGCCCCCTTGTCCTGCGGGCCAGCCATTCCCAGAAAACCAGGATCCCAGCACCCAAGACAACGGCCACCATCCAGATCCAGCACCCTACCAGGCCGCTTTCAAACCAGTGCTGCGTCAGTTGCGGCTGGAGCCGGGTCAACCCACTCACCATCAAACGATGTTGGGGCATGTACTCTTCGACGAAATTGACGAAGTCCACCTGGACAAAGCGCTGATCCCAAAAGGCGGGCAGCAGATAAAACGCCGTCCACCCCAGCCCCAGCCCAAACCCCAAGTAGCAGCGCCCCACCCTGGTCCAGAGGGGATCCCAGCGGCCCAGCACCCAAGGCAGAGGCAGCCAAGTTAGCGTAAAGACCAGCAAAGTGGGCAAGTGAGATAGGGCCAACAGGCCATAGCTAATGGCCAAGGCCACAATCGGCCAAAGGGACTGGGGCCGGCAGATCACCTGGACTGAGGCCCAGAAAATCCAGGGAGAGACAGCAATGGCCCACACTTCCCCCATTGCCCCCCGTTGGTAAATATCCACCAGCCAATAGGGGCCGGCCATACCCGCCAGAGCCAAAACCAGAGCCCAAGCCCAGGGGATGAGTTGCCGGAGAAGGGCATACAGCCCTGCGCCAAAGACCGCCATCGCCAGGCCCATGCTGGCCACCAAGGATCCAGGCATATCCAGCCCCAGCAGGCGAAACGGCAAAGGGGCCACCATGCATAGAGGTGGATAGAAGGCAAAGGTGGGGTTGCCGTAGCCGAAGTTGGAATACTCCAGCCAGCGGGGGTAAAACTGCCCGCCGAAAAACTGCCGCTGATACTGAAAGGCCCAACTGAGGTTGAAGTGGGTGGAATGAGTGATGGGGTAGCCCCGCTGCAGCATCGGCCAGAGCAGGGCCAGCACTCCAGTTAGCAGCGCAAGCCCGACCAGCAGCTTCGGTTGGCGTAACGCTTTCATCCTCACTTCTGGACTAGGCGTTGCCTACCTCCCTCTTTGCCAGGAATTAATAGCGAATCCAGGCATAGGCGGCATCGGAGAGCACCGGCACCTCGGCATAGTGGCCGCGAACGTTCTGCACCCAAGCGTAGACGGTGATGGCGATCACGCCCAGAAGTGCGGTGGTGGCCAAAATGCTGACAAGTGCTGCCAGGCCGAGGTTGCCAAAGAGCATAGCAAACACCTGCATCAACACTTGCACCAAGAACAGGGCAATGTTGAGCAACAGCGCCTGCATGGTGTTGAAGCGAACAAAGTGGGCGACACGGCTGTTGCGGACTAAAAATAGCAGGGCGAGAAATATCCCCACCCCCAACCAGCCTGTGGCCAGGGGCAGCAAGCGCAGCAGTGGACTAAAAATGGGGATCAAACCTGGCAGAGATTGAAACAAACCCGAGGGCACAAAGCCGAAGGGCAGGGCCGATACCAAAGGCAGAAGGTAGGGAAGGGATCCCCACAGCCGATTGATGGGAGTGATGTCGCCGCGCCAGGTCATGTCTCGAGCCCCTCAGTTCAGTGCAGTAGTGCTGGAGTCTGCTTGTTGGTGCGCTTTCAGAATTTCTTTAAACGGCACCTAAGCTTTGCGCTTATTGTAGTCGATGAAGTTGGCCGGCTCAACGCGCCTAGCCCCAAGCTGGCCTCCGCTTTCGAGTGAGGGGGAAACTGTTCAAGATGAGCATCTTGCAGGATTGGGGTTGATATAATCGACGGCAACTCCCACCCACAGTGATTTTTGGCCTCCGCCATGAAGATTTCGCCATCTCTCGCTGCCCGCCTCTTGGGAGCTGTTCTCTGGCAAGCTTGGTCTGTGCTTGTCGGCTTTTTCAACGACCGCCTGTTGCCGGAGCGCTGCCACGTTCGGCCCGAAGCTCTGCCGGAGTGGATGGCTCAGGTGTGGGCCGGCTATCTGCGCTATCGCAAAGCCTCTCGTCCGGGAGCGATTCAGTTTCGCGGCTTAACGGTGGATCCCGGCCAAGAGGGATCCTCAGCTCACCTTATTGGGGCTGGCCCGCTCCGCTACCGTGGCTGCCCTCTGGAGACAGTTGCCCGGGATGCCGTCCAACCCTTTGGCAAAACCCCTTTTGTGCCCCCCTACCAGCGGCTGCTCAATACGCTGCGCTTGAAGTTGAGCCTGGCCGATGTCGATAGCTATTCGGTCACGCCGGCCCTACAGCGGGTTTACCGCGGCCAAGAGTTGTAAACTACCCGGCTCCGACTGCCCCCCGTATACGGGGGGCAGGGGGATGTAGGGTGGCCGGTTTACAGCAGCCCCCAATAATGCAATGACATAGGCGCTACGCTTCGCTGACGCTAATGCTGCGTTGTAGTCTGCATCCCCTTCCCAACTGCAAGCCGGGTTGACACAACGGAAGCGTTTCCCTTCCCGTTGCCCGATCCACAGGCACTGGTGGCAAATCTGCGAGGTATAGGCAGGCGGCACCACCACAACCGTGACCCCGGCCCGCAGCGCCTTGTAGTGCACAAACTGCCTCAGCTGGTAGAACGCCCAACTATTCGACCGCCGACGCTCCGTTTTGCTCCGTGGCGGTTGGTTGACACGCTCTCCGATTCCAGTTAGGTCTTCCAAGGCAATCGTGCTATTGGTCGCCTTTGCCCTGGAAACAATAGCCTTGCAGATGCAGGGATTGACCCAGGTTTGCAAGCGTCTCTCCTGACCAGACAGCTGTTGCAAGAGTTGGCGGCATCTACGCCGACTAGACCTTGTGCCCTGACTGGCTTTGCATGGGAGCACCGCTCGCAACCAGGATCAACGGCTGTCCATTCCAGGGATCTCCCTCTGAGGTATGGGCAATATCTCTCCTCCCCAAGTCCACCCCAATCGCCTTAGCTGCGGTTTGCAGCTCCGGCGGTTGCGTTTCCACACAAATCGTAGTAAGAACCCTCTTTGCGTTTGACAAGGTGGCCGATTGGGGATTGGTGCCGGCCAGCATCCCTCGTTGATAGTTGCCGATGGACAGCTCCAACCGTTCCCGCCCCTCAACGGTGGTGAGCGATACTGTCCAGTCTTTCGCTCGGAAGGAGAAGATGCGGGCAGCGTAGGTCACGAAGCCCGCCTTGAAGGCTTTGACCGGACGGTTTTTTCTGGCTGGCAGTCTTGCGGGCAGATACCACCCGTCTGCATACCTGTTGTGCCAGGTTGCTGGATAGGCCAAAGCGGGCACGGATGTCGCGGTAACCCAGAGATTGGAGCTTAAGGGCGTTGAGGATCTTCTCCGGCGTGTTTTGGTTGACCCAGTTCAAGGCCTGCACAAAGGCGTCCAGCGTCGCATCTAACTTGGCGGCTTGCGACTCCGATAGGACTCCGTCCCGCTAGCGCGAACAGTTCGCAGGAAATAGTCAAGACTTGGGTCATGCTGTCACTATACATCAACAGACCGCATTCCTCCCGACGCTTGGCTGCGCCAGAGCGCGGGGCTCCTGCGGTTTCTAGCTGACACCGGGCGGAGCAGTAGGGGAGGAGGGGGGATCCCTGGCTAAGGATGGGGGCCGAGAGAAAGCTGAGAAAGGTTGCAAGAAAACTTAATGCCCCTTCCCCGCTGGGGGGCAAGACCTCCTACAGTGGATAAGGAAGGTCATTGGGTTTGTCATGTCCAAAAGCGGCGTGCTCCTGCTGAACTTGGGGGGGCCAGAGACCCAGGCTGATGTGCAGCCCTTTCTCTACAACCTCTTTGCCGATCCCGAGCTGATCCGCCTGCCCTTTCCCTTTTTGCAGAGGGCTTTTGCCTGGGCCATCTCCACGCTGCGGGCGCCCAAATCCCGGCGCAACTACGCGGCCATCGGGGGGGGATCCCCTTTGCGGCGCATCACCGCCGCCCAGGCACAAGCGTTGCAGGCTCAACTGGTGGCGGCGGGCTACGACGTGCCGGTGTATGTGGCCATGCGCTATTGGCACCCGCTGATCGAGTCGGTGGTGCAGCAGATCAAGTCGGATGGGATCACCCGCCTGGTGGTGCTGCCGCTCTACCCGCAGTACTCCATCAGCACCACCGGCTCCAGCTTCAAACTCCTGGATCGCCTCTGGGCCGAAGACCCGGAGCTGGCCCGCATCGAGCGCCGCCAGATCTGCTCTTGGTACGACCAGCCCCAGTATGTCCAGGCCATGGCTAGGGCCATCCGGGAGCAGTTGGATGCCTTCGAGGATCCGGCAGGGGTGCATGTGCTCTTTAGCGCCCACGGCATTCCCGAAAGCTATGTCACCCAGGCCGGGGATCCCTACCAGCAGGAGATGGAGGCCTGCGTCCAGCTCATCTGGCGGGAAGTTGGGCGCCCCAATCGCCACACCCTCTCCTATCAGAGCCGGGTGGGCTCGGTGCGCTGGCTGCAGCCCTATACCGAGACGGTGATCCCAGAGCTGGGAGCGTGCGGGGTCAGGCAACTGCTGGTGGTGCCGATTAGCTTTGTGTCGGAGCACATCGAAACCCTGCAGGAGATCGACATCGAGTATCGGGAGCTGGCCCACCAGGCTGGGATCCGCGAGTTTCGCCGCGTGCCCGCGTTGAATGCCGACCCGCTGTTTATTGCCGGGCTGGTGGCGTTGGTGCGGCCCCATCTGCTCACTTCAGCACCTGCTTTTGTACCGGCGGCGGTGGGCGGCTCGCTGCTGGAGCGATAGCTAAAAGGGATCCAGGCCGCGAGCGGGCCTGGGCAAGCGAGGGTCAAATCCCCAAAAGCAATCGCTTGTTTTTGCGCAGCGGTCAGGTGAGGGTACGGCCTGTCTGGTTGCTTGCGCTCTGGGGATCCTAGCCTTTTAGATCATCGAAGTCTCCCCCCTGTGCACATCGATGAGCGAAGCCCTGCTGAGCAAGTGGCTGCTGACCTATTTCCGCCAACGGCTGCCCTTTCCCAAAGAGTGGCTGCCCCAGGGGAGCTACTGGGTGGGGGGATCCCTGCGGGATGCCTATCTGGCTTGGCTGCGGGGCCAGGCTGGAGACTCCAAGGGGCCGGTGGATCTGGATTTAATGTGTCCGGCGGATCCCGTGGGGTGGGCGGCGGGGGTGGCGCGGCGGCTGAAGGCCGGCTTTGTGGTGCTGGATGCGGAGCGACAGATTGCCCGCATCGTGCTGGGCCAAGGAGGGGCTTCCACCCCCACAGCGGCGACGGTGGACGCGGCCCTGCAGGTGGGCCCCACCCCGGAGGCAGATCTGCGGCAGCGGGACTTCACCTGCAATGCCCTGGCTCTGGAACTGCAGGAGGGGCACCTGTTGGATCCCACGGGGGGGCGGGCAGACATTGAGCAGAGGTGTCTGCGCATGGTTCACCCCGACAACCTCAGTGCCGATCCGGTGCGGCTGTTGCGGGCCTATCGCCAGGCAGCTCAACTGGGGTTTGCGCTGGATCCGGCCACGGCAGAGGCGATTCGTCAGCGGGCCCCCCTTTTGGCCAGGGTGGCGGCAGAGCGGGTGCGGGCCGAGGTGGTGACCTTGTTGGAGACGGGGATCCCCGGCTTGGCCCACCTGCAGGCAGCGGTGGCGGCAGGTCTGCTAGCGGCTTGGCTGCCCCGCCTAGCGCCCCAGAGCCCCGGCTTTGCCCAGGCCCAAGCGGTGTGGCAATGGGCCGAGATCTGGCAGCTTCAGTATCCCCGCACTCTGGCGGAGCTGGCCCAGCCTTTGGCGGATCGGCGCGGCGGCCTGTTGGCAACGGTGTTGGCAGCCCTGCTGTGGGATCCGGCGGGCACCCCTGCCGAGACGGTGGAAGCCGAGCTGGAACGGCTGCGCTTTAGCCGCGCCGAGATGCGGGCCATCCAGAAGCTGCACCAGCTTCTACCCCTGTTGCAAACGCTTCTGACCCATTCCCCCACTCCCGGACAACAGTGGCGGCTCTATCACCAGGCGGGATCCCTCTTCGGCGGCCTGGCCCTGCTGGCAGCAGCCACCGGCAGCAGCCCCCGAGAGATAGAATCCTGGCTCCGGCGCTACGAAGATCCCCAGGATCCCCTGGCCCATTTGGTGCCCCTGCTGGATGGGAACGACCTGCTGCACAGCTTGGGTGCTAAACCCGGACCCTGGGTGGGCCAGTTGCTGCAGGCTCTACAGGAGGCGCAGGCCGCGGGGCAGATCCAAACCCGCGCCGAAGCCCTCTCTTTTGCCCGCCGCTGGCGTGAGAGGAGTTCCCAACCCTAGCCAAAGCGATAGCCGAAGCCGCGCACCGTCACCAAATACTCTGGGTTGCTGGGATCCAGCTCCAACTTTTCCCGCAGCCAGCGGATGTGGACGTCCACCGTTTTGCTGTCGCCCATGAAGTCGGATCCCCAGATGCGCTCCAAGAGCTGTTCCCGCGTCCAGACGCGGCGAGGGTTGGACATAAACAGCTCCAGCAGGCGGAACTCCTTAGGCGAGAAACTCACCTCCACTCCCCGCACCAAGACGCGACACTCTTGGGTAAACATGCAAATATCCCCGTAGCGGAGCACCGTGGCCTCGCTGGCGTGGGACTGCTGCCGACGGCGCAACACGGAGCGACAGCGGGCGATCAGCTCCCGCATGCCGAAGGGCTTGGTCAGGTAGTCGTCGGCTCCCAGCTCCAGGCCCACCACCCGGTCGGTCTCGCTGCTTTTGGCCGTCAGCATCAGGATGGGGATGGTGTTGCCCTCCCGGCGCAACAGCCGGCACAGATCCAAGCCGTTCAAGCCGGGCAGCATCAAATCCAAGATCATCAAATCCAGCCGTTCGGCCGTGTGAACCAGCTCCAGCGCTTGTCGACCATCGGCGGCCTGCAAAACTTGGTATCCCTGTTCTTCGAGAGCAACGGCAACGGTTTCTCGGATTGCATCCTCATCGTCCACCACCAGCAGAGTCTCCAGAAGGGGAGGAGCTTCCTTGACTTGAACTTCGGGAAGTTGACTGGTCATGGAAAGGGTTGCTTGCATGGCAGACTCCGTCTCGCTTGCGCGAACGGCCTCACAGGGGAAAAGCAGCAAAGTTCATCACCCTCAACAGCAGCCCCCCGCTAGGATATCAAACTTCTCAGGCTGGCCAATAGTGGGAAAAGAGGAGCCAAATGCTGGCCAAAAAGTAGAGACGGCGAGGGGGACGACAAGGGTTCCAGGGCGGGCCAGTTTAGGATGATTTAAGATCGGTGCGGAGCTCCATTCCTCTCGGCAACTGGCCCTCTTTCGACCTGGCTATGTCTGCCTCTCCTTCTGCACTCTGGGCCACTGGCGGAGCGATTTTACGGCTGTTGCGCTGGCATAAGCCGGCAGGGCGGCTGATCCTGATGATCCCGGCTTTGTGGGGGGCTTTTCTGGCCGGACGGGGAACGCCGCCTTGGCCGCTGGTGGGGATCCTGATTTTGGGCAGCTTGGCCACCAGCGGGGCGGGCTGTGTGATCAACGACCTCTGGGATCGGGATTTGGATCCCTTGGTGGAGCGCACCCGCAACCGCCCCTTGGCCAGCCGCGAACTGACCGTTGCCGTCGGCATCGTGATGGCGCTGCTGACCTTGGCCTGTGCGGCGGGGCTGGCGCTTTTTCTCAACCCGGTCAGCTTTGCCCTCTGCGTGGCGGCAGTGCCGGTGATCCTGCTCTATCCGGGGGCTAAGCGGGTGTTTCCCGTGCCCCAACTGGTGCTAGCCCTGGCCTGGGGATTTGCCGTGCTCATCAGTTGGACAGCGGTGAGCGGCCAAGATCCCCACACACCCCTGTGGGAGGAGGGGCTGGGCTGGCTGTGGCTGGCCACGGTGTTGTGGACGTTGGGGTTCGATACGGTCTATGCTCTATCGGATCGAGAGGACGACGAACGGGCCGGGATCCACTCCAGCGCCCGCTTTTTTGGGAGACAAACCCCAACGGCGGTGGGGCTGTTTTTCTTGGGCGCCGCCCTTGCCCTCTTGGGGGTGGGGATCAGCCTGCAGTTGCACGCGGTCTATTTCCTTAGCCTGGCAGTTGCCGCCGCTCTCTGGGGCCGGCAAACCTGGCAGCTTCACCAGGTCAATCCCCCTCCCACTCTCTACATGGCCATCTTCGGCCAAAACGTCCTCCAGGGCTTCATTCTCTTGGCAGGGATGATCGCCGGATCCCTGCTGGCCTGAGGAACCCTGGCTGGAGCTAGTTGGGATAGATGCGCAGGCGGCGGTTGGGCTCTTCGCCGAAGCTCTGGGCCCGCAGGTGATAGTGCTCCACTAGCTGGTGCTGCAGCTTGCGGATCAGAGGGGAGCGGGGCAGCAATTCCACCGGCTGGGACTTGGGAATGACGATCTGCTCTACCGCCAGCCGGGCCTCCTCCAAGGCTTCCGTTTCGTCGCCCGAGCTGGCCCGAATGAACAGCTCTAGGTCGGAATCGGAGCCGTCCTCGCTTTCGATGTTGAGGATGTGACGCAGGGCGCGGGCAAGGGCGATCAGGGTATTGGCCTTGACGGTGTGAATCGGGATTTGGCGGGCGTGGGCCAGTTGCTGGATCTTGGAGCGGCTGCGCACCTGGGATCGCAAAGCCAAAACAATATCTGCCTCATCCAGATCTTTGGTGACATCCGCCGACAGCTTCAAAGTCTGGATCACCTGCTCCAGATGGAAGCGGCTAACCCCGTAGGGATAGATCCTCAGCGGCCCATCCAGATCCCGTTGCCGTTCTGCCAGGGCAGCCGCAGCAGGTTCCTCCCAGTCGGCATCCTCTTCCGCCTCAGCCCTGGACTCTGCCTTGGGGCTGGCCATAACTTGAGGCTCAGCACGGGATCCCGCTGCTGCTGGCGGGACAGATTCCTCCCCCTTGGCCGAAGGCGAGCCAGATTCGCCGGGCTGGCGCAGACGAGTTTCACTTGGTTCTAGGGGCAGAGCTTCCATCCGCCCAGAACGGCGCCATCCCCCCCGCTCCCGTGTTGGGGACAGGGTGCTGCCGGCAGGGGGGGGCCACTGGGGCCCAGACAGGGTGGGGCGCTCGATCACCACTTGGCCGCGTTCGTCCAGGCTGCGCAGTTGCACCAGCGGCTCGCGGTTGCGCAGGAGGCGATCCACAGTGGCCGCCACATCTTCGTGGATGACCCAGCGATCCCGCTCCAGCATCTCCACCGCAATCTCAAACGTGGGGGGGGCCTTCCGCTCCAAGACGCTCTTCTGGCAGCCCCGCCGCCGCGCCTCTTCGTCTCCGAGCGTGACCGACTGGATCCCGCCAATTAGGTCGGAGAGGGTGGGGTTTTTGATCAGGTTGTCGATGCGGTTGCCGTGGGCAGTGGCCACCAGTTGCACCCCCCGTTCGGCGATGGTGCGGGAGGCCAGAGCCTCCAACTCGGTGCCGATCTCGTCGATCACCACCACTTCCGGCATGTGATTTTCCACCGCCTCGATCATCACCTTGTGCTGCAGCTCCGGGCTGGCCACCTGCATGCGCCTGGCCCGGCCAATCCCTGGGTGGGGCACGTCGCCATCGCCGGCAATTTCGTTGGAGGTATCGATGATGATGACCCGTTTGTGCAGCTCGTCCGCCAGCACGCGGGCAATTTCCCGTAGGGCGGTGGTTTTGCCCACCCCTGGGCGGCCCAGCAACAGCATCGAGCGGCCCTGCTCCACCAAATCGCGGATCATGCTGATGACGCCGATAACGCAACGCCCTACCCGACAGGTGAGGCCGATGATCGTGCCCTGGCGGTTGCGAATGGCGCTGATCCGGTGCAGAGTTGAGGCAATGCCGGCGCGGTTGTCGCCGCTAAACTCTCCCACTTGGCTGATGACCAGATCCAGGTCGGCGCGGGTGACCACCTCCTCCGAGAGGTAATCGGCAAAGCCGGGGAAGCGGGCTTCCGGGCGGCGGCCCAAATCCAGCACCACCTCTACCAGCCGATCCAACTGGGGATGCTGCTCCAGGCGCTGGCGGATGGAGGCGGGCAGAACGTCCAGCAGCTTGCCCAAATCGTCGTTGTAGAGGACTTGCCCGGGAAAAGAGGTGCGTTCGCTGGAGCGGTGCGGAGCACCTTCCCGATCCGCCGACGGGTTGAAGGGCTGTACTAAGAAACTCATGGTCGGGCAACGTTGTTAAACACTGGAAAAACAGGTTTGTCTGGGGGCCACCGCTCGTTGCTTCACTTGCTGCACCAACTGCTTGGCCACTGGGATCCCACCTGCCAATCCAGGCCCCCCCTCCAAGTAGGTGGCCACCAACTGTCGCGCATAGCTGCCGAAGGCCACCCCCGCCACCGGCCAACGGGGATCCAGCAGCGACACCGTTTGCCCATTGGTTCCTCCTGCCAACTGCACATAGCCGGGCAACCCCATGCTCAACACCTTTCGGGCCAACTTCAGAGTGGCCTTGCCGGCGCCAGCTCCAAGATCCCCGCTCATAGGCCGACCGTCCACCTGCCAGATCAACACCTCCGGCAAGGGATCCATCAAGGCCAGCAAATCCCGCAAATAGACCTCGAGGCCGGGACCATCGTTAAAGCTGATCGAGACGGCCCGCAGCCACCGCAGCCAGGGCTTTAGGGATCCCCACAATTGCGCGAATTGGCTCTGTCGACCGATACGGGTGTGGATTTCCACCGCCTCAACCCCCAGCTCTAGCAAGGACGGCAGGATCTCCGCCGCCGCAACCTGATAGCCTTGGGTGGCGATGCGTTGGTGGGGACACACCGGCTCACAGCGGCCACAGCCGTAACAGAGCTCTGCCCGGATGTGAACCTGGGTGGAAGTGCCTGCCCGGATCAGGGCGTGGGGCGGACAAACGGCTAGGCAGGGCTGCGGACAGTCGGCAGGACAGACGGGATCCGTCAGCACCGCCTTGCGAAAATGCACATCTTCGCCGTCGTTGACGCTGACCATCAACCAGGGGGACCCCACCTGGGGATCTTCTGCCTGGGCCCGCCGGATCCCTTCTTGGGCAGCTTGCACAATGGCTGGGTCAGCGGCGACGTCAATGCAATCGGCACCGGCAAGCGTGTAGAGGAAAGCTAACTCTCGAATCGACGGCAAGTGGTGGAAACTTGCGCCGCAGATCAGCTTAAACCAAGTACCCTGTTGCAGCGAGACGTTCGGCAAGGTCACAGGCACGGAAGGCCACCGGCAAGATGAGAGTCTGGGCTGCAGGCCGCCTACTTGAGATGGTAGCAAAGAATTTTCGAGGAATCTGAACAGATCCTCAGGCACTCTGCAGAGGTTGCCACCGAATTGACCGCTCTCGACCCAGCTCCACCACAAATTTCACGCCCTTATCTTCTTGGCTCAGCTTCACCAGGTAGGAGAGCTCTTGCCGGCTGAGCACATGCCCCTCGTAAAACCAAAACACCAATCCCTTGGCCTTTGGGGGCAAGGTGGCGCGGTACTGCTCGATCAACGAGGGGTAGAAATAGGTGCGCCGCTGCGATTTGCCCAGCGTGGCAGGCCGCACCCCATGGCTGGACGTCAGATAACTGGCCAGATCCCCAATCCCCTTGCTGGAAAGGGTGACTACCTCGTAGCCAGCTCCGCGCAGCCGCCGCAGGTAGTGCCCTTCCGATCCCCCTTCTGGGGTAACAAAGATGGCCAGAGCCCCACACTGCTCGAGCTGCTGCACAAACTTGGCGCCTGAGCCGACCAGCAACATGGCAATAACTCCGTCGTTTTCAGGGTTAGCAAAAGAATCCCCAGGCCAGCCCGCCTAGGCCGAACGGATCCCTTGCCTGTGCTCATTGTAGCGGGAGTATGTCCCCAGCCAGGGATAGAAGCTACAGATAGAACTCATAGAGAAGCTCGCCGACTCTTTGCCGCGCGGAAACTGCCGGCTTTGGCTGAGGGGTAGCCGACCAATGGTGAAGATACCCGTACCTTCGCCTTTGTGGGGAAGAAGACGTGAAGAAGAGTTAAGATACATACAAGCATCTGCTTGCAAGTCTCAGAAACAGCCGGACAGGGCAACTGGAGAGTCCGGCGGCGATGGCTTCACCCATGTCAGGACGGACAAACCGCTTATGCGACGAGGCAAGCTTTTGACTTGACAGTGGCCGGGTTCGTTACGGCACCCCTCAGCTTGACAGGAGAGCAACAGGCGATGGCTCAAGAAATCTATCCCGTTACCAAAACCGACGCTGAGTGGCGACAACTGCTCACCGAAGAGCAGTACTATGTGCTGCGCCAAGAGGGAACCGAGCCCCCCTTCCGCAACGCCTACTACGACAACAAGGCTCCAGGGATCTATGTCTGCGCTGGCTGTGGGCAGGAGCTCTTTTCCTCGGCAGCCAAATACGACAGTGGCACTGGTTGGCCCAGTTTTTGGGAGCCGATTGCTCCTCATGTGATCGGCACCAAGACGGATTGGAAGTTGCTTGTGCCTCGCACCGAGGTTCACTGCTCCAACTGTGGTGGTCACTTAGGGCACGTGTTTCGGGACGGTCCCCCACCAACGGGTCTGCGCTACTGCATCAACTCTGCTGCTCTGAAGTTCATCCCCGCCACCACCTGAGCCTCTCCTCAGGCAACGCTAGAATTGAGCCACCTGCCTGGGTGAACCTATGTCGGACTACACCTTTTTGGATGCTGCCTCGATTTTGCTGCGGGAGGGTCTGGAGGCGCTTTTGGTGCTGGTGGCTTTGCTGGCCCTTCTGCGCAAAAGTGGGCAGTCGGCCCCGCAGCGCTGGGTGTGGCTGGGGGGATCCATGGGTCTGCTGGCAGCGGTGATGCTCGCCTTGCTGGTGAAGTTGTTTTTCCAGCAGTTGCTGACCCACACCCGCCAAGAGGTACTGGAGGGGATGACTGGGCTGGTGGCAGCAGGTTTGCTGTTTTCGGTCAGCCTCTGGCTGCACCGGCGGGCCGCCCTTGCTTCCTGGCAGACCTTTGTGCAAGAACAAGCCCAGGCAGCGCTCGCCACAGGCCAGGTTTTTTCCCTAGCTTTCCTGGCCTTTGCAGCGGTGTTTCGCGAGGGGGCAGAAACGGTGTTGTTTTACGTGGGATTGGCCCCTTCCCTGGCGGCAAAAGATCTCTGGCTGGGGATCGGTCTGGGATCCCTGCTGCTGGTGGGGATGGCGGTCTTGCTGCTGCAGGTGGGGCTGAAGCTGCCCTTGGGGGCTTTTTTCCGGGGTTTAAGCCTGCTGATTTTTTACTTGGGCTTTAAGTTCCTGGGCAGCGGCCTCCATGCTTTGCAAGTGGCGGGCTGGCTTCCGATCACCCCCTTATCCGGGATCCCGAAGCTGCGCTGGTTGGGGATCTATCCCACTTGGCAGACGCTGATCCCGCAAACGGTGCTGCTGGGAATAGCCTTTGTCTTGTGGATGAGGCAATGGCTGCGGGCTGATTCTGCTCAAAAGCTCTCTCCGTGAGAGAAAAACAGAGCCCGCCCCTAGGGAGCTGGCAGGCTGCTGCGTTTTAACCCAGAAATCAGGTGTCGTAAACGCGGCACTCGACGGCGTCGGGGTTTTCAGCACAGTGCTGCTCGAGGCTGCTGGGGGCCTTTGGCTGGTGGCTGCGGGCTGCCAGCACCTCCTCTACCGCATCCCAGGCTGCACGGCAGTGGGGATCCCCTTCGCCGTACTCAGAGCAGACTTTGCGCGCGTTCTCCAGCTCTTTGGCAATGACTTCAGACAGTCCCATATTCTCAAGCTCCTTTCGACCGGCAGGGCTCTTCACCCCTGGGTTGGTTGACGCAGATCGTCCACGGATAGGTTGAAGATGATACCGTTGGCCAACCAATCGCAGTGAATCTACTACCTACTATTCTATGTAGCCCCCGCCGGAGGGTGTTGCCATCCTTTTGCCATCTCTTTGGGATCACCTCAAGCCGCCAAACAGTTGGCTAATCTGCTGCCGCACCTGTTCCGGGGATCCCTGATGGCGCACCTGTCCTTCGGAGAGGAAAATTGCTCCATCCGCCCATTCCAGCTCTGCCAGCCGATGGGTTACCCAGAGAGCGGTGATCCCCTCTTGATCCACCAGGCGGCGGATGCACCGCAGCAACTCCGCCTGGCTCTCGGGATCCAGCAGGGCTGTTGGCTCGTCCAAAAGCAGAACCTCGCTGCGCCGGGCCAGCGCCCCGGCGACTGCCACCCGTTGCTTCTGTCCACCGCTGAGGCCGTGGATGGGCCGGCGGATCAAGTGCCGCAAGCCCACCTGCTCCAAGGCCATTTCCACCCGCTCGGCAATCTCTTCCAACGTGAGGGGTTCTGCCCCCAAACCAAAGGCGACGTCTGCCCCTACCGTCGGCATGAACAGTTGGTGATCCGGGTTTTGAAACACGTGGCCCAGCCGCCCGCGCACCTCCAGGTGGCCCGCTAGGGGCTGAGGATGGGTGAGGGATCCGGACAACAGTTGCAATAGGGTAGACTTGCCGCTGCCGTTAGGCCCCAGCAGCATCCACAACTGGCCTTTGGGAATGACAAAGCTGCACTCCCGCAGAACTGGGGGACGCTCCGGCCAGGCAAAGGTCAGGCCCTCCACCCGAATGGCCGGCGGGGACTCCCTCTTGCCGCCGCGCAAGGACTCTGTCCCCCTCTCCGACATGAGAATCCCTCGCGAAGACCCGAAGAGCTGCTCTCAACCCTGCAACTGCGCCAAAAAGCCGGGACGAGTTCCTGGGGCACCAGGGCCACCCGACTTGGTGGTCATTTGCACGCCACACAGCTCGCCGGTGAGCAGGAACACCTTTTTGCCGGTGCGGTCACAGGTCAGCTCCAAGCTTTGGGGGGATCCGCTCTGGAGAGCGTTGACCACGCTTTGGTAGGCGCGGTTGGCCGCTTCCTCCTCTTTTTGGTGGACGACGATGGGGGCGGGATTCCCTTTCAAAAGCAATTCTAGGATATACATGGCTGACCGTTCGCGTAGTGGGCTGTGGACACCTGATCCCAGTATCGCAGGTCGGCGGAAGACCTGGAGGCCGGCAAACCCAGATCCCAGCGCTAGGGGCAGGGGCGGGCGGAGGTGGGATCCCCTGGATTGAGACCGGCAAACCAGCTCGACAGGGCCGCCGGCAGGCAGAGGCCAGGGTTGCCCTCGATGTGGAGCCGTTCTAGCCGCGGCAGTTCTGCCAAAAAGCCGGGCAGCTCGCCCGTGAGCCGGTTACGGGCCAAGCGCAGATCCCGCAATTGCTTGAGTTGGGCCAGCTCCGGAGGCAGGGATCCGCTGAGGCGGTTGTCTGACAAGTAGAGGTTTTCCAGGTTGTGCAGTTGCCCCAGTTGGGGCGGAATGGGCCCAGAGAGCTGGTTGCGATCCAAAAACAGCCCCTTGAGGGAGCGCATCTGGCCCAGTTGGGCGGGAATGGCGCCGCTGAGCTGGTTGTTTTGCAAGCTGAGGTTTTCTAGGCGGCTGAGCCGGCCTAGCTCTGGGGGGATGGGGCCGGAGAGCTGGTTGTGATCCAAAAACAGGCCCCGCAGGTTGCCCAGTTGTCCCAGCTCCGGTGGAATGGGGCCAGAGAACTGGTTGTAGTCGAGAAAAAGCTGTTCCAACTCCCTCAACTGCCCCAGCTCGGCGGGGATAGGGCCGGAAAGTTGGTTGTAGCTTAGGGACAGAGCCCGCAGCCGGCGAAACTGGCCGATCTCCGGTGGCAGGGATCCCCTTAGCCCGCGGCGATCCAACACCAACTGGACAAGGCACTGATCTCTATCAAACAGAGCTACTTCCTCCACCACCACCTCAGGCCGGCCCATTGCGGCCAAGATTTGCCGGAGGAAGAGAGGATCCTGGCAGGAGGCAGCAGGCCAGGCCATCCTCCCCCAGCTCAGCCAAGCCCAAATCACCACTAGACCCAACACCCACCACCGCTGCTGAGCTTTTCCTAGCCCCTGCCCCATTGCCCTGCTCCCGAGGATCCCTGCTCGAGCTTGCCCGACGTTGCCTTAAGGGAGCATAGCTCCAGAGGCCTCCCACCTGCCAGGCAGCCTCAGGAATTGGCAGCAGCAAGTGAGAATAGACGAGCAATGGGAAGATTGCCGCGACAGCCAACAGCGGCAAAACTGCTGAGATAAGGGCCTAGAGCTTGACCGCCTGGGAGCGCTGGATCACCTCAGCTTCGCTTAGAGGGGTGGGGGCGTGAAAAGACAGGCACCAGGGAGTTTGGATTTTGCAGGGCGGGTGAAGCTGCTGCGAGGAGAGATAAAACTGTCCCACCTTTAAGACAGCCACATCTTCTCCGCTTCCTCCCCGCTGGGCAATTTGCTCGCGCACTACCTCGATGGCTGCCGGAGACGTGACTCGGCCAAAAAACTGGGTGGAGCAGTTGGCGATGATGTTGTGGTCGATGCTCTTGGGTGCTTGGGTAGCAAAAATGAGACCCAAGCCGTATTTGCGCGCTTGGGCGGCCAGGCGCAGGAGGCTCTGCTTGCAGGGGGTAGTCCCCTGGGAGGGCACAAAGTCTTTGGCCTCGTCGATGACCAGCAGCCCGCGCACTGGCGCTTCCGGCGGGGCGGGGTTTTTCTTGATCCAGGTAAACAGCGCCATGGCCAGTTGATTGAGAAATTGCTGCTGTTCGCCCAGGGTGGGAAGGCCCACCAAGTTGACAACCGACACCCGGGTTTTGCCGTAGTCTGAGCCCAGCCCCAACAAGATGGCCGGATCTAACGCCGTGCCGCTTTGACTGAGCAGCTTGTTGTTAACCATGGCAGCCTTGAGGAGATTAGCCATCTGCAGCGCCAGTTGCGGCGCCTTGCTGATACCGGCTCCTGCTTCCGGAGGCAGGTCCGCAAGGAACTCGGCAAAGTCAGCTAGAGATCCCGGCTGGTGGGTGGCAAAGTATTTCAAAGCTGCCTTAAGAACCCCCCGCTTCAGCTCGTCGCTGACGGTCTTGCCGGGGGCCACGATCTCCTGGAGGGCGCCCCAGGCCATGTCGACGGCTTGCTCCAGCTCTTCGGGATCACCGGCCAGCGCAGCAAAGTCCGGCAGGGGGGCGAGGGTGAGGGGGTTGCCCGCCGCCAGCCCAGGGGTCCAAACCACCACCTCGGTTTGGGCAAAGTAGCGCTCTGCCTTGGCTCGATCCTCCTCTGTCCAGCCTTCGGGAGCGGCAGGCCAGGGATCCCCCAGCCGGGCCAAGTCGTTGGCTGCATCGATGACGATGGAAGGGATCCCTTGCAAGGCCGCCTCCTCCACGATGCGTCGCAAAAGCACCGTTTTCCCGGAGCCGCTGCCGGCCAGGATCACGGTGTGCCGCACCAGCTCTGGGACGGGCAGAAAGACCGGATCCCCTTCTCGATTGGCCACCCAACGCCGCCCGACCAACAAACCCGTTAGGTGCAGATCCTGCTTGGCTTGAGGGGCCTTGCCGTTCTCTACCCTAGAAAGTGAGAAATCCCCTTTTTTGGCAGGCTCAACTTTTGGAGTTTCCTGCGCAGGGATCCCTTCCCTCAGCCAGGCGAGGAGCTTGGCCAGACCCGAATCCGGCTCGGCGGCTGCCAGTTGGGCAAGGGGCTGCCGCTCGGCCAGCCAGTCCGTAAAACCGGGCCTGGATCGGAGCTGCTCCAGGGCCAGCAGAACCCTGATTTCCCTTTCACTGGGCCGCCAGTGGATCCCACCCTCCTCAAGGAACTTTTGCCACAGTTTCTGAGTACGTTCGCCTCCTGGTAGGGAGGTAGTGCGCACCACTACCAACTTGCGAAATCGCAGGGCCGCGTCGATCCCGGCTGCCGTCCTAGCAGCTACTAAGCGAGTTTGGAAAGATCTAGGATTAGTTGATTGAATAGCTGTAAAACAAAGGTGCCTTTCCCGCTCGTTTGCCTCGTAGAAGATTAGCCGCAAGCGAGAATGCAGAGGCGAGAAACCTCTGGATCCAGGGAAGTCAGTTTCCACTTGGCTGCCAATACTAGCCGGCAACTTTTCCTGCCAGACGAGAAAGTTGCACAGAGAAGCTAGGGGCTCTTTCCATATCTCGCTCTCGTTTTCCTGTAAATACGGGGAAATATCAACCTTTTGCTTGGCCTCCTCAAAGATTCGATCTAGTTCCTTCAGTGGAGGGGGACTTGGAGTGATAGGAGCAGAACTTGGGACACCTAACTCGGTAACTCTCCCTTCCCGTAGGCATTGCTCCCTGTGCTCATGACATTTCTGGAGGAGCTGCCGAGGATAGATACCCTGCTGGAAGAACTCCGGCTTAAACGGGTAGGAAGGATAGGGAGGGATAAAGCCCACCTTGTGGTAGGCAGCCTGCAGGCGAGGAACAACAACTCCCTCAGCGACACTGGCCGAAAGAAGAGGCGTCAAAGTTAAAGGCTGCTCAAAGCGTCCTGTAAAGGTTTCAACAGCTGTTTTCGTTAGAATTTCCCAAGACTGGTTTAGGCACGAGATGATGACAAGGGATCGGGAGAGGCAGTCCCGTAGCCCAATGAGGCCACCTGCGATGTTATGAATGATGTTTTGGGAAGCTTCTCTTTCTGTCTCTGGCGAGAGCTCCTGCAAGGATGACGAAGGACTAGGACTTGTTTGAGATTGCACAACAATGGGATCCAACTGATCCAAAGCAACTACAGTGGGTCCCCTTAGGCTCATCAGCCAAGAAAGCCCTGCAACAACTTGACTAGGATTTAAGCTGGCGTTGGTAAAACCGAATTGTCGGGCAACCTCTGATTCCACACCTAGGCCCTGTATCCAGCTAGTACCTATTGACGCCAGTGAAAAATCATTCGAATTAGCTAGAATGGCAGCTCGTACACAATCTTGGTACTTGATGGTGTGCTTGCGATCTTGAGTGAATAGCCATTGCAGAGTTTGTCTAATGACGTCGAGCAAAGATTCGTGGGAAAAACTGGCGATCTCCTTCGCCTGCTTGGGAGTAGAGAGAGCTCTCAGAAAGACCAGATCGAGAATTTTTTGGAGCTGGCTAGTGCCATCAGGCTCTTCCTGAAGCAGAGAGGTGAGGTAGCCCTGGATTACGGTTTCCCAAAAGTCTTTCACATCGGTCATGTCCACTAGGACAAATCCCACCCCTTTTTTAAAGCAGCGCTGTCTTAAGACCCTGAGAAGGTGGGTTTTGCCAGAGCCACCATCGCCAAGCACAGGGATTCCAAAGGGTGTCTCCATCTGGGGAGATTGGATTAACTTCTCCAGCCGGCTGAATAGCGGCTCCCTGACATCCTGGTTAAGCTCAGGAACGTCAAAATCCGGAGGTTGCCAGATTTTTCTAAGATGAACTGTCCAATCAAAATCAACCTCCTTGAGGGCTTCTAGAGCTTTTTGTTGGTTGATTGAGAAAGAGGTACTTTCCTTGGAAGTCATGGCTAGTTCCTAACACGAAGAACGTGCTTGTCGTAGCCGTACAGGTTAATAGCGGCGGCTTTGATTTCAGGAGTAATGGACAGAGGATCGTCCAGGTCCATCAGCACTATCTTGGCTTGGCGGTGCAAAGTCAGGAGCGCCTGATCCAATAGCCAGGAGGGAACATCGGGAAATCTTTTGCGCAAGTCGGATAAGTAGACTAGGTAGTAGCGTCCTCCCATCTCCTCGCAGGTGCGAAAGACCTTCTCGAGGAAGTTAGGATCAACCTCCCCTTCGCTAACTTCCCAGGGCTGCGTTTGCCCAGTAGGAACAGGGGCTGCTCCACCGAGAGAGGGTCTGTTCGCGATCCTCGGCCGTAGGCCTAGAATCCGCGCCAAGGGAACGTTCTCCCGCTGTGCGTAATCCACTAGGGTTGCCAACGCCTTTTGCAAAACAACTGCTGCCTCTGGCGACTTGGAGCGGGCGATGGCCGTTGGAGGTGTGGTAGAAGCCCAGTCCCAGGCCTTGTCAGTCAGCACAAGCCGGGTTATCCTCCTTCCCTTTTCGACTACAGTCTTGCATTCAATGAGGCCCTTTTCCTCCAACAGCTTGAGCTCTTTGGTCCTATGCTTTGGCTTCACTTGCGACTTGGTCGGTTCTTCCCCTGTTAGCAGGAGCTTCCAGAGCAAAATTTCACTTTTGGGCAACAAATCGCTCATTTCCCCAACCTCCAGCCCTGCCTCAAAGCCGGCTCTGTTGCAATTGAACCACCTTGCGGATCATCTCCACCGCCCGCTCGCAGTCGGACATCACCAGCTCATTGGGAATCCGCAACACCAAGTAGCCGGAGATGAGCAACTCGTAGTCCCGCAGGCGATCCTGGTAGTAGTGGTTTGGCTCGCGGTGCTCTGGCCCATCCACTTCCACCACCACCTTACCCTCCCGCCAAAGAAGATCCGCTCGGAAAGCGCGTCCGTTAACACTCTGTACAGTTTGGTTGAATTCCAGCAAATTCTTTAACTGCACATCTGCTGCCACCCGGTCGGCCAGCTTTCTCTCGGCGGGACTGAAGGGGTGAGGGGATCCCTTGTAACCCACCACCACCTGCACCGAGCTGTCGAACTCCTTTAGCCTCTCAGGAAGCGGCAGTCGAATGGCACCGTAGCTCACGGAGGCCAATTCGGGGTGATCAGTCAAAGCGCTCGGCACCACCAGCACCAGCCGTGCCTGACTGTTGTCGGCCAACCAGATAGCTGCCTTGGCCAAGCCGAGTAAGTAGCTGGGCGCCGGCTCTGTCTCGTCGGTTGCCAAAGCCAAGGTCAGCTCGCGAGGGGCAATGGCCTTGGCCAGTTGCTGCACCTGGATCGCCCGCTGGATCCCTGGCAGCAGAGGCAGGCGTTGCTGTTGGCACAAGTGCATGGCCGCCCTGAGCCAGGCGTTGGCAATGGTGGGATCCTGTTTTGCTGGTAGCTCTTGGGCGCGGAGACGATTGTGAGCTTGAACCTCTGCCGTTGTGCCCGGCTCAAACTTTTCCCCATACCAATAAGGCCAGAGGGATAGGGCTACCCTCGCCAGCACTTGCAGACACTCATCGAGGATGGCATCCTGGGCAGGAATTCGGTGCCAAAGCTTGGAGACAAAGACCGTCTCTCGAGTTTCAGCCTCCTCCGCCAGGCTCGCTAGCGCCTCCTCCACGCACGGCGCCAGTAATAGCTTGACCTCCCCCTCTTTGCCTAGGTCTTGCCACGAAAGAACGGCCACCTCGCCTTTCCCACCTGCCTCCTGGAATCCTAGCTTAGGCTGGGGCAGGGGAGAGAGGGCATTGAAAGCTGGGTCGGCAGGGATTCGAACCCTGGGCCAATCGGTTAAAAGCCGAGTGCTCTACCGCTGAGCTACCGACCCAAGTTTGCAGCTCTGACAGAATAGCACAACTTCTGTCATATTAGCAGAAGGAAGCTCTAGCCAGATCCCCAAGGATTTTGCTATTCTAGGTTTAGCCAAACCCTGGGGCTGTAACGGTTTCGACGGGGTGGCGAACAAGGGTTCATGATGCAGGTCGGGATTGAGCTTATCCCGTTACCACCAGGCTCAACACAGTACGTGCGAACAACGTCGTACCTTTTGCTCGTAAAGCGGCCGCTCTGGCTGCCTAAGGCTCAGTAACCAAGAACTTACTCTGAGCTCGAGGATCCTCTCACGACCCCGTTAAGTGGGCGGATCACAACCCCAACGGGTGCAGCTCTCTTCTTTGGCTCCGTCGAGGGAGAGCCTAAGGCTAGGCGGAGAATTCCCATCGCCGGGATCTAAACGGCGATCCCCGCCTCGAGGGTCAGAGAGGCTAAGCCTGTGAAGGAGTGAACCCCCAGTACCCATCTCGGACACGGGTTCGACTCCCGTCAGCTCCATCTCCAGGTCAACCTGAGGTTATTGGCCCAGACCATCCTCGGTCAGGAGGGAGACGGGGCCTTTGAGTCCCTCTAGAGGTGAGTTCCTCAAGCGGCTTTACGGGCGGGGAAGCTGCCATGGCTGTGCCCTACAATCAGGGACAGTGGGTTGGAGAAAAGAGGGCCATGCGGCTCGTCGACCAACAGGGGCGTCTCCTGGGCAAAGTCAGTCTCCTGGATCTGGGGGCGCTGGCAATTGTGGTGGCGGCGATTGTGGCTGTCCTGTTTTTGCCAGGGCGGCAGGCGGGCAGCGTCGTCCAGGTGGGGGGTGGCCCCACGCTGCCGGTGGAAGTGGATATGATTGTGCGGGGAGTCAGCAGCCGATCCCTGGAACCTTTTCAAGCAGGTCAGAAGGCCGACTTGATCATCCGCAACCAACCCTACGGCCAGGTGGAGGTGGTGCGGGTGGAAAACGTCAGCCGCACTGTGCCGGTGGTTTTTCCCGATGGACGGGTCGAAAACTTGCCTGACCCCGAGCCCTACCGCTTTGATCTGGTGTTTACCTTGCGGGGACGGGGCCAGCAGACAGAAAATGGCATTGTCCTAGGCAACAACCGCGTCAAAGTCGGCGTTCCCCTGGAGCTCGAGACCTTTAGCTACAACTTGCGTGGAACCGTGATGGATGTGCGGCTGCTGCAATCGTAGAGGATCTCGAGCCTGATGCAGCTACAGGAGATCGCCCAAAAATTGGGATGCCCCTACGAGGGAGATCCCACCCTAGAAATTCACGGCGTGGCTAGCCTAGCAGAGGCGCGCCCAGGAGAGCTGAGTTTTCTCAGTGAAGCCCGCTACCTACCCTTGCTGGAGCAGACCCAAGCCAGCGCCGTCATTGTGGAGGAATCGCTGGTTCTACCCCGCCCCATTGCTTGCCTGCGAGGGAAGGATCCCCGTCTGCTCTTTGCCCAGGCCATCGAGCTGTTTTACCAGCCCTATCGCTTGCCTGTTGGGATCCATCCCACCGCTGTGATCGATCCCAGCGTGGAGTTGGGGGAGGGGGTAGCCATTGGGCCCCATGTGGTGGTGATGGAAGGGGTGAAAATTGGCGACTACACCCAAATCCACCCCAACGTAACCATCTACCCCCACGTGCGGGTTGGATCCCGGTGTCAGCTTTTCGCCAACTGCGTTATTCACGAGCGCACCGAAATTGGCGACGACTGCCTCATCCACAGCGGCGCGGTCATTGGCGACGACGGCTTTGGCCACATTCCTCTTCCCGACGGCTCCTGGCGGCGCATGCTGCAGGCAGGCCGGGTGGTGCTGGAAGACGGCGTAGAGGTGGGCAGCAACACCACTATCGACCGGGCCGCTGTTGGCGAGACCCGCATTGGCCGGGGCACCAAGATTGACAACCTAGTGCAGATTGGCCACGGCGTGAAGACGGGATCCCACTGCTTGATCGTGGCTCAGGTGGGCATTGCCGGCAGCACCCAATTGGGCCACCACGTCATCTTGGCTGGGCAATGTGGCCTGGCTGGGCACCTGCACATTGGCGATGGCGTACGCGTGGCTGCCCAGACAGGAGTAACCAGCGACGTCCCCGCTGGTCAAACCGTGGCCGGCTACCCCCACCAACCCATTGCCGAATGGCGTAGGAGCATGGCAGTCCAACGGCATCTGCCCGAGCTGCAGCGGGCCCTGCGCAAGCTGGAAGCGCGGGTAGCCAAGTTGGAGCAAAACGGTGGGAGGTAAGGGATCAGGGGTTAACCTGCCGATAGCCAATTCACTTGCTTGCTCCCAACGCCTAACCCAAGAAAACACTCCCCTCACCCGCCGGCAACTGGCGGAGCTCATGCCCTCGGCCCAGAAGCTAGCGATGAAGCCGAAATGGAACACTCCCTCCGCGCTCTGCAGCTTTTGATCCTGCTGAGCTACCTCAATTGTCTCTGGCAAGACCGCAACGACTACTTCCTTGCCTGGAACCTCACCGTTGACTACAGCCGAGAGTAACTCAAAAGCAAAGACTTCCGCGGCCCAGATCTGTTTTTGGTCAAAGGGGTAGAAAACCGCCCCCGCCCCTCTTGGGTGGTGTGGGAAAAAGGGGGCAAGTACCCGGATTTGATCGTCGAGCTGCTTTCGGAATCAACAGCCAAAGTGGATCGAGGTGAGAAGCGGGAGCTTTACGAAAGGATTTTTAGGACACCGGAGTACTTCTACTTTTCTCCCGAAACGCAGGAGTTTATGGGTTGGCGACTGAGGGGGGAACAGTATGAAGAGATTGGGCCAACGGAGCAGGGGTGGCGCTGGAGCGAAGTGTTGGGGCTGTATCTAGGTGTTCACAACCGGCAGCTCCGGTATTTTTTCCCCCATGGTGAGATGGTACCCACACCAGAGGAAGCCGAGAAGATCGAGCGTCAGCGAGCTGAGCAGGAACGGCAACGCGCCGAGTGCCTGGCCCAAAAGCTACGAGAACTAGGGGTGGATCCCGATACCTTGTGAAGAAAAGAGAGGAGAACAGGCAATGACCAACCCCAATCCGATTATTGAGGTGCCGGATCCGATTTATCTAACCGAATGGCCCCCTACCCAAGACGAGCTCCCCTACGACGACGGCGTACCTATGGAAAGCTGGCGACATAAATGCCAGATGGACTTGCTCATCTCCGTCACCCAAACCTGGCTGCAGCAGCGCCCCGATGGCTTTGTCAGCGGCAACATGTTCCTCTACTACAGCTTGGAGCAGGCCCGCAGCCGCAATTTCCCAGGGCCCGACTATTTCGTGGTGCTGGGAGTGCCCAAGGGGGAGCGCAAAAGCTGGGTGATTTGGGAGCGGGGCAAAGGGCCAGACGTGGTGATTGAGCTTCTTTCTCCCAGCACTGCCCAGGATGACAAGACAAGCAAAAAGCAGCTTTACGAGCAAATCATCCGGGTGCCGGAGTACTTTTGGTTTAGCCCGTTTGAGCCAGAAGACTGGGCAGGGTTTCGGCTGAGGGGCGACCACTATGAGCCAATTGAATTCGATGCAGAAGGTCGCCTGCCGAGCGAGGTTTTGGGACTGTACCTGGTGAAATGGAAGGGCAGGTTTCGGGACATCGAGACCACATGGATTCGGTGGGCCACTTCTTCTGGTGAACTAGTGCCCACCGAGGCTGAGCTGGAGCGGCAAAGGGCTGAGCAGGAACGGCAACGCGCCGAGCGCCTGGCCCAAAAGCTACGAGAACTAGGGGTGGATCCCGATGCCCTTTAAAAGTAGAGACCTTTCCCCCCAATTAGGTTGGGGATAAAGGGCAGGCAAAGGCAGAGAATGGGGCTCTCACTGGGCAATTAACAAAACGGGCAGCTTCTGCACAGCAGGCCGCAGTCCTTGAGGAAAACGCTCCCGCTTCAGCGGATAGCGATAGTTCATGTGCTGAATCAGCCTCTCCCACTGCCAGGCGTTTAAACCGGAGACCAGAGAACAGAATGGCTCCTCAGATATCTCGCGCCCCTCTTCCATCAACTTGAGAGTTACGTTCCCCGCCGCAATTTCCAGTGTCTCATTAGCTAGCTGTGGGCTTGGATCCCCTAGCAAAATAAGAGCATAATCTTTTGGATTGGGGCTAATCAGGATTTGCTGCAGTAGCTGCTCCAACTCTTGAATAAGTTGCTCTGTCTCCATCTCCCAGTAAGGGAAAAGAACGACGTTAAACTTGCTCAGGCGGATCCCGGCTTGGGGCAAAGTCACTGTTGAGCTATCTCTCACTATTGGCAGGTTCTCAGACAGGCTTACCCAGACCCCTGAGTAGTCAATGCTGTGTAACCGAAAGAAAGCCTGAATTTCTTGCTCAAAGTCGTGAACAGCGTCTCGGCATCCCTGCCAATGTCCATAGTCGTCAATTTGGATAAATCCTTGAGAGTTAACCTGACTGTAGAGATGATGAAAGATATCGACTGTGGACTGATACCAGTCTGCATCTGCATGTAGCAAAGCAATTTCGCCTACCTGGTCGCGGTAAGCTGGCAATGTGTCAGCAAACAATCCCTGCACAGGAACAATGAGATCCCAAACTCCTAGTTCCTTACTGATTACCTCCAAGTTCTCCGAGATAGGAGCACCCAAAGCTCCAGCTCCGTAGGGAGTATTATTGGCGAAAACTCCTCGATAATCTCGGTCTACTTCTGTTGGCTGAGGCATCCCGGCGAAAGTGTCAAAAGCGTAAACTTTCCGCGGTCGGCGGCTGTAGTTTTTGATCACCCAAGCCAGCAGTGTAGAGCTGCCTCCTTTGTAAACACCACACTCAACAAAGTTTCCAGGGATGTCCTCTTGGCAGACTCGCTTGGCCAAAAGGTAGAGATTCCAAAGACGCTCAAAGCCCAGCAAGGTAAAAGCCTTAACCTTTTCCAAGACTCTCGATAGCTCGAGGTTGCATACCGGGTACTCCTTCAAATGCTCTGGCAGAGTCCAATCCATATTGGGATCCGGAATATGCTCCACAGGCTGGACGTTGCCTCGCCAAGCCACGCCCATAATCTGCATGGTTTGGTAGATCATCGTGTTCCAGCCTCGATCCCTTAGGTAGTTTAAGCCCTCAGCTACATCTGGTGAGGCAAGGTCGTGAAAGAGAACTAGAGCATCTTCAGCAGCGTAACGCTCTGCCACCTGAGCATCGCGAAGAGGAGCTGGCGCGTCATGATTTCCATCGATGTAGATCAAAGACCAGCGGCGGTCATTTTCCTGAGCAATCTCTTCTACTTTCTCTGGACTGTAGCCGGGATATAGGTTGACATTGGAGCGAACTCCCGCTGAGCGAAGAGACTGATCCACACTTTCATAAATTTGAGGATTAGTTAAAGCAGGATCCACCACATCAAGAACAACTCCTCCTGCAGCAAGGTGAGCAGTTGACCAGCCTAGCCAACACCCAATCTCTAAAGCAGGTTTTCCTTGAAACTTAAGCGCAGTATTGTACAAGATGTGTGCTTCATCTCGGCTAACAAAACCAATAGTTGGCTGACGTAAGTCTGTGTGCCAAAGATGGGGAACCTCTTTCCGCAAGTAGGGCCAGGGGTGACAGTTGGGATCCACTGCAGTCATTAAAGGGAAGCTATAGTCAAGATGTATTCTCCTCTGGTAAGGCGATACATAATCGTATCTTTTGATCGGGAGAGAGTTCTTGTCTGGATATCGCAAGCTAGCTTCAACCTTGAAACCTTCAGTCGTAAGTACAATATGAGTTAGCCTTGTCTTAACATCAGCCGTAAGATGTATAACTCCTATTGGATCATGAGGTGGAAAAGGATCTACCCAGAGCTTCCTTTGAGGATCCCACAAAGGTAGCTGGTAGTGAGCTAACCAGTTGCAACTCAATGGCAGAAGCTCAACTCTATCCAGACCTAAATCTTTATAGATAGAAACATTTAAAGCGAACTGATCTGTCCATAAATCAAGGTGTCTGGACATAGCTTGCTCTATCCTTCTTGCCCATGTTGACCAGTGAATAGACTGTCTAGCCCCGGAGAATACACCAGCGTTCAACAAAGGCTCTATTTCTAGGCGATTAAACTCGGTGTGATGGAAATATTTGTGGTAGTGCCAAGTTATCCAGGTTTGCATCCAGAATCTGTTAACATGCTTAGCTACTAACTCGGGAACTATTGAAAACCCTTTTCTTCTTGCTCCTAGAGTGAGCAGTTCAATTGCAAACCAATCTTGGAGCCAAGCGTCTGCATCAATCCAAATATAAACCTCATAGCCCGGAAAATACTTAGGTAGAAATGGTCTAGATACCAGAGCTTTAAGATAACTGGGTTGGCTACTACTATTTGGAACGTTATAATTCCAACTTGGCTCAACGATATGGTCAACGTACTGACTTATCCACTGCAACTGCTCTGGTGTGCAGCCTGTATCGAGGAATCCAATGTCCAGATAGTATCCCTGCGGCTTCTCTCGGATAGAGAGGATAGTCCCTTGGACTAATTCAAAAAACTTGCTGTCAGCACCCGTAACGATGATAGTTGAGTTCATGACTTTCGCATCTCCTCTCTTTTCAAGATTCTACTTCTAAGCTCTGCGCAGATAGCAGAGGGATCCTTTTTGACCAGCTATGATCTCCCCCTGCCAGATCATGTGAGAGGGATCCAACATCTGGTCAATCTGCTTGCGGTCTTGCTCCGAGCAAAACTCCACATAGATGACCTTGATGTCTTTGAGCCATGGCTCCAAACTGGCCAACACCTCCACCTCCTGCCCACCTGTTGCCACCCGGAGCACATCGATGCGCTCTAGACCTAGATCCCGTAGGGCTGTCCTGGCTTCCCGGAAAACCAGCACCCGCTCCACTCCCCACTCTGTCTGAGAGTCTTCCGGCCACAGACGACGAGTCTTGGAGCTATTCTGCCCCGCTAGGCCCACTGGATGCACATGGCAGTTGCCCAAACTAAGAGCATTCTGCTGCAGCAGGTGCAAAGCCAAGGGATCCGCCTCAAAACAGTGAATAACTGCATCCGGGCAAAATCCGCGAAAACAGACACTGGCAAGTCCTATGCCAGATCCAACGTCAATGACAGTCTTCACTTCGGAAATATCGGAAATAAATGAAGGAAAGTTAAGATAAGTCGCCTCATAAAAAAACGTCTCCTCGTAGAGGCGTATCACACACATAAACTGATTTATGGTAAAACGCTGCAGCCGCGTTTCCATCACCCGACTTGCCTCGGTAAAGAGAAGCTGATGATCTTCTCCCAAGACGAAGGCAAAGTTGGCCTTCACAGGTTGCCCCAGCCTCTGCAGGTCTTCAACCATGCACACAGCTGCATCAAACACAGGCCAGCTTGCTGGCTCCCCTGTTAGCTCGTGCACCCGCTCGGCCACACCCCGCTGCTGCAGCAAAGCACAGGGATCCGCAAAGCCCCCTTCCACATACAGCTCCAGCCGCGGCAAGTCCAGCAAGTCAGCAGCAATCACCCCAGGGCAGTTCCGGCTGAGAAACACCTTCAGCCGCTCTTGCACCCGATGCAGCTCCTGAATCGGCTCGTAAATCCCCAGGCGACTGTCCAGCAGCTCGGCGCTGGAGGTGCTGACAAAATGGCGCACCTCGGAACGGGGCGAGTAGCAAAAGGGCTCCGGCAGCTCTCCGCCAAATACCCAGTCCAGCAGATTCTGGATGCGGTGGCGGGGGTGCCACTGTTCATCGAAGGCGTGGTAGGCGCGGCGGGCAATTTCGATGGCCTCTTGCGGATGGTCGAGGTAGTAGCGAACCTTTTCCAAAAGTTCCCCTTCCGAGTCGTAGGTGTCGCAGTAAACTCCTGGTACCAGCAGCTCGTCGAAGCCGGAGGCAAAAGAAAGACGGTCTGTCAGCAAAAAGCCGCCTACCGAAATCACTTCCAAATTCCGAAGATTCAGATCTCCATTTTGGCTACAGTTAAACGAAATCAGCGAGCTGGCAAAGCGGTCGGCTGCTTCTATGCGATTGGCAGTTTTGATAAGGATAGGGAAATCAGCTTCCTTCAAAGCCTGAACAAGGCGAGAGCGTCTGGGGTGTCGAGAACCTTGCTGGCCAATGAAGACGATTTGGTTTTCTCTCACTTCTACCCACTCGTGGGCAATAGGGCGCATGGATATAAGGGGCAGCCAGGCCAGGTTTTCCGCACCCGCTGTGGCAAACCAGTGCAGGTGCTGGCGGTTGTAGGCAGTGGCCACATAATCAAAGCCTTCGGTAGCCCAGTAGGCTAGCAGGTGATTGACGGGAAACTTCCAATGATGGGTATCACCCGCCAGTAAAACAGTTGGGCAGCCAAACTTCTTACTGTTTAAGGGAGTACTCTGGTCAAAGCTAGAAGTCCAAATGATTACTAGATCAAACTCCTTATCAGGAATCTTCTCAGAGTTGCCGACAAAGTCAAACAGGTCATAGTCTCCTTCGGGGCATTCCACCAAGTCTTCGGGGAGGTTGGCAAAGCCAAGGCCAAAACCTTTAGCTCTTGGACAAAGAGTAACCTGCTGGTCTGAAAGCAGAGGGGGCGGGATGTAGTCTGGCGGAGCTGGCCAGTTGAGAAGAACGCGCGGAGCTGTGGTCTTGGTATCCTTCATTTTTTAACCCTCTGCCTGGGCAGTCAGCTCTGGCAACCTCCGTAGGAGCTTAGCAGTCTTAGGTTATGAAACGGTTATAAGACCAACTCTACTCCTCCGGGATCCGTCAAAACCCTTGTTTAGCCTGCCCCTGCAGCTTTCTAGGCCTTGATCGGTAGCCAGCAATCTCAGCTTGCCCTGGAAGTCAGGCCAAATGAGAAGGGATCCTTTGACCCTATATCTAGAACAGGCCGTAGGCAGCCCTGCCGTTGATAGTCGGATCCCGCCTACCTTCCTAGCTGCCGAGGTTGAGCAGGAGCAACGGCGAGCGGAGCGCCTGGCCCAAAAGCTGCGGGAACTAGGGGTGGCTCCGGGTACATTAAGCTAGAGAGAACACCAGGGATCCCTTCCATGCAGTGCCAAAACCTTCAAGGAGATTTTGCCTCGGAACTGGAGCAAGTCCAGAGTCTTGCTCAGCTATTGGATTGGGCTCTGGAGTGCCTGCCTGAGCAGCAGATCTTCTGTCAAATTGGCTGGGAAGACTCAGGGGCCGTGCTAGAAGCAATGCTTCGCCATCCTGGAAAATTGACGATGATTCTACGGGATCCGCTCCAGAATCCGTCCAAAAAATTGGCCAGCACGGAGGATCTCCAAGCGCAAATTGTTCGGCTAGGACTGGAAGGACAGGTTCTACTGCTAGAAGGATCGATCCCTGCTCTTTTGGCAGATTTGGGGGAAGGGTTTCCCGATACCCAGATTGGCGTTTGCTTCTGGGCTGAGCTTGTGGACTATCGTACCCATTTGCTCCAGTCCCTGCTACTGCGGGATTATCTGGCTGAGCCGGCTCTGTACTTGGTCGATCACTGCCGCTACGGATCCCTTGCCCAATCGACCTTAGACTTGATGGGTGTGGATCCCGCTTTTCACCTGCAGAAAGCTTTTCCCAATCTCAGCCAAGGGATCCATCTCTTGAGGTGGGATCCTCAAAACAGAGCCCTAACCGAGCAAGATTTGGCTTATATTCGAGAACTAGGCCCAGGCTTGTTGCTGAATGCCAACCCGGTATCCCTGACCTTTTCGCAGCCGGATCCACGAGAGCCGACACGATTTTATCCGTGCAAGTACGTTAAGCTGGATAATTTCCTGCCTGCTGAGATCAACCAAGCTATCCTTCAGCATGCCATCGCCCATCAAGATAAGTTTATCCCTTCCAGAAGCTACAGCCCAAGCAACACTGAAGCTGAGTCTCTCAAGTTTCGCCGCTCTTTGCGTCTAGATTATGCGTACTTTCAAGAGTATGGATCCCTGTTGAGGGAAAAAATTGCAGCAGTGGCTCCCACAATCTTTGCTGAACTTGGAATTGAAAACTTTGATATCCAGATCTTTGAGATGGAGATGATCGCCAGCTATGATGGCTGCTATTTCGCTCCCCACACTGATAATTCTTATCCCCAAACTGCCTTTCGCCAGGTAAGTTGTGTGTACTACTTCCACAAGGAGCCCAAGCTCTACCGAGGAGGCGAGCTGCGCATCTATGACACGCAGAGGCAAAAGCCGCATCCACCAATCCTGTATGGAACCTACGACGAAGTGATCCCGACCAACAACAGCATTGTCTTCTTCTCCAGCAGTTGTCTACACGAGATCCTGCCGGTGTTCGGCCCCAGCCAAGCCTTTGCCGACAGCCGCTTTACCATCAACACTTGGTTAGGAACCAAGCGACTTGCCTAAAGGCTCGAATTCAACATGGCCAGAGTCTGTATTGCTACTACGGTTCGGGATCCAGGCGTGTGCTTGGAGTCGTTCATTCGCTATCACCTTGCCCTTGGAATTGCCCATATTTATATCTTCTTCGACGATCCAGAGGATCCCGCTATTCAGGTGGCACTTCAGTTTTCCGATGTAACGGCTATTCCCAACGATGAAGCTTTGCAAGTTCAACAAGCATTGGGGAATGTTCTCTACCCAAAATATGGCCCTCATGTTGGCTATGAGGTCATGGCTCGTCAGATCCTTAACGTAGAAACTGCTATACAACTTGCCCTGGATCAGGGCATGGACTGGATTCTTCATATTGATGGAGATGAGCTTTTTTATCCTGGCCAGATGATGGCTTTGGATTGGTTTGATCAAGTAAGCGACGATATATTCCAGGTTACGTTCCTAAACCACGAAGCAGCTCCTGAAGTATTTGAAGTCGAGGACTATTTTCGCGATGTCACTCTATTTAAGAAAAACCCTGCTGCCTTGGAGCCAGGACTCTGTACTGAGTTTCAGAGAGTTTCCGGCAAGAGTCAATACTTTTTGGCTTACCAGAATGGAAAGTCAGCAGCTCGGATCCATCCCTCTCTTCTGCCTAACAGCGTACATAGCTTTGATATTCCAGGGGATCATACTCTAGTAACGTCGTCTCCCTCTATTTTGCACTACTTGAACTGCGGATTCCAGAACTACTATAAAAAATACGCCCAACTGGGAAACTTTCCCGACTACTGGTGGCGCTCCAAGTCTAATCCTATTCGGGTTCCCTTTCACTTGGCCTCACGGGACGCTTATTGCTCAGGAGATAGAACTTCCATGGCAGCTCTTTATCAAGAGTTCATACTTTACAGCAGTCCTGAAACCAACCAGAACCTCATCGAAAAGGGTATTCTTACTCGCATCTCCTACCCATCACAGTTACTGTCCTCGCTCTAGTTCACTGGTTTAGCCTAGAGCCCTTGCCTACTCTTGAGGGAGACTGGAGCAACTGAAATAAAAAAGCTCCCCACAGGGAGCCACGGAGTACATAAAGTAGAGATAGAAACTAGTCAAAGACGTTGCAGCTCTTACCAACAAAGGTAGGCAGAGTAGCCACAACTGTCTCCCTTGATCCCAGCCCAATGGTGCACTGAATAGATTGACCAGAAGCGTTAACGTAGCGGCTTGCACCCGTGACAGCAGTGGTGTCCCAGCGCATCCCCTGAGGCGCAGTACTAATAATATCGCTGGCCACTGGTGTTTGGTAATTGGGGGCGCTCCAGGGATCATTCATAAACTTATCGCCCCTAGCGCCGCAGGAATCAGCCCCACTAGTGGTAGGACATCCGAACTGAATTCTGGTGTAGTTGTCCGGGTACACGCCAACATCTAGGCGATAGACTTCAGAACCACGACCCACTGCCGTGAGAGCTGCCTGGGCTTCGGCCGTGCGGGAGCGGCGCACTTGGTTCAAGAATTGAGGGATCGCCACCGCCGACAGCACGCCGACAATCACGATCACCACCAGCAGTTCGATCAGGGTGAAGCCTTTGGCTTGGGAGAGAAGTTGCTGAGCCAGCTTGGCCCGCAACAGAGACTGACGAGACTTCGCGCTCATGATACTCGATCCTTATTACAAACTAGAAAGTTAACTGCGCAGGTTACCTGCCAGTCCTAACTTACCCAGCCTGAGGGCAATTCATAACAGCCTGCCTCCCCGCAAATTTGCGGATCTTTGTCGGGTGGGTCTTCCGTAGTTTGGCCGAGCGGGCCTCGGCATGGCAGATTAAGACCAGTGCTCCTTGTTCCGGCCATGAACCCCGCCTTGCAAGCTCGGATTCTGGAAGCCAAACAACTGTTACAGGAATCGCCAGAGGCCTTCGCAGAATGGCTGGCGGCCTTCTACCCACAGCAAGATCCGGAGGTATGGCGAGAATTCTTATGGGGCCTTTTTGACCTTGAGGCGCCTTCTCCTTCTGAAGAGACGACTCCCCTGGCTGACCAGGTGGCGATCGCCCTCGCAGCGCTGGAGCAAGCCTTGATTTCGGGCCGCCTAAACTTCGCCTACCAGGTCTACACATCCTTGATCAAGGCTGGGATCCTGCCCCCAGAGAAGGTGATAGAGCTATTGGTGTCTTTGGCAGGCCGTCTGGAAAATACACCCGACCAAGATCCGCAGGAGCGCCTTCAGGTGTGCCTGAAGCTGCGGGAAATGGCTTTTGAGCTGGATCCAGGCCGGCGGGATAACACCCAGGTTTTGCTGTCCCGGGCCTTGCAAGCTCAAAACGAGCTGGCCGTCGGCTTCTACGGCCAGGCCTTGGCGGAACAATTGGCCGGGCTGGGAGATGAGGAGACCCTAGATATCACCCAGGAGCCGCTCCTGACTCAACTTCTCACTCAGCTATGGGATGACGGCTACTTAGACTTGTTTTTCGAGGTGGCTACAGCTTTACAAGCTCATCTGCTGGAGAGCCAGAAGCCTGGCTTTGCCGCTCTACTAGCTCAGCTAGCCCAGGCGGCGGCTCCCGAGCAGGCTGAGCGCTATGAAGGTTTGTGGACAATCGAGGATCTCATCGGCGACTTCTTTCAGAGGGCAGCTCGTGCCCTCTTCGGAGACTCGACCAGCGACGCTTATTCCATCTTGGGAGAAGCCCTTCTTGCGGCAGCCGAAGGCCCCCAGGCAGGGGAGAACTTCTCCCTGCGCCTATCCCTTCTCTCAGAATCTTTGGAAAAGCTGATCCACGCTGCCCGGCCAGACAGGGTAGAGCTTGCAATCCAAAAAATCATTGACTTAATCTCATCCAGATCAATTGATTTAAGCTCCCTGAAAGTAAACGATGAAAATCTTCTCGAGAGCCTGACCGTTGCTAAAGCTATTCTCTTTCGAGTCTGCTTTTGTTGGAGCTATCTGACAGATGATCGGTCTCTAATTCGTCGTTACCAGCAACTTGCTGGCAGGATTTTTAACGATTGCCTCAGCCTCATGGCCTCTCAACGTGATTTCCTATGGTCAGAGTATTGGAAGAAAAATCAGCAAGATTATCAAACAGTCAATGGAGAAAGCCGTAAACTTCGAGTCGGTTTCTTAGGTAGCTGTTTTCAGCGACATTCAGTGGGATTTCTCAGCGAAGCTACTTTGAGAAACTTATCCCGCAGTGTATTAGACATTTGTTACTACTACTACCAGGGCTGGAAAACTGAGGAAATCGCCAGCTGCGACAACATGTATCGAAAGTTTCGATCCCAGGAGAGCCTTTATTTTCGCTTCTTCTCCGAAGGGGTTAGCGCTCCTCAAGTGGCTGCTCAAGCTCGCGAGGATCGCATCGATATCATGGTCTTCATGGACTCTATCACCAGCCACGATGCCAATATCGTAGCAGCTCTGCGGGCTGCCCCTGTCCAAATTGGTTGGTTAGGGGGAGATGCTGTTGGCTTACCCGAGTTTGATTACTTCTTTGCCGATCCTTATATTCTTCCCGAAAATGCCCAGGCCGATTACCATGAAGAAATTATCCGCTTGCCCAGCTATTGTGCAGTTGACTATCTGGACGTTATTGCAGCCGATGAGGTGAATTTCAAAACCAAGTTGAGAATAGGCCCAACAGATGTTGTTTTCCTTACTGCGGCCAATGCCTACAAGCGAACTGACGAATGTATCAGCGCTCATTTGCAGATTCTAAAAGCCATCCCCAACGGAATTCTTATTGTCAAAGGCTTAGGGGAAATTGCCACAGTGATTAGACGCTACCAAGAAAAATCTAAAGAGCTAGGCGTCTTAGACCGTGTCCGCTTTCTGGCGAAAGCTGGGAGTGTGGAAGAGCACCGTGGGCAACTGGGTTGCGTTGATCTCATTCTAGATACCTTTCCTTATACTGGTGCAACCCACACCATGGAAGCCCTTTATATGGGCGTGCCGGTTCTTACTCTGGTAGGCCGCCATTACTACGGCCGCATGAGCTACAGTTTGCTGAAAAATATCGGTCTCGAAGAGTGCATCACCTGGTCGGTAGAAGAGTTTATCCAGCGCGGGATCCAGCTGGGCAATGACCCAGAGCGAATTAACCGAATTAAAAAGCAAATTAAAGATTCTCGCCGTTGGTCGATAATTTGGGATCCGCGTGAGCATGCCCGCAGCATGGAAGCTGCCTTCTTCCACATTCTGGAAGGCAAACCTCATGAGACCTACGTCTTTCATCCTAACGACTTGTACTCCAGCCCAGACGAATGGAATCAAGCGGGGATCCAGCTCATTCGTTGCCTAGGCGCCGATGCTTCCGTTGCAACGCGCCAATCCACCTGGGAAGAAGCGGTGTCTCTCTGGCGAAGGGGCCTGGCAAGGGATCCCTATCATGTCCCCTGTTGGCTAAACCGAATCCATGCCCTATTGGTATTGGGCGATCGTTCTCGCGCTTTTGAAGATGCCTACGCTCTCCTGGAGTTTTTGTGCACCGAAGCGCAGGATCTACAACCTTCCCGGTTGACAGATGTTCCCATTTGGGTTCAAAGCAAAGGTTTTGCAAAACACACTTACCTATACTATCTAGCCAAGTGGATGGCCACCCACATTGGGGTTGTATATAGCCCCGAAGCCATGAGATTTTGGAACCTGACTTATTCTATAAACCCAGATGATATCCAAGCTGCCTTGGCAGTAGGAGTTGAGCTCCTCTCGCAGAGAAAGATAGAAGGGCTGATACCTATTAACCGTGTACTTACTCTTGACCCAGATCATCAACTAGCAAGTCTGGCCAAACAAATTGCGATGTGGGAAGTTGTGCCCCAAGTGCGTACAGCTTCTCTGCCTGGCCAACCGGAGCTCTATCTCGACTACGAAGGTTGTAGACTTTCACTGGAACCTTCCTTCTCAAGTATCGTGACCCGCGTCTTGCTGACTCAAGGGGAGTGGTTTGAGGAAGAAATGGATTTCTGCCGTCACTTCCTCAAGGCAGGCATGAATGTTATCGATGTGGGAGCTAACGTTGGGGTGTACACTTTCCTTGCTGCCCGCCGAGTTGGCCCTACAGGCAGTGTGATCGCAGTTGAGCCGACAACTTCCTGTATTCAACACCTGCAAAAGACAATCAGTGCTAGCTCCCTAGAAAATGTTGTTTCCCCTGTCGAGTCTGCCGCTGGAGACCATGAGGGCACCGTGCAGTTTCAGGAAGAAAGGGCTACCGTATTTAACTCCATCAGTGATCCAGGGCCGGTGCCAGAACAGAAATCGAGAGATGAGAAAGTAGTGAATCTTACCACTTTGGATTCTATCTGGCGCTCGAAGGGAAAGCCGCAAATCGATCTCATCAAGATCGATGCAGAAGGTGCCGAAGAGCAGGTCATATCCGGCGCGCTAGAATTGCTCGCTGCCACCCAGTCTATTGTTATCTTTGAGAATATAAGCGGTTCTAAAGTTACGGGATCCGCTACCGCGAAGGTATTGGAGCCGTTGGGATATGGGTTTTACACCTACAACCGTTTCCTGAATAAACTCACCAAGGTCAAGCCGCAGCAATATCCCGTTTCTGCCCTAAATATCATCGCAATCCACCCCTCAAACTTGGAAAAAGTTGCAGATATGATATCGGCTTAGACTTACCAAATTCCTTGATGAAGCAAGCCCTGAGCAAAATTAACTAACCTGAAGAGCGCAGCGCTTGCATCAACTGCTGGGGCGTCATCTGCTCGTAGGGCTCGAAGGGCTGATGGATCCAGGGATTATCCGGCAGGTAGTCCACGTAGTAGTCGGGCTGGTAGACAGAGGCCGCTTTGTACCAAAGTACGCCGGTGCGGATTTCCTCGATGTAGAAGCCGTAGTGGTGTTTGAGCCAGTGGACGGCCCGCTTCAGGGTCATGCCGGAGTCGACTAAGTCGTCCACCAACAACACATGGCTGCCCAGGTTGGCAGTGGTCATAGCCAGATCCCGCGAGAAGATCAGTTGCCCCCGCTTGCCAGGGCCGGAGTAGGAGGAAGCGGCGAGAATGGCCAGGGGAAGATCGAACAGACGGGCCAGGGTATCGCCGATGCGCAGCCCCCCTTTGGCGATGCAGACAATTTGGTTAAACTCCCAGCCGCTTTCGTAAACTTTGACGGCCAGCTCCTCGATTTTGCGGTGGTAGTCGGCCCAGGTAATGGAAATCTCGTGCAAGGGATCCCTCTCCCGCAGTCTGGATTGGTCAATTCTAATTCTCCCCTTCGGCAGCCTGCCGATGGCAAGCTGAGGGTCTAGCTTTCTTTTAGCGGGATCACCTTCACCCAGTGGGAATAGGCGGGATCCCGATTTTCGGTGATGGCCGTCAGCTTCTGCCGCAGTTGCTCAGTGATGGGGCGAGAGGTGGGCAAGACGTACTGTTCGATCTGGCGGATGGGCGTGATCTTGGCCGCGGTGCCGGTCAGGAAGGCTTCCTCGGCAATGAACAGCTCCGACTTGTCGACGGGCCGCTCTTGGGTGGGGATCCCCAGGTCGCGGGCCAGGGTGAGGACGCTGTCGCGGGTGATCCCTTCCAGGATGTCTTGGTCGAAGCTGGGGGTAATCAGCACGCCGTTGCGCACGATGAAGATGTTCATGCCCGAGGCTTCGCTCACTTTACCCTGGGAGCTGATTAAGATAGCTTCGTCGAAGCCAGACTGTACTGCCTCGGTCTTGGCCAGGGAGGAGGTAATGTAGGCGCCAGTGATCTTGCCCCGCAACGGCAGGCTGCGATCCTCTTGGCGGGCCCAGGAGCTGATGCGGCAGGTGACTCCCTCCGGCGAGAGGTAGTCTCCCAATTCCAAGCCGTACACGAAAAAGTCTTTCTCGATATTGTGCAGCCGCGGCGAAATGCCCAGGTCGGAGGTGTACACCAGGGGGCGGATATAGAAAGAGGTGGAAGGGCGATTTTTCCGGATCAGCTCCACAATGACCTGCTCGATCTTCTCGGCGGGCAGATCGAAGCAGAGCAGGCGAGCACTCTGACTCAGCCGTCGGCAGTGGCGATCCAGGCGAAACACCAGCACCTGATCTGGGTTTTGCGGATCGGGGATCCCGCGTAGGCCGCCGAAGGCTGCCGTCCCGTAGTGCAGAGCATGGGTGGCAATGGAGATCTTCGCCTCGGCAAAGGGGACGATCTGGCCCTGAAAGTAGGCGTAGGGCAGAAAATCGGGCATGGTCGGCACCTACTGCGGTGGGAAAAGATGTAAGAGTAGGAATATTATCACCGATGGAGGCAGCGCCGGCAGCACTCGGGAAGATATATGCACCGCAGGGTTTTTTAGCCAGTCCATTTCTGCGAGGGCTGCGGCGGCAAATAGCTTCTAATCTACGAGGGGCTGACGAACTACACCCTATGACGCAAGGAGCCCACTCCCCTTGCGAAGGCAACAATGCTCTTTTTGGCAAGGCTTCTTTCACCCCGAGGGTGGTAGGGTAAGAATGTGGTTACTCAAACAGTTGGAAGTGAAGCTTTCAAAACCTTCTGTTGCTTCCTTGCTTTTGCTGGGCGTTTTGCCCCTCAGCAGCCCGATGCTAGGGGTAGGCGAAAGCACAGAGGCAGCTTTTGCTCAATCTCCTGCTCCAGCCGTCCGCATTGAAGAAGCGATTCAGATTGCTCGATCTGCTGTTCCCAATGCTGTGATCAAAGAAGTTGAGTTGGAGCGCGAAGATGGGCGCTTAGTTTGGGAAGTAAAATTCACCAACGATGTTGAAGTCCAGATCGACGCCACTAGCGGCGATGTTGTCGATATCGATGACTGCACGAACTGGGGTAAGCGTTGCCGGAAAAAGCGGTAGTTGCCACTGCTTGATGAATGCTTGATGAAAAAGTAGCAATCTTGAGAACTGCAAAAGCTGGGGATCCCGTTCATTTGGGCAGGGGGAAGGTGTTCGCATAATAGCCGCCCGATGGCTGAGGCCAGTTTAACTGCTGGCCAGGGGCAGGTGGTCGAGTCGGTCTGGGCTAAAATGCTCTCTATCCGTCTTGCTGCTCCCCCTGATGGACGACCCTCCTTTAGCCTCGGCCCCCAGCCCTGAGTTCTCTTGGGGAGAGGCGTCTCTCAGTCTCCTCTGGGTTATCGCCCTTCTCCTCATCAACGCTTTTTTTGTGGCGGTGGAGTTTTCCTTGGTGTCGGCGCGGCGCTCCCGCATGGTGCAGCTGGCCAGCGAAGGGAACCGCCAGGCGGGGATTGTGCAAAAGGCCCAGGAACAGTTGGAGTATGCCCTCTCCACCACCCAGTTGGGCATTACCCTAGCCAGCGTGCTGCTGGGCTGGATTGGGGCCACCCAGGTTGCGCCGACGCTGTTTTTGGCCTTGAGGCAGTTGGCTTGGCTTCAGAATGTGGATCCCGCCCTTATCCGGGGAGTGGCAGTGGTGGTGGTGTTTTCGCTGCTCACCTATTTCCAAATTGTGGTGGGAGAGCTGATCCCGAAAACTCTGGCCATTCTCTACTCGGAGCCGATTGCGCTGCAACTGGCCTGGCTTAACCGCTTGGTGAGCCGCTTTTTGCACCCTTTCGTGGAGCTGCTCCGGTTCTCCTCCCGCTGCTTGTTGCAGCTTTTTGGCGTCCGCATCCCGGAGGCCACTTCTTTTTACAGCACCATGACGGTGGAGGAGCTGCAACTGCTGATTGCCTCGTCGGTGGAGTCGGGCAACATCGAGGCGGAGGAGCGGGAGCTGTTGAGCAATATTTTCGAGTTCGGCGAGACGGTGGCCAGCGAGGTGATGATCCCGCGCACCAGCATCGATGCGGTGCCGGAGACGGCCACGGTGCAAGAGGTGCTGGCCGAGGTGGCGGAATCGGGGCACTCCCGCTATCCGGTCTACGGCGAGTCTTTGGATGACATCCGCGGGCTGATCCACGTTAAGGAGTTGATCGGCCAGTTGGCCAAGGGATCCATAGATTTGCACAGCCCCATCACCAACTTCATCCGCGAGGCCCACTTTGAGCCGGAGAACAAGCCAATTGCGGAACTGTTGCCCGAAATGAGGCAGCACCACTGGCCGATGGTGGTGCTAGTGGATGAGTTTGGCGGCACGGCAGGCCTGATTACCATTCAAGACTTGGTGGAGGAGATCGTCGGCAAGCTCTCCGATGGGCCGGATCCCAAGGCGAAGGAGGCGGATATTCAGGAGCTGGACGAAAATACCCTCCTCATCCAGGCCCAGTTGGACATTGAAGAGGTCAACGAGCGCTGCCACCTCAACTTGCCCCTCCACGAGGACTACCAGACCCTGGGGGGCTTTTTGATCTACCACCTGCAGAAGATCCCGCGCGTGGGGGAAAAGTTTACCTACCAAGACATGGAGTTCCAGGTGGTGCGCATGGAAGGGCCGCGGGTGGATCGGGTGAAGGTCGTCCGCCACCGCCGCAGCTCTCCCAACCCCCTGCCTTCCCTGCCCCCTGCTCAGACGGCGCAGCCGGGCACTTGAGGAGCTAGGTTTTGACGACCTTGAGGGTCTGCAGCCGCACGTCTTCGGGGCCGTTGATAAAGCCGCCTGCCTCGTGCACCAACAGCAGATAGTCCACCGCTTCCTGGGTCACTTCTTCGCCGGGCACCAGGATTGGGATCCCAGGGGGGTAGGGGGAGATGATCTCGGCACAGATATGGCCCACAGCCTCCTGGAAGGGGATCCGCTCGATGGGGGCGAAGAAGGCCTGTCGCGGCGAGAGCCGTTGCGGCGGCAGGGGAGGGCGTTTTAACTGGGCCAGGCGCCGCAGTTTCTCGGCCAGCGCCAGCGAGGGCTGGGATCCCTGCGCCTGCTCCGACAAGGCGGCCACGCTCTCCACCAGCCGGTCAATATCCCGCTGGGTATTGCCCAGGCTAATAATGAAGACCACGTTGTGCAAGGTGGACATCTCCGGCTGCACGTGGAAGTGATCGTTGACCCAGTCATGGGCGTCGAAGCCAAAAAGGCCCAGCCCCGACACCGTCACCGTCAGGCGGGTGCGATCCAAATCGAAAAAGCCAGGCGTGGAGCCGATGCGCTCTGGGCCAAAACAGAAGATACCGGGGATGCGGTTGAGGCGGGCGCGGGCTTGATCCGCCAGGGTCAAGGTTTGGCCTAGCAGAACTTCCCCTTCCAGGGCCATCTGCCGCCGCGCGACATCCAGCGACATCATCAGCACGTAGTTGGGGCTGGTCGATTGCAGCAGTTGCAAGATGTTGCGCACCCGGTTGGGATCGATGCGGGATCCCTTGAGGTGCAGCATCGACGCCTGGGTCATGCCGGAGATGACTTTATGGGTGGACTGCACCACCAGGTCAGCCCCGGCTTCCAAGGCGGAGAGGGGCAGTTCTGGATGAAAGCCCAAGTGGGGCCCGTGGGCCTCGTCCACCAGGAGGGGCAGGCCGTGGGCGTGGGCGATGGCTGCCAGCGCTTCTAAGTCGCAGCAAACCCCATAGTAGGTGGGGCTGACCACCAACACGCCCTTGGCGTCGGGGTGTTCTGCTAGGGCCCGCTCCAAGCCAGCTGGGGTGATGCCGTGGGCAATGCCCAGCTCCAAGTCAAAATCTGGCTCAATGTAGACGGGCACGGCCCCAGAGAGGATTACGCCGGCGATGGCCGACTTGTGACAGTTGCGCGGCAGCAGAATCTTGTCCCCTGGGTCGCACACCGCCATCACCAGGGTTTCCACACCGCAGGTGGAGCCGTTCACCAAAAACCAACTGCGATCGGCGCCGTAGGCCGCTGCGGCTAGCTCCTGGGCCTCTCGGATCACGCCGTCGGGATCGTGGAGGTTGTCCACCTCCGGCAGCTCCGTCAGATCCGCTCGGAAGACGTTTTCTCCCAGAAAGGCTCGCAGATCGGCAGGGATCCCACGTCCCTGTTTGTGGCCTGGCGTGTGAAAAGGAGCCTTATCCAAGCTGCAATAGTGGCGGATGGCCTCAAATAGAGGGGCCCGCTCTTGGGCTTTGCGGTCCAGCAGGCGCAGACGACGGGACGCTTTGGACAGATGCGACAGAACCATGGACCACTCCCCAACACACCAGCGTCCAGCCATTATCCATCCCCAGCCTAGCCAAGTCCACCCTCAAGGTCGCCTCAGGAAGTGTCTTTCCTGCTAGCCTGGGTTTCAGGTTGCCTTTTCTTCCTGTATGTTTGAAAAACTGCCTCTTCCCCTGAGCACGCTCGTGTTGCTGGCGGGCGTTGCCGCCACAGCTTGGGGCTTTGCCCAGTACAGCGATCCCACCCTCAATCTCATCGGCCTGTTTGTCGGGATCCCTCTGCTGCTGGGGGGGGTGACCATGAAGGTGGTGGAGCTCAAGCCAGTGCCTGCCCTGACGTCCCCTTCGCCAGAAGTGCTCCAAGCCCGCGCTCAGCAGGCCACGGAAATTCAAAAACAAGTCCGCGCCGACATCACCAAATATAGCTATGGGGCCAACGCCCACCTGGAAGAGGCCCTGGAGTTTCTCGGCCTGCGCGGCCCTCTGGAAGCAGACCTACCCAAAATCAAAGGCTACAGAGAAGAATTGCGGGATGGCCGCTACACCCTGGTGCTCCTGTTTGATTCGCCAGCCGTTTCCTTCCAGCAATGGCAGGAAAGCTACCAAAAAAAAATGCAGGGCTTCTTTGGCCGCGACGTGGAGGTGCAACTGGAGCAGCCCCGAGAACATCAGGTGGAGCTGGCGCTCATCGCCCGTCCCGGATCCCAGGCCACCTGAGCAAGACGGCGGGGCTTAGGTCCTTTGATTTCACAGTTTTGTTCTTAAGATTAGAACGACTCACACAGGTGTGTTCAGAACTGAAACACTAGAGGAAGGAGACTTGGGGATCCCTATTTTTTGAATGGTAAAAAGTTAGCAGGATTCCTCTCTGAGCGACACGAAAACAGCGCCAGCAATGACGCTAAGCTCTCGTCCTCAAGCTGGTTGCCAGTCGCTTGCCAAAAGCTTCTACAACCCACCTCATGCAATCCAAGGGATCCCTGGCAGCAGTTGTCACCAGTTGGTCTCGTAGGGTTTTGGTTCCAAGATAAGCAGTTGGTCAAGAAACTTAACATCTAGGTCAACTCATCTTAACTCAATAAAGACTCCCCGAGCCATCGGGTTAACTTTTGTGGGTCTCAGCAGCCCAATCCTGAATAATCCAGGTACGCAAGATCTGGATTTCCTCAGGGCTCAAGTGGCCCAAGCGATCGGTGCCGGTGCCGTTGCGGCGAATATAGGCCAATTCGGGAGATCCGCTGCGTCCAATAAAAGAGCCGGGAAATTCTCCTTGGGGATCACTCACGGGGGGTCTCGGCGTCGGCATGGCTCCTGTCCCAAGCTCCAACAAGGAACCGGGGGCGTCGGCCTCTTTTCCTTCCCCATTCAAGGGGATCCCTGCCGCCCGCTGAATAACAGCATGGCGAGCTAACCAGCGCGGTTTCAGCAACTCGCTATTTTCTGATCCGGGCGTTACGTAACGCATCACCGCGGCATAGCTATCCAAAGGGCTGCGCCGCATCCGACCGGCCTGCTGATGACAACCTACACAACTGGCTTCTAGCAAGGGCTTACAGCCTTTTAATTTAAAATAGGGTACAGGTATTCAAGAGGAAGGAGAGAAAGGAATGCCGACTCATTCTTTGGATTTGCGGCAAAGAGTTGTAGCAGCCTACCAGGCAGGTAACACCTCCATCCGCCAGGTAGCTAAACGCTTCATGGTGACCAAAAGAACAGTACACCGCTGGGTGCGTCAGTACCAACAAACTCAAGATTTAGCCCCTAAGAAAGCAGGCACCAAGCGAGTGGGCATTTTGGAACAACATCGGCAGGAAGTGATGGCAATTATTACAGAACACCCAGACTTCTACCTGTGGCAGTATCAAGAACTGTTGCGCGAGCGCTTAGGAATCAATGTAAGCATCGTCACGATACATAATTTCTTGAAAAAGCAAGGAATGACTCTAAAAAAAAGACCTACCGCAGTGCAAAAGTCAAAGAAGAGGAGGTGCAAAGGGAACGACTAGCTTATAGTCAAGAAGTCAGGAATATTCCAGCGGAGGATTTGATTGCCATCGACCAGACGGGAGTCTGGGAGGGAATGGAGCGGAGAGTATCTCGGAGTTTACGTGGTCAAAGGGCTTATCATTATCGTCAGAGATACAAGGGTGAAAAGTATACGGTTATTGGAGCTATTTCCTTGAGAGGTGTAGTTGGCTGTCGTGTCATCAAGGGTGGGATGAAGAAAGGAGATTTTTTGGAGTTTTTGAGAAGCGAGCTATGTCCGAAGCTAGATGCGAGGAAGGTTGTGATTATGGACAATTTAAATATCCACAAGAGTCGGGAAGTTGAGGAATTGATTAGGGGGACAGGAGCACGAATCCTATACCTGCCTGTGTATGCGCCGGAGTTGAATCCCATTGAGATGATGTGGTCGGTGTTGAAGCATTTTATTCGGCAGCTTTGCAGAATTGGGAAATATAGCATGGAGCAGATAGTGAAGACTTCTTTACTACTGATCAATCCATCCTCCTTCCGAAGTTGGTTTGCTAAGTGCTGCTATTGTACCCCTTGAGCCCTTAACAGGCTGTAATATCTCGCTGGTAACTGTACTGAGGCTCGGTGCGGAAAGTCAATTCTATGGGCTTTTGTAAATCCAGCTCTTTGGCTGCAGGCAAGAGTATTCTGTAATCTGTGCTGTAGCTGAGTAGCTGTAAAGGCTGAAAGATCAGCTCGTTTCCCTGAATGTCAAAGGCCACCTCCACAGGGGGCTGGATCCCGAAGGCTAGACCTGTTATTCCGGCTGGAAGCTGTCGATCAAAACGCAGATGGATATTTTGGTCAATTGGGATCCCTCTTTGGCCATTGGAAGGATTGCTGGAGACCAATGTAATTCCATTTGCAAAGGGAGCAGTAGATTCTACCTGGGCTTGCTGCAGCGGTGCTCGCGGCTGTAAAAGAGCCAACGCATCAGGATAGAAAATGGTATGCTGCTCCAATTGAGCGGGGGAGGGGTTTTGCTGCCAAACGCTGCGAGGCATTCGCACGGTAAATAGAGGGGCTTGCCGATCCCCGGCTTGTCCCAGTACCTCCAAGGTGATCTGCTCCGGCTGCGGTTGAGCTTGAAATTGTTGCGCCAAAGCTCGCCAAACCAGAGGACGTGATTGCTCGACTAGCTGCGAATAGCTCTGACCCTGTACCGGTAGAGAAAGGCGATAGGTTTGTGACCACCCTGCGTCAATCGAAGCCAGCACCCAAGCCAGAACCAAGCTGAGCAATAGGGATCCCAGCCTGACCCAAGGTCGATAGCGAGAGTTCGAACTCAGCATTGATGCACAATTCATCTCATAAAAGTGGATGGCCAAAAACGATGAAATTCTGTATTTCGCCTTAATCTTCCAATATAACTGGAGTAATCAAGACGACAACCTCACTTCTAGTATTTGTTGTGTTTTGTCTGCGGAAGAGGGAGCCAAGTAAAGGAATTTCAGAAAGAAGTGGGACTTTATCAACAGATACTCGATCTTCCTCTTGTATCAATCCTCCAAGAAATAGTGTTTCTCGATCTTTAAGTCTGGTTTGCAATGTTCCGACAGAACGCTGATTGAGCAAACTAATAACAGTGCCATCAGAAAGTGTAATTTGACTGCCAATAGATGAGATCTGTGGAAGAAGGTTCAGCGTAATGTAGCCGTTATCATCGATCCTGACATTCTGAATGAGTAAATTGACTCCCGCATTTCCTTTCTCAAAAACGACAGTTGATATGCCAGTCGCAGGATCTGTTTGCAATCTCCTATTGGTGATAACTTCTTGGCCAACCACAATAGCTGCGCCAGTGTTATTCGCGACTACTACTTTTGGATCGGCCAATATCTTAGCTGTTCCTGAAGCAATGGCTGCATCTATACGAGCTGCTAGAGATTGCTGTAATCGATTTAAGGTGTTAAACACAAGTGAGCCTCCAGTCCCTGCAGCAGGAAAAGAACCAACATTAGGAACTGAGGATCCTGCAGGTTGGTCAAGAGGAGTTCCACCGAAGACAGTGTTATCTCCAGACCCCAGAGCAAAGTTGCCAGATGCACTACCCAGTGCAACTCCTAGACTAGAATTATTATCTAGGTTGATCTCAATAAACCTAGCACTAATTAAAACCTGTCGACTTCTCAAGTCAATTTGGGCAAGATATGCTGCAATTACATCATGCTGGGTAGGTGTGGCAACAATAGTCAGTGAATTTGTTCTTGGATCCGCTTGAATGGCTGACTCTTGAGCTAAAGGGATATTTGATGCTTCCAGAATGGCCAAAATTCTACTTCTGATTTCACTCGGAGTAATACTTAGTTGCCTAGCATCGATTTCAACTGTTCCTCCTCCCCCTGCAGTTCCCGAAGCGTTAAAGACAAAAGTTTGCTCTGTTTCTTCGATTCTCAGTTGATTGAGTCTATAGGTTTTGACAATCTGCTGGCCGACTCCAGGGAGTGTAGTACCAATAAAAACTGTTTGCCCTACACGGGTTGCTTGCAGTTCCTTCAGGCGCAAGATAAAGTTAAATGTCTCTTGCAAAGGTGAGTCAGCTACATCCAAGGAAATCGTTAAGTCTGGAGGAACATCATTAAGGACTACATTTAGTCCAGCTCGACGCACCAAGAGACTCAACACGTCACCTACGGGAGCATCCCTCAGGGTTAAGGTGATCTTGGCATTTGAGCCCAAGTCAACTGGAGGGGGAGCAGGAATGATGCTGCCGACTGCAAGATCCCCTGCCGGAGGAGCTACTGCTCGACCCTGGAACGGAGAAGTGCTGAGTTCAACAGATCCCGGTGGCAGTTGGGGTTGGTTGAGCTGTCCTACAGAGGGCACCTGAGAAATAACCGGCCCAGGAGAAGCTGGCTGAGGGGTAGGAGCTGCCTGAGCTGGCGGGGAAGAGGGAGGGGTTTGGGCAAGCGGCTGAGGATTAGGGGCTGTCCCCTGGGGAGAAGGAGGGTTTTGAGCAGCCGGAGGGGAGGCAGGAGCTGGCGGCGGGGCCACGGGCTGGGGTCGAGCCGGCGAGGCCGGTTGATTGGGCGCTACTTGGCTAGGCGATGCCGCTACAGGAGCCGGTGGAGCAGAGGGCAAGCCCTCAAACTCGAAGACCAACTGCGTTGGGCTGCGCTGGGCCAGCAAGCCCTGGGGAGCTGCCGCAACGCCGGCAATTTCTATCCGCACGCTGTCATTGCCCATTTGCTTGGCCTCGATGAAGCGCACTCCCGGCAGGGGAGACTCCTGACGATAGCGACCTTGACCTCCATCCAGTTGGGCATTGGTGATATCCCCAATCCAAGATTGGCCCTGCTGGGTAAAGAACACCTGTGGACGGGCGCCCCCTGCGGTGTTGATCTCCAGCTTCATGCGGTTGCCGTGGGGCACCAGGCGGATATCGGTAATGCGGCTGAGGCTTTGTGGATTGGCGGAGGTCAACTGCTGGGCGGCGGCTTCATCGAGCTGGCTTTCCACAGCCAACAGGGGCAGTGAAAGGATCAAGCTCAATGCACATCCCCAGGCGACTCGACGGTTCATCATCCTCACACCTCACTCCGTTAGCCAAGCGTGTTTCTGCTTTACTTCAGCACGGGTTCACCCAGTGCTTCCCTAATCAAAGCCGAAATTTTCGGCTTTGCCACTACCTGCAGCCGCTTTAGGGGAAATTTTTCGATAGGCAACACTATCTGTGCTTTTCCCCAATGGTTCCCATTTCCCGCCCGTCCCCTCCAATCCCAGTAGCGAGTCTCTTCAGGTGGGATCCCGTGGGGAAGCGACACTCAAACGCAGTGTATAGATTGGCTACAGATTGGCCTTGCCAAGCCGGGCTACTGGCTGGGTGTTGGCTGTCCTCCCTCAGGAGGTGTTTGCCCTTCAGGTGCAGGAGCAGTGCCGAGAGGAACGCCTTTGTTGTAGTAGTAAGCAACCAGATCGAAAGCGGCGTCTAGGTTCTCTGTGCCTTGGCCAGGGTTGAGAGAGATGTTGCTCACCCGGAACAGAGCGCGAAAACGCTCGATGTCTCTCATGAGGTTGATGATGTCGGTGTAGGGACCCCGCAGGGTGACGCGGGTTGTCTGCAGTTGGATGGCTGGGGCGATGATGGCAGGCACTTCTGGGTTGTTCGAGGAAGCTGGCGTCAGAGGGGAAGGGCTGAAACTGAGCAACTGAGCATTGGGTTGTCCCCGCACCAGTCGGTTGAGATCGATCAGTTGCGTGTCGGCATTCTCGGGGGTGGCGAGCAAGGCGCTGATCTGTTGCTGCTGCACGCGAGCCCTCTCGATTTGGTTGGGCAGATCCTGTAAGCCGGCAATCTGGCCCTGTACCTCCTGCAACTGGCTGGTTTTTTGGGCTACCTCTCTTTCTAAGGCTTGCACCTCTCTAATCAGAGGACGGAGTTGGGTGAAGGCCAAAAAGCTCGCCGCGCCCAGGCCCAGGATCCCGATCAACAGGCCAATGCGAATAGGGGTCAGCTCGACCCCCAACAATACCGGCGGCCCTGCCGGAGGTGCCACCAGTTGTTCGTCGTGAAAACTTTCCACCGAGCCGGTCATCAGTTCCCCTCCACTTGACGCAAAATGCGGATCTTTTCCACCAAGCCTATCGCTCCCCGCTGCTCCAGCTCGCGGGTCAACTCCGGGTCGGGATCCCCTATGGTTCGAATAGTAACCGTTAGGCCGTAGGTGACGCTGGGTTCAGTTTCAGGGGTGCCCTCCACTCGAGAGGCACTGTTGAGAACGGCACTGGTTACGAAGTTGGAATCCAGCAGAGTGAGCAAAAAGTCGTTCACCAAGGGAAAATCCAGCGCCCCGCCTTGGATGTTCACAGTATCGCCAGAGGCGCTGATGTTGGTTATCCATACCCCTTGCCCAGGGATCCTGCGCCGCAGTTCTTCTAGAATGGCCGACCAGGGCTGGACGGATCCGAGAAAAGAGCGAAACCCTTCCGTCTGGGTGCGAATGGTTTGCAGTTCTTGGCTGAGGCCCTGGAGTCGGGTCAACTCGGCATTGGCTGTGCTGAGTTCACCGTCGAGGCGGGTTCGCTCTGCCCTCAGAGTATTCCGCTGACGGGAAAAGCTGTCTTGGAAATACAAGAAAGCCCCCATGGCCACAGCAGCCACGGCAACCCCCAGACCAATGGCCAAAGCCCAGCTCTCAGCTCCGGCGGCAGTTTCCGGGCCAGCCACCACTCCCCCTGTCTGAACTGTGGTGGGAACCTCCGGTCTTTCTTTCAGAAAGTTGATCTCTGGTGTGTACATCTCACCGCCTCGCTCATGGTTGGGTATTGCGCTTAGGGGATCCTCTTGGGCGGATCCCGAAGACTACTTGCTGGCTTCCCGCATGGCCAGCCCCAGGGCCACTCCCATCGCCGGTCGCTCCTCCAAGGGCACCTCGATTGAATCCGGTATCAGGATGCTGCCGAAGGGATCCGCTAACTCTACGGCCAGGCTCAGCGACTGCGACAAGAAACCATCCATTTGGCCAATAGCCGCCCCCGGCCCAGCCAACAATACCTTCACCACAGGGGAGTTACTCTCTGCGCTGGTAAAGAAATCAATGGAGCGCCTCAGCTCGTCCGCCAAATCGGAAACGACCCGCGCCACGGCTGCCACGCCCGGGTTACTGGGAACCGGTTGCTCTCCCGTGGCCAAAACATCGGCGGGGTTGATCAAGGGTAACCTTAGAGTTCGCAACAGGTCGCCGGTGCGGCTAACCGGCAAATTCAGGGCCTGGGCTAGCACCTGCCGCATGTGAATGGTGCCGATGTTGACGGTGCGGGTAAACTGCGGGATGCCGTTGACCAAGATGCTGATCTCGCTGCTGTCGTAGCCGATGGAGCTGAGCAACACCGCCTCTTGGGGGCTGTACTGGATGAGTTGGTCACGGATGGTGCGAATGAGGGAGAAGCTGGCCAGCTCCACACAGCGCGCCTTCAAGTTGGCCGCCTGCAGCACGGCCAGGTAATTGTCCACCACCTCTTTGGGGATGGCTGCTAGCAGCACCTCGATGCGCTCAATGCCATCCTGGGAAAGGTCTAGGCCCAGGGGCTGGTAGTCCACATCCGCCTGATCCCGGGGGTAGGGGATGTAGAGCTCCGCCTCCTGTTCTAGAACCACCCGCCGCAACTCATCGGCAGGCAGGTCAGCAGGCAGGCGAATGAGACGGACGATCGCCTCTCGCACCGGCACCGCGGTCGCCACTGGCAAGCTGGTGGGCACCTTGTATTCGTTTAGTAAGTTGGCCAATGTCAAGCCAACTGTGCTCGGATCAAGAATGCGCCCCTCGATCACTGCCCCCTCTGGCATTTCCACGCTGTGGTAGTGAACCAGACGATAGCGACCATTGCCCTGCTTCTTGACTTGGGCAACAGCAAGGCACTCGGGATTGATATCTACCCCAAGCATGGTTTGAGTTTTGGAGCCACCAAGAAAGCCGAACACGCCCTGCCCTCTGCGCCACTGCTAGACGCATACTACCCAATTTGTCTGGGGGTTACCACCATTTGCAGTTGACTGCTGGCAAAGATTTGTGCTGGCTGACCCTCCCCTGCCAGGGATCCCAACCCGTTCTAAGCAAGCGAGGCTTGCCTGTAGCTACACCCTAGATGGGAAAGGCAGAACTTGCGGCTAGAATCGTAGTCTGTATCTATATATATGGACACTGGGCTGACCCTATCGCCCCTCTTTGAAATGCTGAGAACTTGTGAATTCGACCTGGCCATTCCGGCCCCAGGCCGGCTATACCGCGGCAGCAGCATCCTCGAGGCTGTCCCCCTGACAGCTCTGGGATCCCGCGTGTTGGTGATCGGGGGGGAGCGCTCCCTGGCCGTGGCCGAGCTGCCCCTGAAGCGCAATCTGGGGCGGGATCCCGCCGTTCAGGTTTACTGGAGCACCTATGGTGTCGACTGCAGCGAGTCGGAGCTGGCTCGCCTACAGGCCCTGGCCACGGCAGAGTCCGTAACCGGCATTGTAGGGGTGGGGGGCGGCAAGGCCCTAGACACGGCCAAGTTGGTGGCCCATCGCTTGGGGATCCCGGTGGCGACGGTGCCCACCTCCGCCGCCACCTGTGCCGCCTGGAGCGCCCTGTCCAACATCTACTCTGACACAGGTGCCTTTCAGCGGGATGTGGCTTTGGATCGGGCACCTGCCGCTTTGATTCTGGACTATGAGCTCATCCTGCAGGCCCCGGCGCGCACCCTGGTGGCCGGGATTGGAGATGCCTTGGCCAAGTGGTACGAGTCTTCTGTCAGCAGCGGCGCCTCGGAAGATGCCCTGGTGATCGGAGCTGTGCAGCAGGCCCGCGTTTTGCGGGATTTGCTCTTGCAACAATCGGTGGCGGCCCTGCGGGAGCCGGGTGGCACGGCTTGGAAGCAGGTGGTGGATGCCTGCATTTGCCTGGCGGGGATCGTCGGCGGCATGGGAGGGGCTAAGTGTCGCACCGTGGCCGCCCACGCCGTTCACAACGGCCTAACCCATTTGCCGGGACACCGGGCCACCCTGCACGGGGAGAAAGTGGCCTTTGGCATTTTGGCCCAGCTCCGCCTAGAGGAGATCCTGCAGGGAAGCCAGTTGGCGCTGGCCGCCCGCACCCAGTTGCTGGCGTTCTACCGCCAGGTGGGGCTGCCCCTCAACTTGCGGGATCTCCACCTCGACCACCTGGGATCCGCCGAGCTGCTGCAAGCAGCCCAGGTGGCCTGCCAGCCAGGCTCCGATATCCACCACCTGCCCTTCCCCGTCAGCCCGGAAGCCCTGCTGGTGGCTCTTACCACCACCGACCTGACCAGCTCCAGCCCCGCCTTGCTGCGGCTTTAGGCCCGCCAGCCTCTGCCACCTTAAACTTTGCCGGTACGGGCCTGAGTTTTCCTCACCCGCCGCCGCGCCTCGCCGTAGGCCCCGGAGGTGGCGCCTGCCAAGATCAGGGCTCCGCCCAGCCAGGTCCACCCATCTGGGAGCTCGGCAAATGCCCAGAAACCGATTAGACTGGCCCAGAGCAAGCGGGAAAAATCCAGAGGCAGCAGCATCGTCACCTCAGCCAGCTTGTAGGCTTGGGTGAGGGCCACCTGGCCCAGGCTGCCCAACAGCCCCATCGCTGCCATCCACAGCCACTGCTCCGGCGAAGGCCAGGTCCAAACCCAAACGGCAGCCAAGAAGGAAAGGGGAGTCTGCAACAGGCCCATGTAGGCCGTGATCGTGAGGCTGGACTCGGTGCGGGCGAGGATCTTAAGCACGATGATCACCCAGCCAAAAAGAAGCGCCGCCGCTAAGGCTAGCCCTGTGCCCAAAGAGAATTCGCGAAAGCCCGGCCTCAGCATCACCCAAGTCCCGACAACTCCTAAGCCCAAACCCAGCCAGCGCGAGGGGCGCATCTGTTCTCCCAGCACCCAAACCGCCATCATGCCAGCAAACAAAAGCTGGACAAAGCTCAGGGCCGTGGCCTCTGCCAAAGGCAACAGGCTGGCCGCCCAGAAGGAAAGCAGCATCCCCACCGTGCTGATTGCCGAGCGCAGGAGGTAGAAGCTCATCTTGGCGGTGCGCAGCGAGTGGATCCCTGCTCGCAAAAGCAGCGGTACCAGGGCAAGAAACCCGAATAGGTTGCGCAAAAACACAATCTCAAAAGGGTGCAGGGCAGGCGTGTTGAGGCGGATGATCGCCCCCAGGCAGGCAAAGCAGAAGGTGGCCAGCAGCTTCAGGGCAACCCCTTGCCAAGCCCTCTTGTTTCTCCGCTCGGCAAGGTGATCCACCTGGTGGCGATACCCCGTCCCCAAAGTCACAGCTCACACCCAAATGGTTTAGGCACAGAGTTTTCAGCCTCGGGCTCTCAGCTTAACCAGGCTCCTAGGGATCCGGCTGCGCTTCTGGGCACTCCCTGCCGTCCACTGGCCCATCTGATCGGCGGGGCGGGGATCCCTGGGAGCTATGGCCATCTCAAATAGCCATGAACAAGTTGTTCCCTCGCTCCACAGCTCCCCTCTCCCAGAGGGAGAGGGGCTGGGGGTGAGGGGAGAGACGGGCTGGAAGGTCTAGGTCTTCTTCAGGATCTGTCGGAGGTAGGCAATCACTGTCTCTGGCTTGAGGTGGGCCATGCAGGGGTGGCCTTCCACCAGGCAGGCTTCGTTTTTGAACTTGTTTTCTGCGCAGATCCGGCATTTATAGGAAGTCTGGGTAACGTAAACATGGGGCAGGCGTGGAGCCCACAGCCGCACGGGGCTAGCTCCATCGCCATCGGCGTCGTTGCCAAACAGGGCAATGGTGGGGCAGCCCACGGCCGCCGCAATGTGCATCGGCCCCGCGTCCACGGAAATACAAACCCGCGCCCGCTTCAGGGCCCCGGCCAACTCGAGGAGGCCGGTCTTGCCCCGCAGGTCGATCATCCCCGTCTGGATCAGGAGTTGGTCTTCGCCGTCGCCGTGGTAGAGGGATCGCTGTAGCTCGGGGGCGCTGCCAATGAGCCCCACCTGCAAGCCCTGCCCCTGGCACCATTCGATCACCTGGCGCCAGTACTGCAAGGGCCACATCTTGGCACGGCGGGTGGTGGTGATGTGCACCAAGACTTCCGGTACTGCAAAGTCGGGATCCCGGCTGGGCAGCTCCAGGCGGAAAAAGTCGGTCTCTACGTAAGCCAGGCGGCAGAAGATCTCGGCGATGTAGTTGCTAGTGAGGATATCTTTGTAGCGCTGCAAAAACGCCAGGCTGTTCCAGTCGTCGTCCTGGAGCATGCGCTGCACCGGGTCGGAGCCGGGATCCAACTTGCGGCGAAAATCCAGGGTCAAGCCGGCCCCGGCAATGTACCGGGGTCGCAGGGCCGTCACCGCCACCAGGTTGAGCTCGCTGAACTCGTCGCAGTTGATGGCCAGATCGTAGGGCCCGGCCTGGGCCACCCGATCCCGCACTGCCGCCGTCAGGGCCTCGAGGTAATCGGGGCGGCGGCTGTAGAGGGGGAAGCTGAAGTCGATATAGGGACAGTGGAGCTCAAAGTCGCGGGTGGTCTCGCTGCCGAAAAAATCCAGGACACAGCCGGGGTATTTCTCCTTGAGGCCGCGCAAGAGGGGGACGGTGACCACGAAGTTGCCCACCTTGCTGGAAGAAAATACCGCTAGGTGGGGCCGTTCCCGCAGAGGCTGGTTGGCAAACCGTTGCATAGGGTTGGGATCCCCAAAAAAAGCCGTTTGCGTCGGCGGTGCGGAGCACGTTTGCTAGGCTAGCATCCCCAGATCCCCTTCGCGGCCAGCGCCGGGATCCCTGGGCCAGACTTTAAGGCCGGCTGGCTTGGCTGCCATCCCAGATGACCACCACGGCAAAGCGATCCAGAAAGCCGCTGCTGGCGTTCATCTGGCGCAGGTTGAAGGCGTCTTCGGCGGAGATCACCAGGTCGTAACCCAGCGTGCGCATGGCGCGAAGGCGGTGGGGCCGTTCTCCAATCCGGTTGACCAGCGAGCGGGCCTGCTCTTCCGAGGTGGTGTAGGCGGCGGTGCCCTCGCTGCCCACAAAGGCGGCGTTGAGGTCTTGGCCAAGGTTGATAGGCGGGTAAACTGGGTTGCCGTCGGGATCCAAAAGGCGCATCGACTGGCTGGGCAAAAAGTCCAGGCCCCGCGCATCGACAATTAACCCAGTTACCTGGGGCTCTCGCCGCCGGGATCCCGCCTCTAGGCCAGTTCCACCCCCTGGGCCCATCCCTGAGCCAGGGCTGGAGCCGCGCACCCCGCTCTGGCCGCTGCCGGGCCCGATCACGTCTCCCTGTCCAGAGCCAGAGCCGCCGCCGGGGCTGGTGCCCAACTGCCGCAACAAGTCCAGATCGAAAATCGGCCCTTCCGACCCTGCGTCCTCGACAGGAAACGCCGACTCTACGTTTTCTACCTGGTCGGGAGTGACCGGACGCCAAGGCGTTTCTTCCGGGAGGGGTTGTTTCTCAACCGCTGGGGCAGGGGATCCCCCCTGGAGGCGGTAGAGGGGAGGAAACAGGGTTTGCGCTTCAACAGCTTCCCCCGGCCAGACCAGGATCCCCAGCGCTGCCCAGATCGCTCGCATCCCTGCACCGTGAGTCCTATCTTTCCACCACCTCATGCCCACACCTCTTGGCCTGATAACCTGCGGCTCACCCTTCCCCCATGCTACCCAGGCAAGGCCGGTGCGGCAGGGGATCCCGCGCAGTCCTCTTTTGGACTGGAGAGCAGCGGCTGATGCTTGGCCGCCCATCCGCCGGCAAGGGCGGGCCGCAAGCCCATTTTGGGGATCCCTGACTCGAGATGGCGGGGAAAACGAGGCTTTGATCCCCAGCGATCCCCAAGCTCTTGACCAATAGGCAAAAATACGTGAACATAAGTTCATCATTCCTTTGATCCCCGTTGATCCCGACCTATGGTCATCAGCGGTTGGAAAACGCCAAGCAGGCTGTTACCCCAGTGGGCCAGGGGTTGCCCTTAGCCACAAGCTGGGATCGGCCTTTGGGTTAGCCAGTGGAGTGTGCGCACAAGCCCGATCTGTTGAGGACAGGAGACCCCGACCATGCCACAAGAGCGGATCCCGTTGGAAGAGATGACCATCCGGCAGTTGCGGGAAGAAGCTGCCCGCTATCAGATCCCCAAGTACAGCCGCATGACCAAAGACCAGCTGATTGAGGCCATTCGAGAGGCCCAAGTCAAAGCTGGCTGCCCTGTCGATGCCATGCCGGAGCCCAAGGGGCAAGAATCGGTCACCCAAACGAAGTTTAGGGGTCAAGAGGTTGCCGGCAAGACGGATCTGGCCGATGTGGACAAAGGGCTGGGGGATCTGCCGGAGGGCTATGGGGAAAGCCGCATCGTTTTGCTGCCGCGGGATCCCCAGTGGGCCTACGCCTATTGGGATGTGCCCAACGAGGCTAAAGAAAGCAAGCGCCGCGAGGGCGGCCAACAGTTGGCGCTGCGCCTCTACGATGTGACGGATATCGATTTCAGCTACCAGCCGGCCCACAGCATGCAGGAGTACCCCTGTGATGAGTTGGCGCGGGAGTGGTATTTGCCGATCCCGGTGAGCGATCGTTCCTACATTGTGGAAATTGGCTACCGGACGGCAGATGGCCGCTGGCTGATGTTGGCCCGCTCGGCGGCGGTGATGGTGCCGCCAGTCTTTCCCTCCGACTGGTTTGAAGAGCACTTCCTGACGGTGCCCTTTGACATGCCCCTCCAGGGCCGCACCCTCTACCAGCTCACCGAGCCCTACAAGCGCAGCGCCACCGGCATGGGCGTGGTGGCCTACAAAGGCGACGAGCCGCAGCGGCAGAGGACGGCGGATCCCTTCCTGGAGATGGTGGGCGGCTTCGAGGCGATGCGGGTGGCGGGATCCCTGTTTGGCAGCCACCAGATGGGCAGCCGTCAACTGGTGCCCGAGCAGGCCATCAGCTCGTTTATTATCCCGTCGGGCGTGGGCATGATGGGAATGGCTATGGCCATGGCCGAAGTGCCTGCTGCTCCCTGGATGGCTTCCGGGTCGGGACTAGGGCTGTTCTCCGGCGCTTCCGAAGTCCTGCCGCGGCGCTCCCGCAAGTTCTGGCTGGTGGCCGATGCCGAGCTGATTGTCTATGGGGCCACGGAGCCCGATGCCACCGTCACCATCGGCGGGCGCAAGATCCAGCTCAACCCCGATGGCACCTTCCGCTTCCACATGGCTTTCCCGGATGGCAACATCGACTTCCCCATCTTTGCTGTGGCTGCCGACGGCGAGCAAAACCGGGAGATCCACATGACCTTCGACCGCCGCACCCTCTCCCGCCGCACCAACACCAAGGAAGAGGCTATCGAAGAACTGTTGCCCTGAAGGATCCAACCTTTCCCTTCTTGCCCCCTGGAGCTGGCCGGGGGGCTTTCTTTCCTGGGCTGGAGAGCTTGACTCTAGTCATCGAAACAGGGGATCCCAGCCCTAGGAGAGCATGACTCTAGTCAATAATAAGCTCAACTATACTGAAAATAATGTATAATATGTTCAGTACGGATTACTACCAGTTGATCTTTCTGTTTACTTTCGAGTCTGCCAACATGGTAGCCAAAGCAAAGCAGAAAATTGGTAGTAAGACGACACGGAAACTGCGCTTTGGGTATTCTACTCAAAGCTTTGCGGGATACCGCCATTCTGGTTGGAAACAAACAGAATGCTATCGCTGCATAGTTGAACAGTGATGTTCAGCAGTGTTCAGCGTAAATGTATCAGGTCAATCACCTGGATCAGTTGTTTCAGCTTCTCCATCACCCGTCCAGAGCGAAGCAGGTCTTCCGCCTGTTGGATCCCTTCTGGCAAGGATGGGGCGTGGCCGAGGAGCCACAGATAGCTACCCCCATTCCAGAGAGCGGCTGGGGTGAGTTCACAGGGATCCCCGCTGAGCACCTGCTGCATCTGTTGGAGCAGCTCTTTCTCACCGGAGAGGGGAATCTCCGGGCCTGCCAAGTGACAATCGCGAGCCTTCAAGAGCAGCCGTTTCCCGCCCTGGTTGAGAATGGCCGCCCGTTCCCGCGGCAGGTCGCAACTGCCTTCCAAACCTTTGACGGTGGTGAATTGCCGAATCTCCCGCAGGGCAAACAGCTCCAGCATCGTGGCCTCGGTGGGAGGATGCACATAGCCGGCCACCAGGTGAAAGGGGCCTTGGTAGGGTGTCCAGACCAGCTCCAAGGTGGCCAAGGGGGGGCGCTTGCCGATTTGATCCCGGTAGTCCATCAGGGCCTGAGCCTGGGGAAAACAGGTGGGCAAATACAAAAATCCCAGCCCGGTTTGTTCCAGCAGTTGCCCCACCCGCTCCAGGGATAGCCCCCGCCAATCCACCCCCAAGCTCCGCCACACCGCTTCCAAGGGCAGCCCATACTTGGTGGGACAGAAGCCAGAGCCATGCAGCAAAACGGCTGACCCTGCCGCCGCCAGCAGCAAAGCCACCAGCACCCCCAGCGGTGCAGTCCGCGAGCGGCCATCGTAGGGATGGCCAAAGATGATCAAGGGATGGGGCAAATCCCGTTGGGGCAGAAGAGGGCCGTCTTCTGCGTAGGCATCCAACATACCGGCCAGCTCCTCGGCAGTGGGGCGCTTGATGCGGTGGGCAATTAAAAAAGCCCCGATCTGGGCGGGAGTGGCTTCCCCCCGCAGGAGCATTCGAGCAGCGCTGGCGGCCTCTGCCCGGCTGAGATCCTGGTGGGTGTGGGTGCCGCTGCCGATTTTTTTCAACAGCTCGCGAAACTCTTGGCTCATAGCATCGGCGGTCGGGAGCGCTGGGCTACTCAGGATAGGGGGAGATAAGGGCGGAACACTTGAAACTACCGATATGGGTATTTTATTTGACCAGAAATTTCTACAAAAGGTCTCTACAAAACCGACAACAGCCCAGCAGAGGGCCAATGGGGATCTGCGCCGGAAGCAGGCTCAACCTCAGACTGCCTGATAAGCTGGGCGGCCAACTGCAAAAACCGGCGAATGGGAGGGATCCGATAGCGATCGCTGGTGGTAACCATAACCACCTGTCGCCTCAATAGGGGGGGCTCGGTGGGTCGCACCTGCAAATCCGGATCGGCGCAGCAGTCCACCAGGGCCGACTCCGGCAGGAGGGCAATCAACTGCCCCTGTCGCACCACCCCCCGAAAGGCATCCAAGGTGTTCAGTTCCAGGGCTGCTTTCAGGGGAAGCCCCTGCCGGGCCAGATGGGATCCCACCAAGGAGCGCATGGCATAGCCATCTTTGAACACAGCCTGGGGATACTCCGCCAGCACCTTCCAGGGGATCCGCTCGTAGCGGCTGAGGGGATGGTTGGCGGGCATCAACACTTGAATCGGCTCGGAGTACAGTGGCTCCACCACCAGCTCTGCCCCCCGCGTCATCAGGGGGTTCTCCATTACCAGGGCCACGTCCACCAGCCCATCCCTGAGCACCTTCAAGGCGCGGTCGCTGCCCAGAGCGGTAACCCGCAACTGCACCTCTGGGTACTCCCGGCAAAACTGTTGCAGCACCGGCGGCAGTTGATGGGCGATCAGGGAATGGATCCCAGCAATGCAGAGCTCGGTTTGCTGGCCCTGCAGCCATTCTCGAATGCTTTCCTGAGCCCGCTGCCATTCTTGACAGATGCGACGGGCATGGGGCAAAAGCCGTTCCCCGGCCACAGTTAGGGCCACCGGGCTTTTGCGATGCAACAGCGGAGCCCCCACCGCTTCTTCCAGGGCCTGGATCTGGCGGCTAATGGCCGATTGGGTCAGACCGCTGAGGCGAGCAGCGGCCAAAAAGCTGCCCGTTTCCACCACGTTCAAAAAGGCTTGCAACAACTCCAGCCGCACTCGGGATCCCTTGATTTGATGTGATGATGTAGCCTGCCGTGGTGGCATCCTAGCTGGGGAAGCGGTAGGCTTTTGTAAACACCGTTACAAGTTGTTTGTTGGACTGGGGATCCTCAAGCCGGGAGGAGAGGAGGCAGATGGGCTGGGATCCGACCTTGCTGGAGGGGCTGCTCAACTCCACCATTCCCCACCTTTTCCCTGCTGCCCAGGTGGTCATCCGCCACAAGGGAAGGTGTATCTACTCAAGGGCGGCAGGTTATCTCGACCCTGAGACCCGGCGCCAACCGACAACCTCGGCCACCCGTTTTGACCTGGCCTCGCTGACCAAGCTGTACACCGCCACCGCCTGCATGGCCCTGGTGGAAGCCGGAGCGTTGCTGTTGGATCAACCGGTGAGTCTCCTGTTGCCGGAGTTTCAGGGATCCCGCCCCATTGCCCCCTATGAAGATCCTCTGCAACCAGGGGAATGGATAGCTGCGGAGCCGGAGTCCTTGGGCCAGCTTATGGCAGCAGAACAGGTGACGGTGCGACAGTTGCTGGCCCACACCGCCGGTTTGCCCGCCTGGCGGCCCCTGTTTCGACAGCCCGATGCCGAATCGGCCCGGCACATGGCCCTGCACACCTTTTTGGCCTACAGGCCGGGATCCCGCAGAGTCTACAGCGATCTTGGATTGATCCTGCTGGGGCTGGCTTTGGAACGTCTGAGCGGAACCCCTCTGGATCAGATCTTGCATGCCCGGATCTTGCAGCCTCTGGGCCTGAGCCAAACTCAGTTTTATCCAGGGGATCCTTTCGACCCACCCCCTGTCTCTGTCTCTTGTGCCCCCACCGAGCTGTGTCCTTGGCGAAAGCGCCGCCTACAGGGGCAGGTTCACGACGAAAATGCCGCCCGCCTGGGCGGGATCGCCGGCCATGCCGGACTATTCGCCACGGCAGAGGAAGTAGCCGCTTTCGGAGAGAGTTTTTTGACGGGATCCCTGTTGCAGCCGCAGACGGTGAGGGAAATGACCCGCGAGCAGTTGCCTCAGCAAGGGGATGCCCACCGCTGTCACGAGCGCCGGGGTTTGGGGTTTGCCTTGCGCTCCCCGGATCCCTTGGCCAGCAGCTACCCGTTCAGCCCCAGCGCCTTCGGCCACACCGGCTTCACCGGACCCTCCCTGTGGATCGATCCAGAGCGGGAGCTGGTGGTGACGCTGCTCACCAACGCCGTCTACCACGGTCGGCAGGAGAACGGATTCCAGGCTTTCCGGGTTGCCTTCCATCAGGCCATCCTAGAGGGGCTTTCTTGATCATTGAGTCCCTGACCGTTCCCGCTAGGGTGCCGTAGGCATAACCGAGGCTGAGGTGGACGAGACCTTTTACCGACAGTTGGCAGACATGCTGATACATTTACGCTGAACACTGCTGAACATCACTGTTCAACTATGCAGCGATAGCATTCTGTTTGTTTCCATTCGCGTTAGCGGGACGGAGTCCAAACAGAATGGCGGTATCCCGCAAAGCTTTGAGTAGAATACCCAAAGCGCAGTTTCCGTGTCGTCTTACTACCAATTTTCTGCTTTGCTTTGGCTACCATGTTGGCAGACTCGAAAGTAAACAGAAAGATCAACTGGTAGTAATCCGTACTGAACATATTATACATTATTTTCAGTATAGTTGAGCTTATTATTGACTAGAGTCATGCTCTCCCGCGGGCCGCTGGTGGTAGCCACCGTGATCCGCACCCAGGGATCTGTGCCTCGCCAGGCGGGGGCGAAACTGGCTGTGGGATCCGATGGCACCCTGTTGGGCACTGTTGGCGGTGGGGCTGCCGAAGCGGAAGTCATTGCCCGAGCGCAAACCCTTTTGCAGACCGCTGTTCCCGTTGGCGATGGCGATGGGGAGTCCTCGCCGGCTGGGATGCCGGTTTCCCTCGATCTCAACAGCCCTCCCTTGGGCGTTTGCGGGGGACGGATGCACATTTGGCTACAGCGATGGCAGGGATCCCTTGCCCAAACGTTGGTGGCCCAGATCCTCCAGGCTCTGACCCAAGGGCAAAGGGCTTGGCTGATCACTCCCCTCCATCCTCAGGGGTTCCCCTACCTCAGCCTTAGCGACAGCGGTGCGGAGCACTTTGCCCCCCTGCCATCCCGCCCACAGCTCCTCGCGGGATCCTGGGTCGAGCCCCTCCTCCCTTCCCCCACCCTGCTGATCGTCGGAGCGGGCCACTGCGGCCTGTCCCTGGCCCAGGAAGGGATCCCGGAGACCGCCTTCAGCTAGAAATCGCAGGAGCCCCGCACTGTACCCGTAGGGTCAGTGTCGGGAGGAATGCGGAAGTTATGATAGAACCATGACCCAAGTCCTGACCGTCTCCTGCAAGCTCAAGGTGTCCCAGTCGCAAGCCGCAAAGTTGGATGCGACAATGGATGCCTTTGTGCAGGCGTTGAACTGGGTCAACCAAAACACACCAGAAAAAGTAGTCAACGCAGTCAAACTCCAGTCCCTTTGCTATTACCAGATTCGCGCTCGGTTTGGCTTGTCCAGTAACTTGGCTCAGCAAGTCTGCAGACGGCTGGCCGGTGCCCGTAAAGTTGCCCAACAGAAAAACCGCCCCGTCAAAGCGTTCAAGAGAGGCTTTGCGACCTACGATGCCCGTATCTTTTCGTTGCGCGAGAAAGACTGGACGGTGTCGCTGACCACGGTGGAGGGTCGGGAGCGCTTTGAGCTGGCGATTGGCCGCTACCAGAGAGAACAGTTGGCAGGCTCCAATCCCAAATCTGCCACTCTGGTCAAGCGCAAAGACGGTTCCTACTCCATTCAAATCTGTGTGGAAGCGGAGCCATCCCCACCGCAACGCACGGATAGAGTGCTGGGGGTGGATTTGGGCAGGACGGATATTGCTCATACATCGGAAGGAGATAACTGGAATGGACAGCAGTTGAACAAAGTCCGAGACCATCACTCGCGGTTGAGGGCGGTACTTCAACGCAAAGCCAGTAAGGGCACCCGCAGTTCGCGGCGCAGATGCAGAGAACTGTTGCAACGGCTGTCTGGCAAGGAGAGGCGCTTTCAGGCGTGGGTCAATCATCGCATCTCCAAAGCTATTGTCTCTAGGGCAAAGGCGACAAACAGCGCTATTGCTCTGGAAGACCTGACAGGGATCCGGAAAAGAGTCAATCAACAGCCACGCAGCAAGACAGAGCGTAGGCGGGCAAATAGTTGGGCGTTTTATCAACTCCGTCAATTTTTGGAGTACAAGGCTCTGCGTGCGGGGGTTGCTCTGATTCTTGTTCCGCCTGCCTACACGTCGCAGACCTGCCACCGGTGTTTGCACATTCATCCCGACCCTGCGCAATCCTACCGCAGTGGAAAGAAGTTTAAGTGTGGACACTGTGGATGGGAAGGGGATGCGGATTTGAATGGTGCGAATGTGATTGCGCTTTTGGGGGCTGTCGTAAACCAGCCTAGAGGTTCGGGCCTGTTTTGTTCTCTGGTAGAGCAGAGCAGGCTCAGGGCTACTGAAAGCCCGCTCCGTACCGCTTTAGCGGTCGGAGTCGGGTAGTTTACTCGGCTCTTTGCCCCCATCGGTCTGGAGATCCACGCCGAAACCCCCGCCGAGATTGCCATCAGCATCACCGCCCAGCTCATCCAGGTGCGACGGGGATCCCCGAAGAGAATGCCCGGCGAAACTCAAGGTGTAGGCTTGCCGGTTAGCCGGAGGACAAGCTAGGCTAGAAAAGCGCCGCGGGGTAGAGCAGCCTGGTAGCTCGTCGGGCTCATAACCCGAAGGTCACTGGTTCAAATCCAGTCCCCGCTATAGGAACTCAACATCTGCAGGCATTGGGAGAGCTTCTCTAAGTTGTCTTGAGCCGAAGCTAGGAAGACGGTGCATGGATCCGCGGGAAATCGAGGCGTTGATACAGGCTGCCCTGCCCGGAGCCAAGGTGCAGGTAGAAGATACAGTTGGCGATGGCAACCATTTTCAGGCTGTCGTCGTAGCTGAGCAATTCCAAGGCCTCCCCCTCATCAAACAGCACCGGCTGGTGAACGAGGCCTTGAAGCCCTACCTTCAGGATGGCCGTCTCCACGCCCTAGCCCTCCGTACCTTTACCCCTAGCCAGTGGGAGGAGCTTCGGAGAGCAGCCCCCGGCTCAGCTTGAGCGGGCTTGCACTAGCCAAAGCTAATACGGAGCAGAGAAAAATCATCCTCAAGATCGGCCTTGCCGCGGAAAGACTGAATGTGCTGCAGAACGTGATCGAGGCCAACGCAGGCATGCTTGCTTAGGAAGGACTTCCAGTTCTCTATCCCCCAGATCCCTTCCGAGCTGGACACTTCGTAAACCCCGTCGCTGAACACGTAGAGACAACTGTTGGCCGGGATCCGGACTTCGTCCCTAGCAAAGTCCTGATCGGGCAAAATGCCAATCGGCAAATTGGGGGTCTTCAGCTCTAGGGGGATGGGGTCTGATTGCGCAACCAACAGAGCGGGGGGGTGGCCAGCGCTGGCAAAAGAAAGCAAGCGAGATCCCGGCTGATAGACCCCATACCAAAGGGTGAAGTACATTTCATGGTGGGATCCCATTGGGAAGGATTGGTTGAGGGCGCGCAACACCGCATCCGGCTGCCGCAGGTCTGTATCGGGCAGGCTCTGGGAACGCAACTGGTTCATCACCGACACCGACAACAACGCGGATCCCACCCCGTGCCCTGACACATCTAGCAGGTAGATGGCCAGGTGATCCTCGTCTAGCCAGTGGTAGTTAAACGAATCCCCCCCCAGCTCCTGGGAGGGCAAAAAGCACCACTCAATCGCTATTTGGTGAGGTGGGAAGTCGGCCGGCTTGGGCAAAAGCGAACGCACATAGCTGGCTGCTTCGGCCAACTCCGCCCGCAGTCGGGCCGTTTGCTGCTGCAGGTCATAGCTGAGCTGGTGCAAGCGCAGCCCAGCCCGCACCCGCGCCCGCAATTCATTGGGATCGATGGGCTTGCTGAGGAACTCATCTGCCCCGGCATCCAGGCCCTGGATGCGGTCTTCGACTTCGGTGCGAGCGGTAAGCAAAATAAAGAAGGTGGTGGAAAACTTGGGATCCGCCTTGATGCGCCGGCAGACCTCCAGCCCATCCATATCCGGCATCATCCAGTCACAGATAATCAGCCCCGGGGTTAGGAGATGAGCTTTCTCCAGCCCTTCCAAGCCACCGCTGGCCATCTCGACGGTGTAGCCCTGCCGCTCCAGGGATCGCTTCAACACCAGCCGAATCGTGGGATCGTCGTCCACAATCAAAATGGCCGTCATGACCACTGCACCTCAATCCCGAATCAACCCGAATTAAAACGCAACTCTAGCCCGTACTGGTAGGCAGACCGTTTATCCTAGCCCAGGAGTTGCGGCAGAAAAACCGGCTTGGAGGGCGGTTAGCGGAAAAGCCTCAGCAACCTCATCCCCCAGAGCTAAAGTTGCGTATCCCTTAGTGGATCCCTAAAACCGTGGTTGCACGCTACCCAAAAGCTGACCGTTTCAAGATACTGGTGGGAATAGATAACAGCGGGGGGGTTTTTGGGCAGATTCTGCTTTAGAGACTTCCATTGGACAAAGAGATACGGATCACATCTTATCCATCCTTTGCCGGTCTAGAGTGAACTTTGAGGTTAAACGGCCTTGGCTGCATGAGCGCGTCTCCTCTACCGTTATCTCCTCCGTCCGTTCGGGATTCGCAGGCGGCTTCAGCCGCGGCACCCCGCCAAGCTCCCAGGGGAGAAATCCGGCTGGAGGATCTGGACGAGAAGCAATTGCTGGCCGGCCTGTCGTCGGTGGTGCTCAACCCGGCAGCTTGGAGTTGCTTTAGCATCAGTGAAACCAGCCGCTTGCTGCGCCCCCTGCAAATTTGCCCCGACTTGACCGGAACTCCCGTTCTCTCCCCAGGCGCCACTGCTGAAGTTGTCTATAAGTTCCTGCTGAGCGACGGTCGGATTGGAACCATGAAGGGGCTGATCTCGATCGAAGACTTTCGCAGCAAGCGGCTGCATTCTATTTACGAGGAACTGCGTATTGAAAAAATCATACCGGTTTTTAACGAAGCGGTTGTCGAGCAGATCATCGATCAGTTGAAGCCGATTTTTGCCCGCGACCTGGACGAGCTGCTTTGGCAAGAAAGTTTTTACTTCACCCCTCAAGATCTACGCCAGCCGGAGTTCTTGTTGCGCGGCCTGCGGCCCGAGGCGATCCCACGCCGCTTTCGGCCGCACCTGCAAAGGGTGTACTCCCACATCATAGGGGTGTGTCGCAGCTTGCCCAACATCGCTTTCCAACTGTGTCTGCGGGCCTACCTGGAGTACAACGAGGTCAAAAACAAGCATCTGTTGGCAATTCTGCTCAGCAAGTATTTTTACACGCTCTATCGCATCGGTGGACTGGACGGTTGGAAAAGTCGGGATCCGGTGGAAGTGGGATCCCTCTACTCTTCCAATCGACGGGCTCGGCTGCAGGCTCTTTCTCACCTGCTGACGCTGGACAACGACAGCGACGAACCGCTGGCAAGCCTTGGGGATCCAGGGCCGCGCGGCAGCTATTTCAGTGGAGAGGGGGAGCCTGCTGCTGGCGAGGTGCCGAGCGCAGAAGAGATCGAAAAGCTGCGGCAAGATGTGGAGGCAGCGCGCAGCCAGGCCGCCGAGGCCCAGCAGCTGGTAGCCCAATATCAAGAAGAGAAAAAACAAGAGCTGCTCAACCGCCTGCAGGATCCCAATAAGTTTCTCCTTTTCAGCCTCCATCAATTTTTCGACACTCTCCTCACATCCCTGCCGGTGGAGGTGAAAAGCGAGTACGGAGCCGTCTGGGTGCCCCGCACTTCCCACTTGGACGAAAAAGAGCGGGACAAGCTGACCGAACATTTGCACCAGATTACCAGCGAGGCCTATTTGCTGAGCATCCCCTTTGCCGAGGCGACGATCATTGGCTATTGGCGGGTTTTGGCCGATTCGTTCTACAACCAATGGGTTTTGAATCAGTACAAGCAGTTGCAAAGCTACGGAGTGGATCTAGAGCAGCAGGGCATCCAAATCCTGGAGCGCGAACGATTTTTAGATGAAGTGCAACTGCGCTTTGCTGGCCGCCACCGCGAGATCGTGACTCAAAATGTGGAGAAGATCAGCCAAATTGTGGTAGACAGCCTGGCCAAGCGGGTGGCCCTCAACACCAGCCAACAGAGCTTTCAAGCCATGCGAGCCAAATTGGCCACCGTTTTGGATATGGAGATCTCCCGCAAGGACATGGCGCAGGTACGGCGGCTGATCGACTACTTCACGGATGTGTTTTTGGGCAAGCGGGAGGAGCTGCGCTCGCCCTATCCGGTGGGCACCATCTTGCAAGTAAGGGCAGCCATCGAGCTGCGTCCCCCCGACAGTCGCACCCGCATTGGCCTGGAAATCCTAAACCAGATCTACCGCGAGTACATGCCTGTGCTGCAGCAAGAGTAGGGGCAGGGATCCCAGGGGCTGGCAAGTTTTGGGCACAATGGGGACTGGTGTGCTGTTTAGGGTTGGAGACGGCAAGTTCCCATGCGCTACCGCCAGCTTGGCCACAGTCCTCTGCAGGTTTCGGAGATCTGCCTCGGCACCATGACGTTTGGTGAGCAGAATACCCAGACTGAGGCTTGGGAACAGCTCGATTACGCAGTAGAACACGGGATCAACTTCATCGATACGGCGGAGATGTACCCGGTGCCGGCGCGGGCGGAAACCCAGGGAGCCACAGAACGCTACATCGGCGAGTGGCTGCAGCACCAGCCGCGGGAGCGCCTTGTCATCGCCACCAAGATCACCGGCCCGGGGCGGCCCTGGCACTGGATCCGCGGCGGGTCTCTCTCGATTAGCCGCAACAACCTCAAACAGGCGGTGGCCGGCAGCCTCAAGCGCCTGAAAACCGACTACATCGACCTCTACCAAATCCACTGGCCGGATCGCTATGTGCCCCTGTTTGGGGGTGTGGCCTACGATCCCTCTCAAGAGCGGCCCACGGTTCCCATTGCCGAGCAACTGCAGGGTCTGGCGGAACTGGTGCAGGAGGGCCTGGTGCGCTACATCGGCCTGAGCAACGAAACCCCTTGGGGAGTCTGCGAGTTCTGCCACGTGGCCGAGCAGTTGGGCTTGCCCAGGGTAGTCTCGATTCAAAACGCCTATAGCCTCCTCAACCGCACCTTTGAGATGGGGCTGGCGGAGGTCTGTCGCCACGAACAGGTAGGGCTGCTGGCCTACAGCCCCCTGGCCTTTGGGCTGCTGACGGGCAAATACCTGGGGGGCGCCAAGCCGCCGGGATCCCGTTTGGCCCTGTTCGAGGGCTTTGGCCAGCGCTACCGCAAGCCCAATGTGGAAGAGGCCGTGGCTGCCTACGTGCGCATTGCCCGCCAGCACGGCCTGACCCCTGCCCAGTTGGCTTTGGCCTTTGTGCGCAGCCGTTGGTTTGTCACCAGCACCATCATCGGGGCCACCAACCTGGCCCAGCTCAAGGAAAACCTCAGTTGCCTCGAGGTGGAGCTGTCGCCTGCGATCCTGGCAGAAATTGAGGCGGTGCACCAGCGCTACCCCAATCCCGCCCCGTGAAACTTCGGAAACCGATAGAACTTTTCAGGAGATTTTTTCGTTTAGGGTTACGGAGTGGGTAACTCCATCCGGCTCTTCTTCGATTGTTGATTGTTTGGGCCGATGTCTTTTCTTAGAGCCTTTCTAGCAGGTAGCGAGGAGTTGTAGGGGATGCGTGGGTTTTCTCTTTGGCAAAGTTGGAAGGCGGCAGCCGTGATAGCGAGCTGGGGCAGTTTGTTGCTGGTTGCGGATCCCGTTTGGGCGCAACTTTCCGATATCAGCACCTACTGGGGCGCCCAGTACATCGCCGGGCTCAATGAGCGGCAGATCATCGGCGGCTTCCCAGACGGCACCTTTCGCCCCAACGAGTCGATTACGCGGGCCCAGTTTGCCGTTATCGTCACCAAAGCTTTTGGGCTAGATACCAACGTCCCTGTGCGCCCCTTTGCCGATCCCATTCCCAGTTGGGCAGCTCCCTCCATCGGCGCGGCGGCAGCAGCGGGGTTGGTTTCCGGCTTTCCCGACGGCACCTTCCGTCCCAACGATGTCCTCACCCGCGCCCAGGCCATCACCGTTCTGACCCGCGCCGCCACCAACGGCAGGCTCCTCGAGGATCCCGGTCAAATTGAAGCCATTCTGTCCGGCTTTACCGATGCCAATTTGGTTCCCAATTTTGCCCGCGCCCCCATCGCGACAGCAGTTCAAGAAGGTCTGTTGGTGCTCTACCCTGATCCCACCCGACTGAATGCCCAGGCGGTGGCCACGCGGGGGGAAGTGGCGGCTCTCACCTACCAAGCGCTGGCCAAGGTGGGCCGGGTGCCCAGCCTAGACCCGCCTGTGGGAGCTGCCATCCCCGGGCCAGGGATCCGCACCGAGCTTCTGGCTCAGGTCCCCCCCACGCCTGAGCCCCTGGCCACGCCGGATATCCCCGTGGAGCCGCTGGTGGAAACGCTGCCCGCCGCCCCAGAGGTGAGAACTTTCTTTGCCCGCGAGGAGCTGGGATCCGTCAAGCCGGGAGATACCTTGACGGTGTATTTGCTGGGATCGCCAGGGGCGCAGGCGTCTTTCTCCATTCCCGGCATTGCCTACAACCTGCCCCTGCAGGAAACCCGCCCCGGCCAATACGAGGGCAGCTACACCTTCCGCAGCCAAGACCGGGCCTCGGAAGCGCCAGTATTTGCCCGTCTGGAGCGGAATGGGCTGGTGACCCTGGTGCGATTGCCGGACAAAACCATCAGCATCGGTCGGGTGACCGACACCACCTTCCCCACCATCAGCGACCTGGCGCCGCCCAACGGAGCGGTGACCGACAACCCGCGCCCATCCATCTCCGCTCGCTTTCAAGATGACCAGGGAATCGACCTCAATAGCTTTACCCTGCTGGTGAACAACGTGGACGTTACCGCCCAAGCTCAGCTCAGCCGCACCGGCTTCGCCTACACCCCAGCCGAGCCGCTGCCCACCGATCGACCGACCTTGATTGCCGTCCAAATTGCCGATACCAGCGGCAACACCGCCATCCAGCAGTGGTCTTTCCAGGTGCAGGCCGCCCAGCCCACACCCACTCCAACGCCCACCCCTACTCCAACACCCACACCCACTCCAACACCCACGCCGACTCCCACACCCACGCCCACACCGGAAGCGACTCCGACCGCAACAGCAACGCCTACCCCCACCCCAGAGCCTGTAGTGGAGCCTTTGCCTTCTCCATCTCCCAGCCCTTCTTAGGCAAGAGGGATCCCATGAACAGGCTTTAGTGGTGTTTTAAAGGCCAATGGGTTGCCCCTAGATACTACATCTAGTGGGCACGAGCTGGTCAGGATGCTAAGCTACTGCCAGTTGTGACTGGACGGGATCCATGAGCTCAGCGTTGCAGCCGTTTTTGCCGTCGTGGCAAAGGGTTGGCTTTGGGTGGCTGGTGAGTGGGGTGTTGTGGGCTGCGGCGGTCGCTCCCATCACTGCCCAGCAGTTCGAGTTCACGCCCCAAGCCCCTCAGCCAAATCCCGTCCCTACCCTGCCTCTGCTCAGCAACCCGCCCGGCTCCACGGCTCCGCAAGCCCTGCCGCCTGTGCCTCAGGTGCCGCAAATGCCCCTCACGGGGGATCCCCTCCCCCCACCGGGGGATCCGAGCCCGGCCCCAATTCCGGTGGTGCCCGTTCAAGCGGCCCCAGGTGGACCAGCTCCGCCAGGCGAAGCCTACTCCTATCAACGGCGGCCCGACCTCAGCCCAGGGGGGAACCTGGCTGGGGCCGCGCGGGGCGAGCTGCCTGCCGGCACCCGTATTCCTCTTACGGTCTACCGACCCATCACCTTCCAGCCCTACCAGGCCATCAGCGCCAACCTGGAAGTCTCCGAGCCAGTGCTGGATCGCTTTGGCCAGGTGGTGATCCCGCCAGGGAGTGTGGTGTGGGGCACCTTTGAGCCGGTTTACAGGCCCAGGGATCCCCTCAGTCGTGGCGAAGACAATGCCGACCTGCGGAAACAGATCCTCGGCAACCGCTTTGTGGCCAACCGCCTCACCATCGGCCCTTCTACCTATCTCATTAGAGGCCAGTCTGCACTGCTCCCGGTTGGGTTGGATCGCAACGCCGATGTGGGCACCACCGTCGCCCGTGGGGCGGGCTATGGGGCGGCGGGCGGGTTGGCCTTGGGGGTGCTCACAGGGGGATGGGGCTTTTTGCCCATCCTGGCCGGCGGCCTGGCGGGTGCTGCTGCAGGTAGTACCAACATCGACCGGGTGGTGACGCTGCAGCCCAACGCCCTGGTGGAACTGGAACTGAGCGAGAGCCTGATCATCCAATAGCCTTGACAAGAAGCGAGCAGGAGCGGGTCGGTAGAGTAGAGAAGATCCCCCCAAGTTTGCTCCATGGCCCTTTGGATCTACGTCGTGCCCCCCCTGGCCGGGCTGGTGATCGGCTATTTCACCAACGACATCGCCATCAAGATGCTCTTCCGGCCCTACCGGGCCTATCGGATTTTCGGCTGGCGCATCCCCTTCACGCCCGGCCTGATCCCGCAGAACCAGCCCCGCCTGGCCAAGCAGATTGCCAAGACCATCATGGGATCCCTGCTCACGCCAGAGGAGCTGCACAATCTGGCCCGCAAGCTGCTGCGAACTGAGCGCATGCAGGCAGGGATCCGCTGGCTGCTGGGGGTGGCGCTGGATCGGCTGCAAAACCCCGAGCAACAGCAGCAAACCGCTCAGGTGCTGGCGCGCATCTTGGCCGATCTGTTCAACGAGTCGTTGCCCCGCCTGGTGAAGGTGCTCGCCCGCCAGGAGACTTTTTTGGAGGGGCCGATTAACCAACTGTTCGACCAGGTGCTGCTAGAGCTGCGCCTCAACGCCGAGCAAGCCCGGCAGCTTTCGGAGTGGATCCTGAAGCAGGCGCTGCCCCCCAAGGTGTTGCGGCAGAACCTGGTGGATTTTCTCACCGATCGCAACATCGAAGCTTTGGATGAAGAATTTCGCGAGCGGGCCACCGGCTCCTACTGGCTGGTGGCCAACTTGTTTGGCCTCAAAAACGCCCTGCTGCGCCTGCGCACCTATTGCCTGGAGGAGCCGGAAGGGGCAGAGGCCATCTTGGAAGATCTGCTCAAAGACATCAACGCCCCCCGCCGCCTGACCGAGATCCTGCAGAACCTCTCCCTGCAAAACCTGCCGGTTTCCGCCGTACGTCAGTTGCGCCGTGCCCTGCGCGATGGGATCCAAGATTACCTGCGCAGCCAAGGGCCAGAGGTTATCAAGGGGCTGGGGGAGAGCATCGATTGGGAAAAAGTGGCCAGCCTGGTGTTGGGTCGCCTGCGCAACTCCAAGGCGCTGATCGCCTCCATCGATCAGATCAGCGCCGACCTGGCTTTGATCCTGGAGCGCTACCTAGAGCGGGATCTGGAATCGCTGATGATGCAGGTGATCCCCGTGTTGAACTTAGATCAGGTGATTGCCGACAAAGTCAACGCCACCTCCCCTGCTGAGCTGGAGCAGGCCATTCAGCAAATTGTGCGCCAGGAACTGCAGGCCATCGTCAACTTGGGGGGGCTGTTGGGTTTTTTGGTGGGCTGCGTGCAGGTGCTGTTTTTGCTGAGGTGACGGCCCCCTTCCCCAGAAAACGGGAGCTTGGATTGCGGCTTTTGCTTCAGTTACGATATTGGAATGCGGTTAACAATTCTCCACACTTCCGATCTCCACGCCAACCTGCATCCCTGGAACTACTTCGCCGGGATCCCTGCAGAACATGGCTTGGCCAAGCTGGCCACCCTGATCAAGCGTGTGCGAGCAGCCAGCGAGGATCCAGTGTTGCTCATCGACAGCGGCGACACGATCCAGGGATCCCCCTTGGGCACCTACTATGCCCAGGTGGAGCGGGTCTCCCCCCATCCCATGGCCCACGCCCTCAACGCCCTCGGCTACGACGCCTTTACCCCCGGCAACCACGACTTTAACTTTGGGCTGCAGGTGCTGCAGGATTTCACCGCCGATCTCCGCTGTCCCACCCTGTGCGCCAATATTCTCCGCCACAACGGGGATCCGCTGTTTCGCCCTTACCTCATCCGAGAAGAGGCCGGGATCCGCGTCGGCCTGCTGGGGCTGACCACCCCCCGCATCGACACCTGGGAGCGGCCCGACTACATTGCGGGGCTGCGCTTTGCCCCCCTGCTGGAAACTGCCCAGCACTACCTGTCGCTGCTACGGCCCCAGGTGGACGTGTTGGTGCTGATCCTGCACAGCGGTTCCAGCCAACTGCCTCCCCTGCGCAGCCCTGAGGGCTGGCGCAGCCCGGATCGCCGCGGCTGGGCCAGCAACAAAAGCTTGGTGGGGGAAAACGAGCTGCTGGCCCTGGCCGAGCTCGAGGGCATCGACGTCATCCTCTCCGGCCACACCCATCAGACCATTGCCGGCCTGGGGGGGGCCAAGGCCCTGGTGGTGCAGCCCGGCTACTGGGGCAGCCACCTTTCCCACGTGTCTTTGGAGCTGGAGCGCCACGGCGGACGCTGGCAAGTTGTCGGGAAAACTGCCCAGTTGCTGGCTGCGGAAGGGATCCCTGCCGATCCCGAACTCCTGGCCCTGACAGAGCCCTACCACCAGGCCACCTTGCGCTACATCCGCCAGCCCATTGGGCAGGCCCGTTGTGCCTATCGCGGCGGGCTGGCAGCCCGTTTTGGGGCCAACCCCCTAGCAGAGCTGCTCCATCAGGCCCAACTGCAGGCGGTACGGGAGGCCGGCCTTTCGGCGGAGCTCTCCCTGGTCAACATCTGCAGCAGTGCCGGCCTGGCAGCGGGCCCCATCTTTCTGCAAGACGCCTACAGCCTCACCGTTTACGACAACACCCTCTGCGTCTTGGAGATCACCGGCGACATCTTGCGACGCGCCCTCGAGCAAACCGCTGGCTATTTTCGCCAGTTGGATCCCGAGCATCTCCCGGCAGATCCCGCCTCTGTCGTCGCCCCCGAAGCCCGCGGCTACACCTTCGACCTCTACCACGGCATCGACTACTGCTTCGATCTCACCCGCCCTGTAGGCGAGCGCTTGGTGACCCTACAATTTCGCGGCCAGCCGGTGCAGCCGGATCAGACCTTTCGCCTGGCCATCAACCACTACCGCGCCGGCGGTGGGGGGGGCTACAGTATGTTCCAAGAAGCCCAAACCCTCTGGATCTCCGCCGACAGCATCCGCGACTTTCTCGCCCGCCACATTCACACCCATTCCCCCATCCAGCCCATCTACCGCCACAACTGGCACCTCATTCCCAACTTGGCCGAGATCTACTTTCCCCAGAGCTTGGGCCAGCTCCAGGACAGCCTGCTGGTAGGCTAGAACAACTAGGGATCTCAACTGGCTGGCAGAGGAGTCGGTAGAATACGATCAGCACAGAGCCCAGTTTGGCTGATTGCGACGCTGGTTTTGAGACTGCCAAACTGTCGGCACCCGACGTTACTGCTCCTTAATCACGCTTGTCGACATAACCCATGACTGCTGAAGAAAAGCAACCGATGCCCACAGAAGATGCCTATCCTGAACTCCAGGAAGAGGAAATCGACGTAGAAGCAGAGCTGGAGAAGCTGATTTTGGAAGACCGTGAAGCGGAAGCCAGCACCTCCTCTGGCGAAGCCAGCGCTGAGGCTTCTCAGGATCTCAGCGAAACCTTAAAGCAGCTCCAGCAGGAGTTGGAAATAACGCGCCAGCAACTGAAAGAGAAGGAAGAGTCCTACATCCGCCTCTATGCCGATTTTGAGAACTACCGACGGCGTACCCAGCGGGAAAAAGAGGAGTTCAGCCAAAAAGAACGGCAGAAATTTGTGCTGGAGATCCTGCCTGTGGTGGATAGCTTTGAGCGGGCGCAGCAGCAGTTAAAGCTGGAGACCGACCGCGAGCGGGAGGTGCACAACAGCTACCAAAGCGTCTATCGCTTGCTGGTGGAATGCTTGAAAAAGATGGGCGTATCCCGCATGAAATCGGTAGGCCAGCCCTTCGATCCTAACCTGCACGAGGCCATAGCCCGCCAGCCCAGCAGCGAGTACCCCGAAGATGTGGTGGCCGTCGAATATCAACCGGGCTACAAGCTGGGGGACTTGGTGATTCGCCACGCCATGGTGGCTGTCTCGTCGGGCAGCCCAACCTCTGAACCGTCTCCCTCAGACCCAGCCACCCCCAAACCCGAGCCGGAAAGCACGCCTGCCTCTCCCCAAAACCCCCAACATTCGTGACGTACTCCCGCACTCATGCTGACGCATAGAGTGCGGGCTTCCCAGTGACTCCTGCCCAATGGCAGGACATTTCCTGAGCTTGAAGAACGGGACGCCCCACCGCTCTAGATTTGATGACCCTCGCCGAGCTGTGATCCCTGCCAATCCTCAACCCACAGTGCGGACAATCGTGCCACCGCTCATGCAGCTTTTTGGGCACATCTCGACCACACCCCGAGCACCCTTGACTGCTGCCGCGGGGATCCCCTGCAATCGTCAACAGCCCAGCTCTTTCAGCCTTGGCTGCCAAAATTTGCAGGAACTCACCCCACCCAGCATCATCAACAGATTTGGCTAGTCTGCTTCTAGCCAGACCCCTAATAGTAAGCGCCTCATGAGCAATGTGCTTCCCCTTACTTAACAACTTCTTTGCCATCTTGTAGTGAAAATCTTTGCGCTGGTTGGCTACTTTGTAAAACCGTCGGGCAAAGGGCGGTGTTGGACCAGCTTGACCGGCCCAACCTTGGGCAGATGGATAAACTGCCCTCGAATGCAGTCCTGCTTCATCTGAGGGAAGGTGAAGGAGCGATACCGCCCTACTCCCTTAAACCTAGGCCTGCCTGCCCTTTTGCCGTTGCGGTCACCTTTTAGCCATCGGTCAAAGGCCCTTTGCACCCGCTGTAGGCAGTCTTGGAGCACCTGGGAATGAATCGCTTGGTATTCGGGGAAGAGAGCCTTTGTGTTTACCAAGTCTCGTTTCTGGGAGTCGAAGGTGGGCTTGTCTTTCAACACAGGCAGATGACAGACCGTCAAGGAGCAGGCATGGATATTGCAGCGATTTTGCTCCCACCCGTTGAACCGTTCTGCCAGGCGATAGTTATACTGCCTACGTAGCAGCTCCAGCCATTGCTCCATTAGAGCTATCTGGCTGGTGGTAGGACGCAAGCGGTACTGGTAAGCGGTTCTCATGATGAATGCATTGTACCTGTTGAACGCTCCCGCCTCTCATCCTGACTCTGGCCGGCCCGCCCCCCTATATCCCCCCGTATACGGGGGGACTGGGGGACTGGGGGGCTGGGATATAGGGGGGTACAGAGCGGGGCTTCCAGGACTACGTCCCGCTAGCGCGAACGGCGGATTAGCTAAAACCACTATACTGATAGGCTCTTGAAGGTTTCAGGAAAAGCCATGAAAGCCGTGCGCCTGGCGGTGATCGACTATGATGCCGGCAACCTGCATTCAGCTTGCAAAGGGCTGGAGCGGGCCGGGGCCGAGGTGCAGCTAGTCACAGAGCCGGCTGGGCTAGCGGCTTTTGATGGCCTTGTCCTGCCCGGCGATGGGGCCTTTGACCCAGCCATGCAGCAGTTGCGGGCGCGCGGCTTTGGGGAGGCAATCCGACAAGCCATCGAGCGGCAGCAGCCTTTCTTGGGCATTTGTATTGGTTTGCAAGTTTTGTTCGAAGACAGCGAAGAGGGGACAGAGCCGGGGCTGGGCATCGTGCCGGGGCGGGTGCAGCGCTTTCGACCGGAGCCGGGCCTGCGCATCCCCCACATGGGCTGGAACCAGTTGCACCTTACCCAGCCCGACTCTCCCCTTTGGGCAGGGATCCCCGAGCAAAGCTGGGTTTACTTTGTCCACTCCTACCACGCGGTGCCCAAGGATCCAAGCTGGGTGGTCGCCACCACCCAGCACGGCAGCCAAACCTGTGTGGCCGCCATTGCCCGCGGCACCTTGTTTGCCACCCAATTTCACCCCGAAAAGTCCGGCCCTGTAGGCTTGAAGATATTGCAAAACTTTGTCGAGTTTGTTGCCCGTCGCTTGCCTGCTGCCGGCGCCTAGCGTTTCATGAACTACTGGCTGATGAAATCGGAGCCCAGCGTCTACAGCATCTGGGATCTGCAGCGGGAGGGCCAAACTCTCTGGGACGGCGTGCGCAACTACCAAGCCCGCAACTACTTGAAGGCCATGCAGGTTGGGGATCGCGCCTTTTTCTACCACTCCAACGCCAACCCTCCCGGCATAGCCGGCTTAATGGAGATCGTGGAAACCCAGGTGGTGGATCCCAGCCAGTTTGATCCCACCAGCCCCTACTACGATCCCAAGTCAACCCCTGCAGCGCCCCGCTGGCAGACAGTGCGGGTGCAATTTGTTGCCGCCTTTGGGCGCTTGATCCCTTTGGCCCAGTTAAGGGCCACTTTTACCCCTGCGGAGTTAGAAGTGGTGCGGCGAGGCACGCGACTGTCGGTGATGCCTGTTCCCCAGGCTGTGGCAGAACGGCTGCTGGCCTTGGCAGCCGTTCCCCTCTAGGGTTTCCCCTGGCTGCGATCCCGGCCAAGCCTGCTTGCCCTAGGCCATTTTTGCTTTCAAAAGCCAAAGGCTGAGAGGCCCCAGCGCTGCAAGCTCTCGAAAGCGGCGTAGGCCGTTAAATCCGGCTGCAGGGGCGTAATCGACACATACCCCTCGGCAACCGCCCGCACATCGGAACAGGGATCCACCTCCTCTTCCACCACCTCTCCTGCCAGCCAGTAGTAGGCCTTGCCGCGGGGATCTACCCGTTTCTCGTAGAGATCCGTGTACTTGCGCCAGGCCAGGCGGGCCAAGACCATGCCGCGTATTTCAGCCAACCCTAGCGGGGGGACATTGACGTTCAACAGCATCGGCTTCTCTAAAGGCTTCAGGCTCAGCTTCTCCAGCAGCATCAGCACCACCTGGGCCGCCGGCTGAAAATCCTGGTGGGTAAAGCTGGCCAGGCTCACGGCTAGGCTGGGGATCCCTTCCAGCAGCCCTTCCATGGCTGCCGAGACGGTGCCGGAATAGAGCACATCAGTGCCCAGATTGGCTCCCTGGTTGATGCCGGCAATGACCCAGTCAGGGGGCTGCTGCAGCAGACCGTCCAGGCCCAACTTGACGCAGTCCGAGGGCGTGCCCGAACAGGCCCAAGCTTGCACCTCTGGCGGAAACCCCTCCCGCACCGGATCCACTCGCAGCGGCTTGTGCAACGTCAAGGCGTGGCCGGTAGCCGAGCGCTCCCGATCCGGACAGACCACCGTGATCTGATGTCCACCCACCTGAGCCAGCGCAGCGGCCAGACATCGCACCCCCGCCGCCTGGATGCCATCGTCGTTGCTGATAAGGATATTCATCGCAGCCACCCCACACCTGTACTCAGACATCCACCAGTCTGACCCCATTCTGCGCCATCCCCTAGCTGGCTGAGTTCGGCGACAAGCTCTGAAAATTTACGGCTTCTTGAGGTTATTATTGGACGTAGCCTTTTGAACAATATCAGTAGAAACCCGATGTCGCCCCATAGGGTTCAGTGCCATTATGAAGCTAAGGTAAAGTAAGCCTGTAGGTTCTCTCCTCTTTGTTTTGCCCCCTTGCGGTTTCCCCATCCTCTCACGACTCCGTTCCGCGGACGCGAAGGCGAAAGCGTTGTGTTGCAACAGTAGCCAGGTAAAGCTGGGGAGTCTGTAAAACCCATCAGGTCGCTCGAGCGACAGGAAGTTGATCCCATGACACTTGTTTCCATCACATCGGCAGCAGAGGCTCAGGAATGGCGGGAACTCCGCCAGTGGGCCGAAGAGCACTACCGCTCTCGTACGTTTCCTAAAGATGTGCGCATTCCAACTCGTCCGGGATTGGTGTACATCCCCCAAGAGGGCGTGGTGCGCCTGGTCAGCCAAACGCCGGAGCGGCGGGAGGTTTTTGTCGGGTTTATCACGCCCGGGGTGCCCTTTGAGCTGAGCAACCCGGAGCGCTTTGAGCTAAAAGCCTGCACCCATGTCGATCGCACGACGGTGATGTGGTTTTACTGGCAGGATTTGGAGCAGTGGCCCTATCTGCACCAGAAAATTCAAGAAAGCTTCCGCCAGCAACTGCAACGCAAGTTGCTCTGGCTGGGCAACTTGGGCCAGCGTCGCGCCATCGACCGCCTGAAGGGCTTTTTGACCTTGTTAATCGACGAGTATGGGCAGCCCTGTGAGCAGGGGATGTACCTCCCCTGGCCCCTCACCCACGCCCAGATCGGGGATGCCATTGGTGCCACCCGCGTGACGGTTACTCGCCTGCTGGGATCCCTGCGCTCGAAGGGGTTTGTGCAGGTGCTGGATCAAAACTTAATCTGCATCCCCAACGGGGTGAAGCTGCAGCCGACGCCAAAAAAGGCGGCCAGCGCCTGACCCTGCGATTTCAGTGCAATTTCAAAGTGCTCTGGTAAGCCGATGGGCCTACAGCTCCACTGTCGTGTTTGGGGAGAAGGGATCCCTTCGCTGCCCATCCTGCTGCTCCACGGCCATCCGGGCAATGCCGACTGCATGGAAGTTTTTGCCGAGGCGGTGGCGGGGATGCACCCCTGTGTGGCGCCGGATCTGCGCGGCTACGGGCGTTCGCAGGTGCGGGATCCCTTTGAGATGTCGGCCCACCTGGAGGATTTGCAGGAGCTGCTGGATCGCCTGGGCTGGCGGGAGTGCCTGCTGCTGGGCTGGTCGCTGGGCGGGATCCTGGCCCTGGAGCTGGCCTTGCGGCTGCCGGGACGGGTCAAAGGCTTGGTCTTGGTGGCCAGCGCCGCCTGTCCTCGTAGCAACCATCCCCCCACCGATTTTTGGGATCAGCTCAACACTGGCATTGCCTCGCTGCTCAACTGGCTCTGGCCCGGCTGGGAGTGGAACATCGACACCTTTGGCCGCCGCTCTCTCTACCGCTACCTAATCCAGAGACATACCCCGAGAACCTATCGCTACCTGGCCCAGGCAGCTTTGCCGGCTTACCTGCATACCTCTCCTCAGGCTCGCCAAGCCCTACGCGCTGCCCTTCGACAGGGCTACAACCGCGAGGGAGAGCTGCAGCAGCTGCACATACCTGTGTTGCTCATGGCTGGCGAGCGGGATCGCCACATCACTGCCGCCAGCAGCCTGGCCACTGCCCGCGCCTTGCCCCAGTGCACCTGCATTGTCTATCCCCATGTGGCCCACCTCTTCCCCTGGGAGATCCCCGACCAGGTAGGACGGGATCTGCGGCGCTGGCTTAGCGCTCAAGACTGGGACAAGGGGGACTCTCCCAACCCACCCTCAGCGGAAGAAGCCGCAGCCTGAACCTGGGCCAGCTTGCGCAGCCGAGCAAAGGCCTCTTCCTCCAGCCGGATTTGCTGCTGCTGTTGTTCTTCCGGGGTGCGCAGGCGTTTTCCCAGCGGCTGTTGCAGCGTGCCCAAAAGCAAGGGCTCGGAAACCCCCGGCTCAGGGTGGATGACGGTGCGGGCCTGCAGGGTAAACACCGGCGAACCGGTGGAGAAGCGGCCTGAGGATGCCAGATCGCTAGCCGCCTGCTTGAGCGTGAGGATCAGCTGTTCGGGGGTGATGTCCGGACTGACGGCGATGACTGCCCGCTCCGCCCCTTGGTCGTAAACCGTGGTGTAGGGAGCAGCGCCGGGGATGCGGGAGCGAAAGATCGGCCCCAAACTGAGGGCAAAACAGCCCGCCGTCAAAACCAGCGTAAAGGCCGTGTAGCCCACCAGCGAAAACTTCCAAGGCCAGTTGCGGATCCAGGCCAGCAGAGTGAGCAGCGCCAGGAAGACCGCTACTCCCAGCCCCACCTGGCTGGCAGAGGCGAAGAAAGATTGCAAAGAGCCATCCATCATTCGCAAACTACCTCTTGTTGACCCCAGAACTGCCGGCGGCTATGTGCATTTTAGAGCCATTTCTTTATGCTACTAAATCAGCATTGCTGGCAAGAAGGACGCTGAAAAAATGCGAAGAAAACGAACCACGGCACTAGCGAAAGGACTATGATGCCGGCGAAGCGGCTTGAGAGCTGTCGGCATGTCATCTTAACTCTATCTGAAGGAGCGCATCACAGGCTTGATTCTACGGATCCCTCGGTAGCCCTGCGGATCGCAGGAGAGTCACTGTTCACCCTTGGCAACCTCACTGCCGGGATCCTCAGCGAATACCACGACGTCATTAGCAGCTCTGTGCTGCTGGAAAAGCTGCAGGCCTTTCGGGTTGTCTACGAAGAGGCTGTTGCCCGCCTACAGAAGCCCTCCTTCCGGATCGCCACCATTGGCACCACCTCTTCGGGTAAATCCACTATTGTGAACGCCCTCATTGGCCGGAAAATCGCGCCTATTGAGCCCCAGGAGATGAGTGCCGGGATCCTGCGGATTAGGCACAGCGAGCGGAGCAGGCTAGTTATCCACAATACCGAAGGAGCTACCTGGGAATGCGGCACGTGGGAAGACCAGAGGGACGAAGAAATCTACAGCCGGCTCAAGCTGACGATGGAGGCCTACCACCAAGAGCGGCGAAAGAAGAGGAAGAAGAGGGATGAAGCGGAGGTGGGCATCCCTCAGGTAGACGTTGAGTGTCCGCTGCTGCCGGTCAGAAATCCTTTTCTGTTAGGCCTGCCTGAGGGCTTACAGGTCGAGATTTATGACTTGCCTGGCCTAAACTCAATTCAAGATAAACAAGCCTTAGGATTATCCAAGAGCATGTCAGCAAGTGCTTTAGCTTTGTTGCACTGGATTACTCTCAGACAGATTGGCAAGGACGGGAAACTCTCTTGAGAGAGCTAAAGGATGTCGTAGAGTTTCTCAGAGGTCAAACCAGTTTGATGGTCTTCTTGCTCAACAGGGTTGACATGCGGAATCAAACCGACAACCCTCTAGAGCAAAGGATCGAGGAGCTGAGGGAGGAAATTCAGGAGATTCTGGCTCTTCCAGAGCCGCCTTGCATCGTTCCTCTTTCTGCTATTGCACTCTTTTATGCTCAATGTGCCTGGGGAGCTAACTCTTCTGAAGCGTCGGATGTAGATCCCAGTACCAGGCGGTGGATGGTCAGCTCTCTTTTTAAAGACTGCTATAACTTCATTAAAGCCTCTACGAGAGGTGATAAGGAGCTGAGGTCGTGGCTACTTAACCTCGAGAACAGCATCGAGGAAGGACAGGAAATATCCGAATTTTTTTCTCTGACCAAGCCCATCAGATCCCTGTTGAGCGCCAGGTCCACTGCCTATTGCTCAGCGATATTGCTCTCAAGGGTTGGGCGGTTTCCCTAGCGGCGGAATCCCAGCTTCTGCTTAAACATGGGTACCTTCAAGATGCTGTTGATGTCCTGGACTTCGAGGTTCCTCGCTTCCGGGAGCTAAGCGAAAGGTGGTGTGCAGCTCTCTTGCCAGCGGATCGGCCTCAGCTCCGGACGGCCTACACGTACAAAGCTCCCGGCTTTGCTGGCCGCATCTCTAGCGAGCGCATCCAGCGCATTGCTCGTCTTTCTCCCTTCGACCGAGCCCTTACGCCGGAGCAGCGCTTCCTCAGAGAAAAGAACCTCTCCGTCGAGTTCCAGATGACCTATTTCCAAGAGCTGGACAAATCTTGGTATCTTGCCCAAGCTGCCCTGGCCGAATACTTGGATATCCTCAGCGAGCTCACGGAGCGCCTCGAAGGTCTCCAGTCTTTTGCTCACCTCTGTCGAGAGCTTAACCAGGCGGATCCCTACCGATTGATCCCCTCTGAACCCCCAAGTCTTTATCTACTGGCTACCGAGTGAGAAGCTTACAGGCCTTAGCCCACCTCGCGGGCGGCCCGGACCAACAGCCCCGCCATGATCAGCCCCGCCAGGATCGAGCTGCCGCCGTAGCTAAACAGGGGCAAGGGCACCCCTGTAGTCGGAAGTAGGCCGCTGACCACGCCGATATTCAGCAGTGCCTGCCCTACCAAAAACATCAGACAGCCGCAGACCACCAGCCGGGCAGGCAGGTCGAGACAGCGCCGCATAACCCGCAAGCTGACCCAGGTGTAGGCGCTCAATAGCCCCAGGAAGAAAAGGGATCCCACCAGGCCAAACTCTTCTGCATACACAGCAAAGATGAAGTCCGTGTACTGGATGGGCAGGTAGAACAGCTTTTGTAGGGAAAGACCATAGCCTTTGCCCCACCAGCCACCTGAGCCAATAGCCAAAAGGCTCTGCACCAACTGGTAGCCGTCCCCCTGAGCATTCCCCCAGGGATCCAAAAAGGCTAAGATGCGCCGCCGCTGGTAGTCTTTGCTGAGAATGCTCACCCCAGCCGCCAAGATCCCCAGTCCCGCGGTAGCCAAGAGGGTAAAAAGGGGGAGCCCAGCCGTCCAGGCCATGACCCAGAGGGTAAGGCCGCAGATGGCGGTGGTACCCAAGTTGGGCTGGATGAGGATCCCCAGCAGCGCCAAAGCAAAGAGCCCGACCCAGACGCCGCGAAACCAGAGGGGATGGTAAAACCAACGGCCAAACACCCAGGATCCCTGCAGCACCAACAGGGGCTTGAGCAATTCCGCAGGCTGAATAATCGGGATCACCTTTAGATCCAGCCAGCGGCTGGCATCCAGGCGGGAAACCCCCAGACCTGGCACGTGGGTGGCCCAGACCAAGCCAATGCCCAGCAGGCAGAGGATCCCCGCCCAGGGGAACCAGCGCTGCAAGGGGATGCGCACTAGGATGGTGAAGCAGACCAGCCCCAGCCCTGACCAGAGCACCTGGCGCTTAAAAAAGTAGAGGCCATCGCCGGTAGTCTGCTGCGCCACCGGGTAGGAGGCGGAAAACAGCATCGCTAGTCCCATCCCCAACCAGACCAGCGTCAGCCAGCGCAGCCAGCGGGCTTCAGCATTCCAGGGATCCCACAAGGGCTTGGCAGCAGGCGCGGAAGTGGTGGCCACGGTGCTCAAAGCTGGAGTACTGGTCAAAGCTGGCACAAGCAGGCGAGAGCAAGACGGTGATGGGCTGGGCCGGATTGTCCAGGGCTTGCGCTAGGGAGCAAGCAGCTACAAAAGCCCTTTCCACCGCCACATCTAGCGTTGGCAGGATCTCGAGGTCAGTATAGCGGATCTCCTGGAGGGCCTGGGCCAGGGCAGGGGCAGCCTCCCCAATGAGCAACACGCGGGCCACCTTAGCCTGAATAAGCCGCAGCCAGGCTGAGGGGTCCCCCTGTTTGGCCCTTCCACCGGCAATGAGGATGATGGGCGGGGAGAGGGCGTTGAGGGCCACCCAGCCGGCCTCGTAGTTGGTGGCTTTGCTGTCGTTGACAAAGCGGATGGGGGTGGATCCCACCTGGATTTGGGCTACCCGCTCCAGGCGATGGGGCATGCCGGCAAAAGAGCGGATGGCTCCTTGAATGGCAGTGTTGGGGATCCCGGCCAGATGAGCAGCCGCTGCCGCTAGGAGCAGGTTCTGCAAGTTGTGCGAGCCTGGGCAGCGCTCGGCAAAATCCTCCAGCTCGGCTACCGCTTCTCCCTGGATGTAAAGAGTGCTCCCCCGCAGGAAAACATCCGCTTGCGGATCTTGCAGCGAAACCCAGTAGGTGTTTTCCCAGTCCTGCCGGCGGCGAAAGAGGTAGGGATCCTCGCCGTTGACCACCCGCCACTGGGCCCGCTGCAGCAGCCGCGCCTTAAAGCCGGCGTAGCGCTCCAGGGTGCCGTGCCGCTCTAGGTGATCGGGGGTGAAAGTTGTCCACACCCCAATGCGGGGCGGGCTGCCGGGGGAGCTCTGCATCAGGTGGCGGCTGGCTTCTAGTTGGTAGCTGCTCAGCTCTGCCACGATCCAAGCCGGCTGCCGCCGCCCTTGCCAGGTTTCTAGAGCCACTTGCGACAGAGGTAAGCCGATGTTGCCGCAGGGGATCCCTTCGAGCCCTGCCACCTTGAACATCTCCGCCACCAGGGCCGTGGTGGTGCTTTTGCCGTTGGTGCCCGTGATCCCCACCCAAGGCAGGTGCTCAAGAAACGGCCAGGCCAGCTCCGCCTCTCCCACCACCTCGATCCCTTGCCGCCGCGCCTCTTGCAGCAGCGGGTGATCCCAGGCAATGCCCGGGCTGACCACCACCTGCTTCACTCCCGGCAGCAGTTGAAAAGGCTGGCCCAAGTGGACAGGGATCCCTTCCCGTTCCAGCTCCGCCTGCCGTTGCCGCAAGAGCTCCGAATCCTGCTCGTCCCAGACCCACACCTCTTTTCCCTGGGCCCGCAGCAGCCGTGCAGCCGACCAACCCGCGATCCCCAGTCCCAAAACCTGATGGCCCACGTCTATCCTCTTGGAACTTTGGCTTGCAGATCTGCATCTTACGGCTTTGGCCGCTCTCTAGAGCGCAGCGCGGGGCCTAGGGATCGGAGCGACAGAGAAAGGAGAGAACCTCGCCCATTAGACGGTTTATGGCTTGGTACTTCTCAGGGGAGGCTGAGAGGATCTCTGCTTCCGACTGCACATAGGTAGATGGCAACAGTTCGTTGCGGCAGTGGGAGACAAGCCCTTGCACCAATTCTGGCGTGGTTTCCAAGTGAAACTGGAGGCCGATCACTGAGCGTCCAAGCTGAAAGGCCTGATTCTCACAGCCTTCGCTTTTGGCAAGGTGAATTGCACTGGGCGGCAGCTCGAAAGTTTCCCCGTGCCAGTGAAAAACCTCAATCGAGGGCGGGAAGCGAAAGGTTAGCTCATCAGGGGGCTGTACCCCTCGTACCGGCCACCAGCCTATTTCCTTAACACGATTTGGAAACACTCGGCTACCCATTGCGCTGGCAATCAGTTGCGCCCCCAGACAGATGCCCAAAATGGACTTGCCGGCCTCGATGGCATTGCGGATAAACTCCTTCTCCTGACCTAGCCAAGGAAATGCACTTTCGTCATTGGCACTCATGGGGCCACCCATGACGATGAGCATGTCAAATTCATCTAGGCTCGGCAATCTCGTCGATTCAAAAAACCTTGTGCCCGTTACAGGGTATTCCTTGGCTTTGAGCCAGGACTCTATATAGCCCAGACCTTCAAAGGGCACATGTTGTAAGTAATGGACACGCATGCTGATTTCGATGACTAACACCCCAGCATAGCATAGCTCCTGTAACTTCCCTGCTGATCGTAGCATTCCTAAGATATTCATGATAGGAAAATCAAAATTCTGTTCCGGTTGTATAAGGAACAAAAAGAATGCACCTGACTGGCCACTCCTCTTCTCTTAACCTCTGGCTCACTTCTTCTAAATACGCCCTAACCTATTTACAGCAACGATAGTCCGCCCCATCCCAAAAAATCGCTATCCTTTGTTCTTTTTTCTCAAGTCTTAAGTACTCTATAAACGCTCTCATGCTTTGAGAATCTGCCTTATTATATACTTGCAACAGAAACTCTCTCTTGTCATAATCTAATGCCCCAAAGTAACTTCGCCTCCCCCTGATATTCTTAATATCGGCCGCAATCTGTTCTCCTTTACCCCCCACCTCTATCCACAAAGGTAACCTCATAGCGGGTGACGCTCATCTACCATAAACACTGTTAGCTCCCCCTTGTCCATCAGGAGCTTCTACTTTTTTGCCTTATGCCGTATCTCTTTTTTTGAGCAACTGCTTCCTCATTCTTCTGGGACTGCCTCTTCTAAACTTTCCTTCAGCTCATCGCAATAGCAGCAGCTTTTTATTCGGGAGAGAGATAGGGCTTTGAGCCTCGATAAGCTAGAGCAAGTCCAGCAGCTCCTTGGTTTGGGAGTATAAGTTCCGGTTGCTGATAAAGCTTGATGACACTTGCAACACGTCACAGACCTAGGGGTGAGTATGGCCTTGGAGTGTTGTTTTGACAGCTAAGGCTTGCCCCAGCTCTCGGAGATCGGGGTTGCTGTCTACGAAATCCACGAGCCCCTGCATTAAATCCATCTTGCCCCCGATCACTAATCTGTATTAAGGTTGCTATGTGCTTCTGCAACAGCAGATGAAAACCACTGCTACTGGACTCCGGAGATCGGCTGGTTCTTGAGGGTGTGGCACCGACAAAAAGTAGAAACCACAGCCACCTACTTGCAGTGGTGGACTGCCGACGGGAATTTGCTTCTGGGGGAATTGAACAAGTAGGGCAGGAGCGGCAGTAGCAGCCCTCGCCCAAGTCCGTCAGGAACAGCAGCGCCTAGCCGCAAAGCTTCGGGAGTTGGGTGGCGATGGGAGAGCGCAGGGGTGGTGAAAACAAACGAAGCTGATTGTCTGTGAGGAGTTTTCTCTATGTCAGGAAAAAGAACAGCGCCTAAAAGTGGTGACGAATTAAAGCAGCGAGTTGTTGCTCTGGCACAATCTCTTGGATTGAAGACCAGCACGAAGGCTGTGGGGGCAACAGCGGTATATTGATGTGGTCATTAGCGATGAAAAAAGCGGCAAGCGACTGGGAGTGGAGTGTAAGTTTCAGGCGACGTCAGGCACAGCGGAAGAGAAGATCCCTGCAACCATTCAAGATATGGAGCACTGGCCTATTCCAGGGATCGAGGTAATTGACGGCGAAGGGTTTTCAAAGAACATGCAAGGATAACCGATGTCTACTGAGAAAGTGGTTTGGTTCAGCGATTTAGAAGATTGGTTACGTTTGTATTTTGGATTGTAACATGAGCGATTTGCTTCTTCCGCGACCTTTTCTAAAATGGGCCGGTGGCAAGACACAACTGACAGACGCCCTATTAGAGCGGATGCCGGTCTATTTCAGAACTTACCACGAGCCTTTTGTTGGGAGTGGCGCGCTTTTCTTTCGCCTGTATAGAGAATGCAAAATCAAACAGGCGATCCTTTCCGATATCAACGCTGAGCTGATAGATACTTACCTGGCTATTCGCGATCATGTTTGGGAAGTTATTCAACTACTCTCCGAATTTCCACACAATGAAAGTTTTTATTACCAGATTCGAGAGAAAGATCCTTGGTCAATGGGTCTTGTAGGACGAGCAGCGCGCATGATTTACCTGAACAAGACAGGCTATAATGGTTTGTATCGCGTCAATCGGCAAGGAAAGTTCAATGTTCCTTTTGGGCGATATAAAGCTCCAAAGTATCTAGACAAGGACAATCTTTTAGCTGCATCCCTTGCTCTACAAAATGTTGAAATTTTGTGCGTGCCATTTGATACGGTTGTTGAGAGGGCCAAGCCAGGCGACTGGGTGTATTTCGACCCGCCTTACGTTCCTGTCTCGCAAACATCAAACTTTACCTCCTATCATGCCAGTGGCTTCGGCCTAGAGGATCAAGAGCGATTACGAGACATTTGCATTGACTTAAGCAAGAATAAGGTGTACATCATGCTTTCTAATTCTGACACCGCAATCATTCGCTCTTTGTACGCTATGCCCTTCTTTGCTATTGATGAAGTTCAAGCAAACCGGGCTATCAACTGCAAGGGGACAAAACGAGGCAAAATCACGGAGCTAGTGATCACAAACTACCCTGTTGAAAGAGCGGTGCAGCTAGGCTTACTCGATCAGGGGTTGCCTTATTTGAGGGCCACCCAACACTCGCTTGCGCCTGCTGTCACTCCGCTGCGCTTCGCGGGGCAGGTGAGATCCTGAGGCAGTCGACTAGTAGGTGCGCCCGCGCCAAGAGCGGGGGCGGCTGAGGGCTGACAAGATCACCCGCAGGACAGCCAAGGGATCCGCCAGCGGCGAAGCCCAAAACGTCCAGGGGGGATCCTGATAAGAGCCGCGAATGCCCATCAGCACCCCCAGTCGCAGGGCCAGCAAGCCCAGGTTGAGCCCCAACAACACTTGCTCTGTTAGGGAAAAGGGGAACCCCAGCCCGGCCTTGATCCCCAGCCCCCCCACTGCCAAGAGTGGGATCCCTTGGGTAAGCACCAGCAGGGCCATATCCCCCCACAGTTGGGCCCTGGGGGTGGCGTCTTTCAAATCCAGGGATCGGCCCCACTCCCGCCAAGTTTCGGCCAAAGAGGTGTACATGCGCACCTTGAGCAGGTGCCGACCGTCGCAAAAAGCTACTTTAAAGCCGGCTGCCGCGATCTGCCGCACCAAGGTGACATCGTCGCAAAAGGAGGCCCGCGCCAGGGTATAGCCGTTCATGGCTTCCAGCACCGAGCGGCGCACCAACATACACTGCCCATTGGCCATCGTCCGCTCCGGCAAGTGGGGAGTCTCCCCTGCCGCCCCATAGCGGTAGATCAGGGTTGTCAAAAGAGCTGGCTGCAGCCAGCCTTCCCCCCAGTGCTGCAGGATAAACTGCGGCGCCAGGGTGATGAGATCCAGCTTTTTGGCCTGGGCAGTTTCCAGCAGCCGCTCCACCAGGCCCGGCTGGGGGCGGGTGTCGGCATCAATGCCCAAGATCCACTCAGAGGCGGGATCCGACTGGAGAAATCCATAGTGCAACGCCCAAGGGCGACCGACCCAGCCGCTGGGCAGGGGATCGTCGGTAACGAGGCGAAAGCGGGGATCCCGCGCGGCCATTTGCAGCACTTTTTCGCGGGTGCCATCCTGGGAGCGGCTATCCACCACCAGAACTTCGCGCACAACCGCTCCCTGGCGGTGCAGCCCTTCCAGACAGGGATCCAGGCGCTCGGCCTCGTTGAGGGTGGGCAGCAAGACGCTGACCAGGCCCGTCGGGAAGGGGATCCCCGCTTGGCCAGGGGGCAGAGGGGAAGGGCGCCACAAAGAGGGCAGCAGCCGCGCCAGCAACACCGCCGCCATCGGCATCTGCAGGGCCAACAAACCCAGGGCAGCCGCATCCCCCAACCAATCCGGGATCCCGTGCGTATCCATTAGAGCTACCTTCCCACATCTCAAATAAAAGTTGCCCGGCGGAACCCAACCCGGTGGCTTTGGTTCAGAATCAATGTGGCTCCCGCCCTTGACTTTCTCAGCCTTTTGTGAATGTTTCCACCCGGCTCAGCCCCAAGGGATCCCTTGTCGCCCTCGTCAAGCTTCCTGCAGGACAGCTGGAGCGTGCTTTGGTGCAGAAAGAGCTGAGTCAGATTCTCGCCAAGAAACCCAAGCACCTCTTACTGGATCTGAGCCAGGTCACGCAGATCGACAGCAGGGGGGTTTCGGCTTTGGTGTGGGCAAGACGCGCCTGCGCCGCCGCCGACTGTCATCTCAAGCTCTGCGGTTTAGGAGAGAAAGCCAAGACAGTTCTCAAGGTTACCCGTCTGGACTCTCTTTTCAAGACTTATCCGTCGGTGGAAGCGGCCCTCAAGGATCTCTCTGACGCCTGAGGGGGATGGCTAGTTGCAAGTTCTGCTACCTACATCCTCAGGCAGCAGTCCCCTGACTCTCTACAGCCTAAGGCTGGTTTCTTTGGGCATACAGCTTGGCCTGTTGCCGGATTTCCTCCCGCACCTTGGGTGGGGCCAGGCGGGCTGCTTGCTCAAATAGCTCCGGGGCTTTTGCCCGTAGGTTTTCATCGGTGGCGGAGGTAAGGGCTATTGCTTTGCCCAACACGGGCGCAAAGTCGCTGGGATCTGCCGCAATCATCTCGTCGTAGAGGGCGACAGCCTTTTCCGTCTGGTTATTGCGGACGTAGATAAAGGCCAAGCGCAGACGGACATCGTTATCTTCCGGGACTTCCTTCAGATAGTTCTCCAGTAGTTCAATGGCTTGAGAAGGGCGGCCCAGCGCTAGTTGAACGTCGGCCAGCTCCTGCAGGACTTGGCTATCTTTGGGATCCTTCTCGTGAAGGATCTGGAGCTGCTCTAATGCCCCTTCCAGATCCCCTGTATCTTGCTGAATCTGGGCCAAAAAAGCTCGCAGTTGCCGATTTTCCGGCTCCAGTTCCACCAGCTTCTTCAGCGGCTCGATGGCCCCTTGCGGCTCGTTGAGCTGCAGTTGCGTGTCGATCAACCCCCGCAGGGCGATGGGGTTATCCGGCTCCCGTTCCAGCACAGCCCGGTAGCCGTCCGCCTGGGCCCGCAGTTGCTCAGTAACCAAGTTGGCGGTGTCTTGCGAGTCCGAAGGCCCCAGCGCCTGGAGGATGGGGCCAAAGGAGAAGCTTAGGAACATCGCTGCGCCGACCACCAGCACCAGCGCTTTGAAGACCTTGCGGACGAAAGGTTCGTCAGGTTTGGACTGAGGCATGAAGGGGCTCGCACAAAACCTCTTTGTACTCTATCATTCGCTCCCCTGGAAGCCTAGCAGCCTCCTGAACCAGTGACCCACTTTGCCCTCAGTGAGGAAGGGAGGGGCAGTCCCCTTAGCTTTGAACCTGCTGGAGCCGCTGCACCTGGGCCTGTAGGTAGGGGATCCCCACCCGGTGGCAGTAGTCGCCAAAGCGCTCTTGGGGGTGGCGCTCCTGTTTGTAGAGCTGCAGGAGAATCCTCATCAAAGGCACAATTTGGCTGATGTGCACCCGATCCTGAAACGGCTGAGCCAGGCGATCCCCTTGCGGGCTGGCCCCCAGCCAAATCTGGTAGTGATCGGGAGCGGATCCCACCAGTCCCAGCTCTGCCAAGTAGGGGCGGGCACAGCCATTGGGACAGCCGGTCATGCGCACCAAAAAGGGCGAATCCTGCAGATCTAGCTCCCGCAACACCTGATCCAACTGGCGGATCAGGGTGGGCAGGGCCCGCTCCGACTCGGTAATGGCCAAGCCACAGGTGGGCAGCGCCGGACAGGCCATGGAAAGCCGCACCAGCTCCGGGATCTCCTCTTTGGAGAGCACCCCGTGGGACTTGAGGATCTGGTTAATGGCCTCTCGCTGGCCCTCCTCGATGTCGATGAAGATCACGTCCTGCGTGGGGGTAAGCCGCAGGTGCAGGGAAAATTCCTCCACAATCTTGCGCAGGGCCGTTTTCAGCTGCCGCTCCGGCGTATCCTGGATGCGGCCATTTTCAATGGAGAGGCCCAAAAACCAACGGCCATCCCCCTGCTCGTGCCAGCCCAGGTAGTCGTCGCTATTGGGGACAAACTTGGGCATCCGTCGGAAGGGCAATAGCTTTTCCCCCAGGTACTGCTCGACCACGCGGCGAAACTTGCGGATCCCCCAGTCGCGCACCAGATACTTCAGCCGCGCCTGCTTGCGGTCGTAGCGGTTGCCGTGATCCCGCTGCACCGCCAAAACCGCCTGGCAAATCCGGTACACCGCTTCCGGCGGGGCAAAGCAGAGTTTCTGGGCCAAAAGGGGTTGGGTCTCCTCCTTGCCGTGGGTGCGCCCCATGCCGCCGCCCACCACGATGTTGAAGCCCTTGAGGTTGCCCTTGCGGTCGGTGAGCACGATCAAACCCAGGTCTTGGGAGTACACATCGACGGTGTTCTCCCCAGCTACGGCGATGGCCGTCTTGAACTTGCGGGGCAAATAGACCGGGCCATACAGAGGTTCTGGCCCCTCCAGCCTCACCCCGTTGCCGACAAACTGCTCCGCTTCCCGGACTTCCGCATCCACCGGCGGGATGGGAACCGCCTCCCCATCCACCCACAGCTCGTAGTAGGCAGAAGTCTTCGGCGCCAGGAGATCTGCCAGTTTGCGCGCATACTCCTGGGCATAGCGGTAGGCAGGCCGGTTCTTGTAGGGGGCAGCCGGCGCCGTGATGTTGCGGTTGACATCTCCACAGGCAGCCAGGGTGGATCCCATCTGCCGAATAATGCTGGCCACTGTGGCCTTGAGATTTTTCTTCAGGATCCCGTGTAATTGCAAGGTTTGTCGGGTGGTGGCGCGCAAGGTGCCGTTGCCGTACTCATCGGCCAGCCGATCCAGGGTCAAATAGAACTGTGGCGGCACATGCCCCCCCGGAATGCGGGTGCGCAGCATCATCTGGTAGGCCCGCTCCAGTCCCTCCTGCTTTCGCTGCTGCCGCAGATCCCGGTCGTCCTGCTGGTAGACACCGTGGAACTTGAGCACCTGCACCGCCGCTTCGCTGAAGTGGGTGGTGTCTTGGGCCAACTCCTGCTGCAAGGGATCCCGCAGAAAGTTGCTTTCAGCCTTGATGTGCTCTACTTTGGAGCGCCTGGCTTCGGAGGTGGCAGAGGAGGTCATCTAATTCCCCAGTAATCCGGTCGGAATACCTGTGAAATAGGGTATCACCTCTTGCCAGCAACGTCCAGTTGGCTTCTTTACAGCCTGCTGTAGCGCTTGCAGCCGGCCCCAAAGCTCTAGCCGGCCAGCGCCAGGCGGGCGCCGTAGTCTGCCGCCGACCAGAGCTTCCAAGCAGCGTTGCCCTGCAGCTCCAAGACCAGATCGTGGTAGGCCAGGAGAGTGGGTCGGTGGCCGACACTGACGTAGGTGGTGTTGAGGTGCTGCAGTTGCAGGTAGAGCAGCTTTTCGTTGGCCACATCCAGGGCGCTGGTGGCCTCGTCCAAAATGGCGTAGCGGGGCTGAGTAATCAAAATGCGGGCAAAGGCCAAGCGCTGCTGTTCGCCCAAAGAGAGGGTGCTAGCCCAATCTTTCTCCACGTCGAAGCCGCCCACCCGCTCCGGCAAATCGGCCAGGTTCACCTGGGCCAAAACCCGGAGGAGATCTGCGTCGCTAAGATCCCGGCGGCGGCCCGGGTAGAGCAGTTGATCCCGCAGGGATCCCAGCAGCATGTAGGGCTTTTGCGGCAGGAAGAGCATCTCGGTGGTATCGGGGCGGGCAATGGATCCCTGGCCGTTGTTCCACAGGCCGGCAATGGCCCGCAGGAGGGAGCTCTTGCCGCTGCCGCTGGCTCCCACAATCAGCAGCCGTTGGCCCGCCTCTAAAGTCAAGGACAAATCCCGCACCAGGGTTCGTTCCGAATTAGGCGTTAGCAAAGTCACCTGCTGCAGGGCCAGTTGGGGAGCAATGCGGGTTTGGATGGTACTTTCTCGAGGGCGCAGCTGGCGCAGGGCAGGATTCTCCAAAGCTTCGTAAAAGGATCCCAGGCGGTTGATCCCGGCGGCAAAGCTGGAGATGCTCTGGATCTGGTTGGCCACAATCGAAAGGGCGCTCAGCACCTGGCTAAAGGCGATGGTAGCCTGGGTAATGGTGCCGAAATCGCGCACGCCGCTAAAGTAAAGGGGGGCCACAATTACGTAGGGCACAATGCGAGTGAAATAGTTATAGGCGTACTGAAAAATGTCGATAATGGCCTGCCAGATGATCAGCAAATTAAAGTTGCGCAAGGCGGCAGCAAAGCGGTTCAAGATCTGTCTCAGCTCCAGGTCTTCCCCTTGGTAAAAAGCAATGGACTCGGCGTTGTCCCGCACGTGGACTAGGCTGTAGCGGAAGTCGGCCTCGTAGCGCAGTTGATCGAAGTTAATTTTAATCAGCTTGCGGCCGGCCAAAATGGCGATCCCGGTGCCGATGGTAGCATAGATAACCAGCCCCACCGCTAGGGGGCGGGAAATGCTGTAGAGAATCCCAGTAAAGGCGTAGAGGGTGAGGATGGAGTCAAGAATATCCAACAAAAAAGAAAGAGTGGTGCCGGTAAAGGAGCGTACATCTTCCGAGATGCGCTGGTCAGGGTTATCGATCTCTGTGTTAGCGGCGTTGGAATCCAGCTCGTAGTAGGCCCGCCGATCAAAGTAGCGATCCAGAAAGTAGTCGGTCAGCCATTCCCGCCAAAACAGGGCCAGCTTTAGCCGTGTATATCGGTAAATAACCAAAATGGGGATGGCGGAGATGATCAGCACGCCATAGATGATCAAAAATTGCCAGAAGGTGCTCTCTTCTTTTTGCTGCAGAGCCGTGTCGATAAACCGGAAGATAAAGCTGATCATCACGTTCAGCCGGTTTACCGTTAGCGACAGGAACAGCAAAAAGGTCAGCAGCACCCATTGCAGCCAACGGCGGCAAATCTGGCGCCACACCAGCCCAAAGGCCAGGCTGCTCAGGGCCAAACTGGCTGCGGCCACCCATAGCACCGGCGAGGCTAAATTCCTCTCTGTTTGCTCGACCAAGCCTGCTGCTAGGGTGCGGAAGAACTCTGGAAAAAGAGCCTGTCCAACCAGGGTTACCCCAATCTCGACAAAAAACATGAGGGCAACCACAAACACCATGGATGCTGCTAGCAAGCCGAAGAAGATCCAGCCCCCGTAGCGCACCCGCGGGTAGAAGTAGGGTTGCGCTACGCTGATAAAGCGATCCCAGAGTTGGCGGTCGAAGTTAAATTGGGCGGCTTGGGATTCCATGGTTGCGGTTGTCGGCAAGAGCGCGGGGTATTGATATTTTTCAGGCTAGCAGGTCAGGGATCCGCATCTCTGTCCAACAGGAGCCAATCCATCGGGAATCTGAGGAAGAGCCCCGTTGCCTACTCTGGAACATTTCCGATCTGGCTCCATAAATCCTTATATCCAGCCAGATCTTATGCACGAGCATGCGCTTGTCCAAGGCCCAACCTTCTTAGGCGGGATCCCCCTGCAGCCGCTTTTGCCAGGCCGCTTGGGCTGCCAGCCACACCGTCTGGACCGGCACGCGGAACTCTTGGGCGCGGGCCACACAGTCGCGAAACTCCGGCTGGGCGTTGACGATGTGGCCGTGGCGGCAGGCCACCTTGATGTCCACCAGGCCGTAGGGGGTTTCCACCCGCTCGATCCTTCGCTCCAGGACGGTGCGCTGCTGCTGGGAGTGGCGGATGCCCAGGGTGGTGGTTTCCCGGAAGATGAAATCTTGGCACTCCGGCACCCGCTCCGGCGGGCAGATCACCGTCAGTAACACTCCCGGCCGCCCTTGCTTCATGGTGATGGGCTGGGTAAACACGTCCCAGGCACCTAGGGCCAGCAACTGCTCGCAGGTATAGGCAATCACTTGAGGGTTGAGGTCGTCAATCTGAGTTTGCAACACCGAGACGATCTCGGTCGGCTCTTCCCCCTGGGACTGGCCAATCCAGAGACGAAAGATGTTGGGAATGGGCAGCTCGCGGCTGCCGGCCCCACGCCCCACTTTTTCCAACCGCAGCGGCGGACAGGGCCCAAACGCTTCTGCCAGCGCCACCGCCAAGGCTGCCCCGGTGGGGGTAACCAGCTCGGCTTCCACGCCGTTGCTGAACACTGGCACACGCCCCATTTCCCACAGCTCAATCACCGCCGGCACGGGCACGGCCAGCTTGCCGTGCTCAGTGTCCACCCAGCCGCCGCCAATGGGGTGGGGAGAAGAGATCACCCGCTCCACCTGCAGCCAATCGAGACCAACACAGGTGCCGACGATATCCACCAGGGCATCGACGGCCCCCACCTCGTGGAAATGCACTGTTTCCAGGGGCACCTGATGAACTTTTGCCTCTGCCTGGGCCAGCTTCTCGAAAACCTTGAGGCTGCGGGCCTTGACTGCGGGGGCCAGCCGGGATCCGGCAATCAAAGCCTGGATCTCCCTCCAGGGGCGGGCGGGCGGGGACTCGTCCAACACCTCCACCACCGCTTGCAGAGCCGGCTGGCCGCACCGCTGCACCCGGCATACTTGTAGGCTGTATTCTCCTTCGAGGCCCAGCGCCTGGAGCTGCTGGTTGAGATACTCTAGGGGCAGCCCGCAATCCAGCAGCGCCCCCAGACACATGTCGCCGGCAATGCCCGCCGCGCAGTCAAAGTAAGCTACTTTCATACCAAAGCATGATAAGAACTTGCGGAAGGAGTTGAGCCCTTTGAAGCGTCCTGAGGTACTAAAGGGGGGATCCCAGATGCCGTCAACACTTTGCATCCTTCTAGGGATCCTGCTGGGGGCAACGCTGCTGCTGTGGGGCCTGTGGGGATCCCCGGCGGGTGGCCAGACCCGTCTCAACTTCAGCAACGCCGATCTGCAGGGGCAGGATCTGTCGGGTCAGGACTGGCGGGGCAGTAGCTTTGTCAGCGCCAACCTGCAGGGCGCCGACTTGCAGGGGGCCAACCTGGCCGGCGTGGCCTTCACCAAGGCCAACCTGGCAGGAGCCAACCTGGCGGGGGCAGATCTCAGCAACAGCCTGCTGGATCTGGCCAACCTAGCGGGCGCCGATCTCAGGGGGGCCAACCTCAGGGGGGCAATCGCCGCGCGGGCCGTTTGGGATGGGGCGCAGATTGCCGGCGCCGACTTTAGCGACGCCTACGTGGATCGGGCAGCCCTGCGGCAACTGTGCCAGCGAGCAGAGGGATCCCATCCCATAACCGGGGTTTCCACCCGCGCGAGTCTGGGCTGTCCTTGAAAGCCGGCAAAAAAAGGTGAAGAAAACAGGATCCCTGAACCCTCTTGGCCGGATCGCCCCTTAGATTGGGGGAGGTGTTACCCTGCCCCACCATGAGCAAGCCCAGCTTCGCGGTCATTGGCCTAGCGGTAATGGGGGAAAACCTGGCCCTCAACGTCGAGCGCAATGGCTTTCCGGTTGTCGTCTACAACCGAACTCGCGCCAAAACCGAGCAGTTTATCCAAGGGAGGGCCCAAGGCAAGCAGATTACCCCCGCCTACAGCTTGCCGGAATTGGTGCAACTGATGGAGCGGCCCCGCAAAATCTTGATCATGGTTAAGGCAGGCCCGCCGGTGGATGCCATCATCGACGAGCTTAAGCCCCTGCTGGAGCCAGGCGACATCCTCATCGATGGCGGCAACTCCCTCTACAGCGACACCGACCGGCGCGCCGAGGTCCTAGAAGCCAGCGGGATCCACTTTGTCGGCATGGGGGTGAGCGGCGGGGAAGAAGGTGCCCTCAACGGCCCCAGCCTCATGCCCGGCGGCAGCTTGGAAGCCTATCGGCAACTGGAGCCCATCCTCACCAAAATTGCCGCTCAAGTGCCCGATGGCCCCTGCGTCACCTACCTGGGGCCTAAAGGGGGTGGGCACTACGTGAAGATGGTGCACAACGGCATCGAATACGGCGACATGCAACTGATTGCCGAGGCCTACGACCTCATGCGCAGGGGGCTGAAGCTGTCAGCCCCCCAGATGCAGGAGATCTTCCAGGCCTGGAACGAGACGGAGCTGGAGTCGTTTTTGATTGAGATTACCGCCAAGATCTTGGGGACGCTGGATCCGGAGACGGGCAAGCCGCTGGTGGATCTCATTTTGGACAAGGCGGGGCAGAAGGGCACGGGCCTGTGGACGGTCAAGGACGCCCTGGATCTTGGGGTGCCGGTGCCCACCATTGAGGCGGCAGTGCAGGCTCGCATCCTCTCGTCGATGAAAGAGGAACGGGTGGCCGCCTCCCAGCAGTTGCCAGGGCCAGGAACAACCTTGGAAGGGGATCCCGACAGCTTCCTTCAGGATCTGCGCGCCGCCCTCTACTGTTCCAAGATCTGCTCCTATGCCCAGGGGATGGCCCTGCTCAGGCAAGCCACCGTTGCCCACGGCTATGTGTACACCTTCAGCGAGATCCCTCGCATTTGGAAGGGGGGCTGTATCATCCGCGCCCGCCTCCTGGGCAAAATCCAGTCGGCCTACCAAAGGGATCCGGAGCTAGTCAACCTCCTTTTGGATGAGGAGTTTAAGCGGGCCATCCAGGAACGGCAGGGATCCTGGCGGCGAGTGGTGGCCACTGCAGCAGCCTTGGGGATCCCGATCCCGGCCATCAGCGCCTCCCTGGCCTACTACGACAGCTACCGCACCGCCGAGCTGCCCCAGAACCTCACCCAGGCCCAGCGGGATTTCTTCGGCGCCCACACCTTTGAGCGCATCGACAGGCCGGGGGTTTTCCACCACGCCTGGAACGCCTAGGCAGGGCCCCGCCCTGGGGCAGCCGCCAGATCCAGCGGCGCTTGCTTAAACGTAGAGCCCCAGACTTCGGTGTGGAAAGGCTCCCTTTCTTGGGGGAAATCCCTGCGGAAATGGCATCCCCGGCTTTCCTCCCGCAGCAAAGCCCCCTGGGCTACCCAGCGAGCCAGCAACAGCAAACTCCCGGCCTCGACCTCTTCCCGACTGGCCCACGGCTTCTCCTCCAGGGGCAGGGCTTCCGCAAAAGCCAGAAAAGCCCGCAGCCGCTCTCCCTCCCGCACCACCCCCAGGGCTTCTTCTGCTTGCTGCCTGAGCTGGGGAAGTAGAGAGGGCGGCGCTGTCAGCACAGGTAGAGCCTGCACCTGAAGGGGGGGCTCCTGGAGGTCCCGCAGGGCAGCCAGAGCAGCTCGCTTTCCCATGACCAGCCCTTCCAAAAGGCTGTTGGAAGCCAAACGGTTTGCCCCGTGCAACCCTGTGGAGGCCACCTCCCCGGCAGCATAGAGGCCCGGCAGGCCAGTGCGGCCAAAAGCATCTGTTCGCACCCCCCCCATGACGTAGTGAGCAGCAGGAGCAACCGGTAGGGGATCCTTGCCGGGATCCAGCCTCAAAGCGCGGGCAGAGGCAACCACGGTGGGAAAGCGCTCTTCCAGATGGGGCACAGCCCGGAGGTCAAGGTAAACTCCCCCCGTCCGCTGCCGCTCCCAGAACACCGCCTGGGCCACCACATCCCGCGGCGCCAGCTCTTCCAGCTCCGCATAACGAGGCATAAAGCGCTCCCCCCAGGCATTGAGGAGCACGGCCCCTGCCCCTCGGGCAGCTTCACTGACCAGGGCTCCATTGGGCAGGACGGTGGGGTGAAACTGCACAAACTCCAGATCCCTTAGGATGGCCCCTGCCCGCCAGGCCAAGGCCATGCCATCGCCGCTAGCTCCCGGCGGCGCCGTAGAGAGGGGGAAGAGGCTGCCAAACCCGCCTGTAGCCAGGAGAACCGCCCCCGCCCTTACCTGAAGAAAGCCCTCCGGCCCGAGGAGCAGGGCTCCTCCCACTCTCTCCCCTGCCATCAAAAGGCTGAGGGCTGTGTAGCCCTCCAAAGGCGGCTTGCTCAGGCGAGCCAGCAGGCCTCTGAGAAGCCATAGCCCACTTCGATCCCCTCCCAGATGGCGTACCCGCGCCCGCGAATGGCCCCCTTCCCGCACTGGCTCAGGGTGGAAGGGCAGATCCCAGGACAAAAGCTTCTCCAGATGAAAGGGCGCTTCCCACAGAATGGAGCGGGCCACTTCGGTCTCCACCAGGCCCCGGCCTGCCTGCAGGGTGTCCTGGAGGTGGGCTTCCACATCTGCTGCATCCAGTGGAAAAGCTATCCCCCCCTGCGCCCAAGGAGTGGATCCAGAAGGCAAGGGATCCTTGCTTACCACCAGGGTTCTGGCTCCCTCTGCTTCCGCCCACAGGGCTGCATAGATCCCTGCCACCCCTGCCCCCAGGATCAAGAGGTCTGTTTCCGCTAGGAAAGACGTAGACAACACTGGACAAAACAGACCCTCGCCAAGGGTGCTCCCTCTAGGCTCCAGCAGGCACTGACAGCATGGCCAGGATGGACTTGCGGGCTTTTTCGGCCACCGCCTCCGGCACCTGGATCACGTAGCGCATCTCCACTAGGGAGCGGTAGATCTTCTCCAGGGTAATTTTTTTCATATACTCGCAGACGGCGTCCGCCTTGACGGGGATAAAGGTCTTATCGGGGGCCTCTTTTTGCAGCCGGTGGAGAATGCCCACTTCGGTGGCAACCACAAACTCGCGGCTGGCCGAAGTTCTGGCATAACGCACCATCCCCTCGGTAGAAAGGAGCTTGGCGTCCGGCTTGAGAAATAGACAACTGGAGCCGCAACTGCACTCGGGGTGGATGAGGAACTCCGCCTCTGGGTGCTTCTCTGCCATTGCCTTGAGGTGCTCCTCGCGAATGCCCACATGGACGTGGCACTCGCCGGGGAACAGATCCAACTCCCTCCCCGTTGTCTGGGCTACATAGGCCCCCAGGAACATATCCGGCACAAAGAAGATGGGGCGATCCGGCGGCAGGCTGGCCACCACCTGCACAGCGTTGGCGCTGGTAACGCAGACATCGGCCATGGCTTTAATCTCGGCGGCCGTGTTGACATAGGCCACCACCAGCCCCTCGGGGTTGGCCTCCTTCCAGCGCAGAACGTCCTCTGGGCGGATGCTGTCGGCCAGAGAGCAGCCCGCCTCCAGATCCGGCAGCAGCACCGTCTTTTCCGGGTTGAGGATGGCTGCCGTTTCGGCCATGAAGTGGACGCCAGCAAAGACAATGACCTGGGCATCTGTCTTTTGGGCCTCGCGGGCCAGGCCCAGGGAGTCTCCCACAAAGTCCGCCACTTCCTGCACCTCGGGGAGTTGGTAGGAGTGGGCTAGGATAACGGCCTGCCTTTCCTGCTTGAGTCGAGCAATTTCCTGGACAAGGGTTTCTTGGGTCATGGTGAACCTTCTGTTTTGGCTGGGCCGGCCACGGGTGCAGAGCTGGACTGGTGCGGGGCTAAGGAGAAGTTGCCAGCAGGCAGCAACTGGCCTTCCTGCTTTAGGCGGGATCGTTACCTAGCCTAGCATTAGAAACAGCGCTCCCTGGGGCAAACCTCAGGGCCGCACCACGAGCAAGGAGAGATCCAGGGCCTTGGCCGAGTGAGTCAGGGCCCCCACACTGATGTAATCCACGCCTGCCTCAGCCGCTTTCCGGGCGCGCTCTAGGTTCATGTTGCCGCTGGCTTCTAGGGGAACTTTCCCCCCTACCCGTTGAACGGCAGCCCGGATCTGCTCCAAGGGGAAGTTATCGAGAAGGATGAGATCGGCGCCTGCCGCCAAAGCCTCCTCCAGCTCCTGGAGGTTGCGCACCTCAACCTCGACCTTGAGGTGGTGGGGGGCACCTGCTTTGGCCCGCTGGACGGCTGCCAAGATGCCGCCGGCACCGCGAATGTGGTTTTCCTTAATCAAGATGCCGTCGAAGAGGCCAAAGCGGTGGTTTTTGCCGCCCCCTACCCGCACGGCGTATTTCTCCAGGGCGCGCAAGCCGGGGGTAGTTTTGCGGGTGTCCAGAAGCTGGGTTGAGGTTCCCCGCAGCGCCTCTACGTAGGTGCGGGTGAGGGTGGCAATGCCGGAAAGCCTTTGGAGAAGGTTCAGCGCCAGCCGTTCTGCCGCCAGAATGCCCCGCAGGGATCCCTTGATCTGGACTACCTCCTGGCCAGCGACAACAGAGGCTCCCTCCTCTACCTGGGAGGCGAACGCTAGCTGGGGATCCACCAGCCGGAAAACCCGCCTGGCAATTTCCAGGCCAGCTAGGATCCCTGGCTCCTTGGCCAGGATCACCGCCTCCCCCTCAACGCTGGGGGGCAGGGTCAGCTCGCTGGTGAGATCGCCGTGGCCGAGATCTTCTTGTAGCCAGGCACACAGGGTCTCCTCCGGGATGTATAATGCTTGCGTCATCTTTCGCTTTAGTTACCTATGGCCTCGGTTGGATCCTCTAGACCCAAGGGCGGCACCTTCAGCCGTCGTCAGCTGCTCAAAGCAGGAGCTGCCGCTCTTGGAGGCAGTTGGCTGGCCGCAGCAGGGGCTCAGGCTCAACGACGGGCTTCCCCCACTCTGATAGTGGCCCAGAGATCCAAGCTCGAGCGAGTTTCCTATGCTACCAACTGGTATGCCCAGGCCGAGCATGGCGGCTTTTATCAGGCGGTGGCCACAGGCATTTACCGCGAGTATGGGCTAGACGTCACCATCAAAATGGGTGGCCCTGGCGTCAACATCACCCAGATTTTGGCTGGCCGAGCCGCCGACTTTGCCATGGGGGGAAGCGCAGGGGTCATCAACGCTGTGCGGGAAGGGATCCCGCTTATCTGCGTGGCGGCTATTTTCCAAAAAGACCCCCAGGTTCTCCTCGCCCATCCCGGCACCCAGAGCTTGGAGGATCTCAAGGGCCGACCCATCTTCGTGGCCAAAGGGGCTTTTACCACCTACTGGCCCTTTTTGCGGGCCAAGTACGGCTTCACCGACGACCAGACCCGCCCCTACAACTTCAACCCCGGTCCTTTCCTGGCGGATCCCAGCTCGGCCCAGCAGGGGTATCTCACCTCTGAGCCTTTTGCCATTGAAAAACAAGGAGGCTTTAAGCCAGTGGTCTTCCTCCTGGCCGACTACGGCTACAACCCCTATGCCACCACCATCGAGACGCGGCGCCAACTGGTGGAAAGCAAGCCTGACTTGGTGCAGCGGTTTGTGGATGCTTCTATCAAGGGCTGGTACAGCTTTTTGGAGGATCCCCGCCCCGCCTACCGCCTCATCAAGCAGGATAACCCGGAGATGACTGATGAGCAGTTGGCCTACAGCTTTGAGAAGCTGAAGGAGTACGGCATCATTTTGTCTGGCGATGCCCTGGAAAAGGGCATTGGCGCCATGACCCACGAGCGTTGGCAAAGCTTCTTCGAGAGCATGACAGTGGCGGGTGTCTTTGAGCCAACCATTAACTACCAAGCCGCCTACACGTTGGACTTTGTCAATAAAGGCACTGCCTATTACAAAAGCTAGGTCAGGTTGCGAAAAAGGGAAGGGGGAGGGGATTGCATCGGTTTGGAGGGGGCTGCCGACCGTTCCGCTCTGCCAAAGGCCCTCACCCCCAGACCCTCTCCCTTTGGGAGAGGGGGACTAGGCATCTCACTGCTCCACTGCTACTTGTCAATGAATGGCTGTAACTAACCTTCGGGTATCCTGCCGACCGCTGGCCAAAGCTACTGCTCGGCAATGGTGACGTTGAAGCCCTTGTTCTTCAAAGTTTCAGCGTGGTAGCGGGCATATTCCAGTTGTTCAAATGCTGCCAACTGCACGAACTTCTGGCCGTTCACATCTCTTACAAAAGCGTCATTGGCAACTTGCCGAGCTCGCGCCAAGCTTTCCTCTCCGGAGTAGGTGGTCAGCACCAAAAAAGTTCCTTCGCCGCGGTTAGGCCCCAAGGAATCGAGATCGTTGCTGTGCAGGGGCACCGTGAGCAAAGATTCTGAAACAGTGGCCACTTTGGGCTGGGAGGGGCGCTCCAGGCTGGCTGCCACTTTCTCCACTGTTTTCGGGCGGGAAGGAGCAGGTTTCTGTGCAGCCGCGGCCAAGTTGGTTTGTAGGCTGTCCAACAAGTTGGCGACATCCTGAAGGGGATCGACCCGCAGCTCCTCCAGATTGGGAGTGTTGGCCAACCTTAGCGCCAACTGACTGGGATCCAGCCCACCTGAATAGAACTCTTCCCCTACCTGTCCTGGCAGCGGCTCCAGGGGAAGCAAGGGCAACCGGGCCAAATCCACCTGGGCAGGGATCCCTTTTTCCGTCTTGTGGGCCAGGACAGCGGTTTGGGGAAGCGACAGCTCTTCCGGCCAGATCAGCCAGCGCACCCCAAAGCCGATCCCCGCGCAGGAGAGGGCCCACACCAGCAAGACCCAAAGAGGGGAGAGCACCCCCGCCGGCCGTGGCGTTTCTTCCTCCTCCAAGTCTTCCACGACTTCTTGCATCAGCACAGGTGAAGAGCGCTCCACGGGGATATCGCTTCCAAGGGGATCTGCCCACGGCAAGGGGACAGATGGCCTGCGCTGCAAACGTTGCCAGAGGCGAAATCGCTCCAATTCCTTGAGCTCATCCAGATGCAAGCAGCTTAGCGCTTCCTGAAGCGTCAGTTGAGGAGTCGGCTGGGCTTGCGGGGCCCTCGGTAGGGGTCGAGTAGCATCTGAGGGAAGTGGAGAAAAACTCATAGGCAACTCACCCTCGCTAGACTAAGAGCTAGGAAGCCAGCAGAACCGATCCGGTGCTGAACCCGAGAACCGCTTAACCACAGAGCCAACCCCAGGGACAAAGGCAAGCCATCACTACCATGCCACAAGCCGAAGGCCTTCTTCTAGGGATTGGCCGCAAGATAGAGGGCGCGCACATCTGCCGGCAGATGCTGAAGCAGGAGCTGGCGAGCGGAGGCAACAATGGCATCCACCTCCTCTGGGGCGAGGTAGTACCTGTCAGCTTTGAGCTGGGCAGCGATGCGCTCCGGCGACCAACCAAACCGATCCCGTAGCAGCAGAATAAAGCGCATATCTCCCGGCAAGTTGTCCAGAGCCGCGCTCAGGTAACAGGCCAATGCCGGCGAAAGAGGGGGCTTCGCTGCACCAGCGCTCGCAGTTTGAGGAGGGGCAGCCTCACCCTCAGCAGCGCCGTCAGACCGCCCCGCAAAAGGCCAGATCAGCTCGCGGATTTGCGCCGCCAGCCAGGGTGCCAGCACCGGATCCCCGCCCCCCTCGCTCTGGAGCGTGCGGACATCGAGATGCTGAAGGCGCGCATACAGGCGCAGCCAAACCTCCTCTCGCCAAGCAGCCCGCTGCTCCGGGGGCAGATGCTCGGCCAGGATCCCATCCACCCAGGCGCAGTAGCGGCAAAACAGGGCGATGAAGTAGCGCGCCGCCTGCGGCTGCCGTTGAAAGGCTCGCAGCAGTTCCAGATCGCTGTGGTGGGCCACCCCCTTCACGATAGAGGCCTCGCACTCCCGCCAAAGGGGAGTCACCACCTCAACCATAATCCCTCTCGCCAGAAAGAAGCTCTCTAGCTATTTTCCAAGATCTCTCGACAGGCCGATAGCAACTGCTCCTGCTCCGGCAGGGTTCTTAGGCCAATGCGCAGATAGCGATCCCCCAGCTCTGGAAAGCTCAGGCAATCCCGCACCAGGATGCGGTGCTGCCGCAACAGCTTTTCTTGAATCTGCGTAGCGGAGCCAGGGCAGCGCACCAGCACAAAGTTGGCTTGGCCGGGCCAGGGATCCCAGCCGGGTAGCCCCTGTAGACCTCTCAGCAAATGCTCCCGCGCCGTAGGCAGCCAGGCCAGGGTGCGCCGGCGAAAGTCTTCATCTGCCAGAGCCGCCGCCGCCGCCACCGCCGCCAATCCGTTGACGCTCCAGGGATCCCGCCACTGCCGCCAGCGCCGCCAGTGATCCGGATGCCCCACAGCAAAGCCGATGCGCAAGCCGGGCAAGGTAAAGAACTTGGTCAGCGAACGGATGACGATGGTGTTGGGGTGGGCCTCCAGGTGAGGGATCAAAGTCTGGCTGCGGGGCAGCTCTCCCACCTCTGAGCTGGCATCCAGAGGGGGCAGCTCCTGCGGGGCGTCTCCTGGCAAAAAGTCCATAAAAGCCTCATCCACCACCACCTGCTCGAACTGGGGCAGAAGGGGCAAGATGTCTTGCCGGAGGAAAAGCCGGCCCGTCGGGTTGTGAGGATTGTTTAGCCAGAGCACCCGGCCTGTCTTGTCCGCCCGGATCTCTTTCTGCAGCAAGGCCAAGGGGGGGGATCCCTGAGAGGGCAAAAGATCCAAACCCCTGAGGGTTACACCCGCCGCCCGCAGGGCCCGCTCATAGTCCCCAAAAGCCGGCCGGGGCAGCCAAACCTCCCGTCCCTGGGCATCGCGGGCCGCCCAGGTGAGCAATTCCGCCGCCCCGTTGCCCACGAAGATCCACTCCGGATCGACCGCCCAGCGCTGCGCCAAACAGGCCCGCAGCTCGCGGTAGTCGGGATCCGGATAGCGGCTAATCGCAACTGGATCCGACGCCGACAGGGCCCGAGCCAGAGCTTGCAAAACCGACTGCGGCGGACCCAGGGGGTTGAGGCTGGCCGAAAAATCCAAAATAGCCTCGGCAGGGCAGCCGGCAATGGCTGCCCCCCAAGCGCGATTGCCACCATGCTGAGGCCGTTGCACGCCTGTCCATCCCAAAGCCCAGGTTCGCTGAGAGAACTCCGCCTGAGGAGCGCGAACGGCTGGGATCCCGTCAAACTCCCGAAGACTTGTGGCCACCTGCCACCGCATCGCGGAAAGTTTTGCCTGCAGTGAAAGTCGGGACAATGCTGGCTGGGATCACCATCTTCTCGTTGGTCTTCGGGTTGCGACCTTCCCGTTGTTTGCGCTTGCGGGCCTCAAAGGAGCCGAAGCCCACCAGGGTCACCTTTCCTTTGGGTTCACCGTTTTCATCGCGGGATGCGACCTCTTCGACAATGATCTCCAGCGCCGCCGTCAGGACAGCTTCAGCTTCTTTTTTGGTTACGTTGGCGCGATGAGCGACGGCATCCACAAGCTCTGCCTTGTTCATCCTGATCTCCTCGTGAGTTAGGCAATAGGGTTAAAACAGACTCTGGCCGCGTACTTGCGAGGTGCTGCGAAGCAACCACGGCCCAGAGTGTTCTCAGTTTTTAGGAGCGGGGCTTGCCCTGCACTGCGCCAAGGCGCCGCTGGCGCGAATGGCAGGATTGTGGCAGTTTGGCTCCAAATCACTGACATATTCTACAGCCAAGTTAGGGCAGAAGCCGGTTGGAGAAGGGATTTTAGGGGGGCTGAGTGGAATTTTTTGGGAACAAAGAGAGATCAACCGATAATCCTAATATCCACTCCCCTCGAATGCCGGGGCAAGTCGCGCCCAGGGCCTCACGAGTCACGTTGGAAGTAGGCCCGCATCACCTCGCGGAAGATCGGGGCGGCCCGGGATCCACCCCCGCCGCCACTGTTTTCCAGAAAGACCACGACTACCAATTCGGGCCGGTCGTAGGGGGCATAGCCGACAAACCAGGCGTGGGAGCGCCGCGGCGGATCCTCGGCGGTGCCGGTTTTGCCGGCGGTGGGGGGAAAGCCCGGCCCCAGGTTGGCGTTGCCGCCGGTGCCGTAGACCACCACATCCCGCAACCCCTGCTGCAGGATCTCCAGCGTGGCGGGGGAAAGACCCACCTTCTGCCGCAGGGGCACGGGGCTTTCCGGGATCACCTGCTGCGAGAGCAAGGGGCGAACCCGCCAGCCGCCGTTGGCCACCGCTGCTGTTACCACCGCCATCTGCAGCGGCGTGGCGGTGATAAATCCCTGGCCGATGGACATGTTGACCGTATCGCCCACGTACCAGGGCTCGCGCCAGTGGCGCTGTTTCCACTCGGCGTCGGGCACCAGCCCAGCAGCTTCCCCTTTGAGGCCGATCCCGGTCAATTGCCCCAGCCCGAAGCGGCGCGACCATTCTTGCAGGGGGGCGGCCTTGGTGCCCAGGGCAATTTGGTAGAAGAAGGTGTCGCTGCTGTAGGCCATCGCCTGGCGGTAGTTCAGCCGCCCGAAACCGGCCCGGTTCCAGTCCCAGAACCTCCACCCGCCCACCTGGATGTAGGGGCCGGTCTGCAGCACCGTATCCGGGGGAAAGGCTCCCGACTCGATCCCGGCGGCGGTGGTGACGATTTTGTAGGTGCTGGCGGGGGGATAGGGCCGCAGGGCGCGGTTGAGGAAGGGGAAGTCCCGCTGTTGCAGGCTCTCCCACTGGGCTTGGGTGATGCGGCTGGAAAAGAGGTTGGGATCAAAGGTGGGATAGCTGGCCATGGCCAGGATCGAGCCGTCGCGGGGATCCATGGCGACCACTGCTCCTTTCTGCTGGCCCAGGGCCTGCTCCGCTGCCTGCTGCAGGCGTACATCCAAAGTCAGCTGCAGGGTGTTGCCCGGTCGAGGCGCTTGCTCTCCCAGCACCCGCAGCACTTCTCCCATGGCGTCTACCTCCACCTGGCGCCCGCCCCATTGGCCGCGCAGATGGCTCTCGAACAATTCCTCCACGCCCATCAGGCCGACGATATCCCCCAGGCGATAGCTGGGATCCGCCCGCAGTTGCTCTAGGGGGATCTCGCCGGTATAGCCCAGCAGATGAGCGGCCAAGTCGCCGTGGGGATAAAACCGCACCGTCTCTGCCTCCACCATCACCCCCGGCAGCTCGCGGCTCATCTCTTCCAGTTGAGTGACCACCTGGGGGCTGGCGTTGCGCAGGATGCGCACCGGAAACGGGGAGCGATAGCCCGCCTGCTCCAGTTTTTGGGCAATCTCTTCGGGAGCCATGTTCAAGGACCGGGCCAGCTTGGGGATCGTCTCCTGCCAGCCCTGCCGCGATTGCACCAGCGGCCACAGGAAGACCGAGTGGGAGAGCTGGCTGCCCGCCAACAACACGCCGTTGCGATCCACAATGCGCCCCCGTTCCGGCGGCTGGGGCAAGAGACGAATGCGGTTGGTATCGGCCAACTGGCGGTAATACTGGGTGCGCACCAGTTGCAGGTAGGCCAGGCGGGATCCCAGCCCTCCAAACAGCAGCAGACTGGTCAGCAAAAGCAAGACAACGGCCCGATAGCCCTGCCCCACCGTTTTGGCCGATGCGGATCCCAGCCAACGAGGGCTACCGCCGTCCGGCGGGGGTGGGGGAAGCACCCGGCGGGGGGCAGGCGGTCTGGAATGGGGGGAGAACAGGGCTTTTGGATCCCGTCCTGCCAAGGTGTGGGGGCTTCGCGCGGCGTTGCTGACGGGGTAGAGTTTGGCCATGAACTTGCCAGAAGAATTGCAACCGATACACCCAAAATCAAGAGGAGATGCCCGCTCTTGGACGGGCCCTCTCAGCATCCATCCAGTATCCCTGGCTCTGGCAAGCCTCGTCCAGGAGTGGCAGCGTGGATAGAGCAGAACAACAACGGCTACGCCAGGCTGCCTGGCTGATGGTGGGCAATGGCCTGCGCCTGGGGTTGTCCGGGGCCTATTTCATCCTGCTGGCGCGGCTGTTGGGGCCGGAAGCTTTTGGAGTGTTCTCCGCGATTTTGGCCTGCAGCAACCTAGCTGCCCCCTTTGGCTACTGGGGCCAATCGGAATTGCTGATCCAGCGCCTAAGCAACCGGAGATCTGCCGCGGCTGCCCCGGAGATCAGTCCCAGCCTGTGGCTGGCCGGACTGGGCTGCGGCGGGATGGCGCTGCTGTTGGCGCCCCTCCTGAGCCTCTGGCTGGCGGAGACTTCTCCCCTGCTGGTAGGGATCCTGCTGGCCAGCGACCTGCTGTTTATCGCCATTCCTGAGGTGTACCGAGGGATCCTGATTGGGCAAGAGCAAGTTGCCGGCGTGGCCCTCATCGACACCGGCATGGCGCTGGGGCGATTGGGGGCTGTGCTGCTGGCGGTGGCCTTGGGCTGGGGATCCCTAACCCAATGGGCCATTCTCTACGGGCTGATGGTGCTGGCGGTGCTGCTGCTGATGGCGCGGGGGATGGGGCGGTGGAGCAAGCCTTCTCCCCCCCTGGCCTGGAGAGATCTGGGGGAACGGCTGGTGGCGGGCTGGGACTTTGCCGTGGGGCTGGCGGCGGCCAAAACCTTCACCGACCTGGACAAGCTGCTTTTGCCCCGCCTGGCCTCGGCAGCAGCGGGGGGGCTCTACAGCGCTGCCTACCGGGTGATCAACTTTTCGCAAACGCCGATGATCGCTCTGCTCACCAGCCACTTTGCCGAGCTGTGCCGCCAAGGACAGAAAAGCCTGCCGCAGGGCTGCCGCTACGCCTGGCACCTTTCCCCTTGGGTGGCGGGCTACGGCAGTTTGGCCGCCTTGGGGGTGGCATTGGGCTCTTACGGGATCCCTTGGGTGCTGGGGTCGGCTTACCAAGAGACGGCCCTCATCCTGCGCTGGCTTAGCCCGGTGATCTTGCTGGAGGGGATCCACCTGCTGCTGTCTCACCTGCTCACCGGGTCAGGGTTGCAAAAGCCCCGCAGCCGCCTGCAACTGCTGGCTCTGGGGCTCAACGGGCTTTTGAATGCGGTTTGGATCCCGAGGTGGGGTTGGCGAGGGGCGGCTTCGGCCACCTTGCTCTCAGAAGTGGCGCTGGTGCTGGCCTTGCTGCTGCTAATTCGACAGCAATTGCGCTTTCCAGAGGGAGGCCAACCCAGCTCGAACTAGGAGGTCTTGACGATGTAGGTGGCCTTGGCGTCCGGACCAAAGCTGATGACATCCCCCGACTTAAGTTGGTGGGTAGAAATTTTCTGGCCGTTGATCAGCAGGCCGTTGGTGCTGGGCCTACCCTCCAGATCGCCATCGAGAATGCGGTAGTAGTACTCTCCCTCCTTCTCAGCAGGAACGCGCAGCAGCATGGCGTGGTAGCGGGAGGCGTACTGGGAGTTAAGGCAGATGTCGTTGGCCAGGTCGCGACCAATGAAGTATTTCGCAGAGGTCAGCACCTGGCTGCGGCGGCCATCTCGATCCTCCACGACCAAGATGTGCTGCTGAGCACTCGGAGGAGAAGGCGCAGAATCAACCATAATCCCTTCCGCTGCAACTGCCCGAATCTAACCTTAGCACCATACTATAGAATAGAAGCTCGACTCCAGAATTGGCAGAGCTGCAGAATCGCCTAAGATGACCTGCCAAATCTCAAGGTCGGCCAGCGGCCCTTTGCAGCAGCGGGCCCACCAGCTCTGGGAAAAGGGCATAGGCTCCTACTGCCCATTGGGCCATGCCCACCACCACCTCCGACTTGGACTGGCGAGCGGCGTCCCAAATGGCTGCGGCCACTTCTTCTGGCCGGCTGGCCCAAAAACTCTCCAGCGCCTGTTGCATTTGCTCGCGGGCTTTCCCACCTGAGGCTTGCGATTGGCCATCGGGAGAGGACTCCGGCCCCCCCTCATCCAAAAAAATGGCTCGCTTGAGAAAATTGCTGCTGACAATGCCCGGATGGACGCCGATCACCTGGATCCCGTGGGGTTGCAGTTCCAGCCGCAGCGCCTCCGTCAGCCCACTGACCGCGTACTTGCTGGCACAATAGGCGCTCATTTGGGGCAGGGGCATCTTGCCGCCGACCGATCCCACGTTGATGATCTGACCTTTTTTGCGCTTCAGCATATCGGGGAGCACGGCCCGGATGGTGTACAGGTAGCCCCAAAAATTGACCGCCATCAGCGCCTGCCAGTGTTCCAGGGTGGTTTGCAAAAAAGGGCCCTTCAGGCAGATGCCGGCGTTGTTGATCAGGCAATCGATGCGGCCATAGCGTTCTAGGGTTCTCTCCACCAGGTTTTGCACCTGTTCTGGCTGCGTGACATCGGTGGGAACGGCCAAGACCTCGGCGTTTAGGCTTTGCTCCAGCTCGATGGCGGTTTGTCTCAGGGTTTCGGCGGTACGGGCAGCCAGCGCCAAGCGGTAGCCGCCACGGGCAAAGGTAAAGGCCGTGGCCCTGCCGATGCCTTCGGAAGCGCCTGTAATTAAAACAACATCGGCCATCCTGCTTCTCCGCAAATCTGGACTGGGATCCCTTTACCTGTTGTAGCTTCTTTGGGGGTTGGGGATCCCTGCTTGGCCTGAGGGCTTAAGATACGGAGCGGTAGCGAAGATACAGTTTATGGCCTCTACCTACTCATTCGATATCGTCAGCGACTTCGACCGGCAGGAACTGGTGAATGCCGTGGATCAAGCCCGGCGGGAGATCAAACAGCGCTATGACCTCAAGGATACTCAGACAGAAATCGAGCTGGAGGAGGGATCCCTGATCATCACCACCGCCAGCGAGATGGCTCTCAACTCCATTCGCGATCTCCTCCTCACCAAGGCGGCCAAGCGGGGCCTCTCCCTAAAGATCTTCGACTTTCAACCTCCGGAGAGTGCCGGCGGCAACCGGGTGCGCCAGGTGGTTCGGCTGAAAAAGGGCATCGATGCGGCGCTGGCCAAGCAGATTGCCAAACAAATCCGCGACAACTTCAAAAAAGTGCAGCCCTCCATTCAAGGGGATCTGGTGCGGGTTTCCGGCAAAGACAAAGATGAGCTGCAGGCGGTCATTCAAATGCTCAAGCAGCAGGATTACCCGGTGGCGCTCCAATTTGTCAATTACCGATAGAGAGCCGATACAAAGTCGGGGGGATCCCTGGTTGATGATAAGGATTGGTGCAGAGCGATCCCGGCTCTCGCCATCCCATCGCCACAGCCTCTCTTGGAACCAGTCTGCAGAAAAAGCTAGGATCCCTTACTATGGGGATGATCTCCATCTCCAGCCGCGACTCTGCCGTGCCAGTATGTACACTATCTCTGAGTTCGATCGCCTGATCCAGTTTCTCCCGGTGGAGATCCGCCCCGAGGTGCAGATCGAGATCGGCACCCCTGACCAATCTCGGGTTGTGCAGCCGCTCTGGCGCTTCCCCTGGCAGAAGTACACCCGCTTCGCCATTGACCTCAGCCGCTGGCAGAAGCTGAGCCCTGACCAACAAAAGATCTACTTTTTGCGGGAAGCGGTGATGGCCACCGAGCTGGCCTTGGGGGATAACTGGTCGGCCCTGTTGCTGTATCCCGCGCTGATCGGGGCCGGCAGCATGGGCATTTTGGTGGAGTTGCAGATGGGGGATAACCTGGGCGTGGGCTTGGCAGCCGGCTTGGCGGCGTCGGCGGTGTTTCTTTTGCGCAAAGCAGAGAAAGGCCAGAAGGCCCAGGTGGCAGCCGACGAGTTTGCCGTGCGCTACGCCTCCCAAAATGGCTACACCTCCGAACAGGCGGCTGCCATTTTGCTGAGCGCGTTGCAGCAGGTGGCCATCCTGGAAGATCGCGTCAAGAACGACTACGACACCACCATGCGCCGCCGCAACCTGGAGTTTCTGGCGCAGCGGGGCCTGGGATCCGGCACCTTGACCATCAATCCCAAGTACCGCAACAAGGGCCAGAACCCCAACCCCTACCAAAATCCCTTTCAGCGTTGAGCAGTTCCTGCAAACTAGGTGGGGGATGACTCCCGACCCTCAAACATGGGTGACGCCACGCTGCGCGAACCGATAGCGTACCGGCTTCACGCTTCACTGACTTGTCTCAGCATGCTGCCACCGTGCAACCCACGGCGGAAACCAGTCAGGGAAGCTCTCCAGAGATTTAACTCAATCTCTTCAACTGAAGCACGAACGGCTTTCATCCCGACACTGATTGGCTCTTGAGTCAACACAATTCACCCATACAGTGCGGGGCTTCCCGCCGATTAAGCTAAACTCAGAAAACTTTGAGGAGCACCTAGGCTTGCTTAAGCTTCCTCTTCCAGTTCTTGGATCTCTTCCGTAGGGGTGTGTCCAGTCGCTTTGTCTTCCTCAATCTGAACTGTACCAGTGGGGTTGTAGTACCGGCGCACATCCCACTCAGTAATCCAACGGCGAATAATTGACCGCACGGTAGTTGTGCCGTAAAGAGGAGGGAGCTCAGACCGTGATGGCCGTACCCAATCAGGGTAGGCCTTCTGGTAGAGATCCGCCACCTTGTGCAACATCGCTTGAATGGCCTCCTGAGCTTCCGAACAGGAACGGAGGGGGATAGCTTGCTGAATGGCCTCCATCCCCGCTTTTACAGCTTCTTCAGAAATATGCTTCTGGCGCGCCATCTCAGGTGCCTTCTCCCGATCCCCTTTTTCCTGCAAGATAGACTGCTCAAAGTCGCGGGTTACTGCTCCCGCTAGAATTAGCGGAGCTGCTTTTAGTTCTTCAGGTAAAGTTTCCTTGCCAAACAAGTGGCCAAGAACGCGGTAGGACTTGACCCGCTGCAGGATGCTGTACTGTGCAATCAGCTCGATCTCATCCACCAAAACCACCAAGCCCCTGAGCCCTATGGCCCGACATAGCTGAGCAGAGAAAGCCAGGCGCTGCCAGTGCAGACTTTCCGCAGGAGGTAGCTTGCTGACGGAGTAAGCCCCTGCCAGGCCGTGATCCCGAAGTCTCTGCCGCACCTCTGACAGCCTCAAGGTAGGTTCACCAGCCCAAAAGCGGACAATAGCGTCTAACTTCTCGTCGTCACCCTCTAGCCTTTGGTGTAAAGCTAGAGTAGCCGGCCACCAGCCCTCTCCAAATCGCCATTGGTTAACCGAAAGCTGGAACTCCTGGAAAGAAGGCTGTTTGTACTGCAGACGAGCTGCAATGCCTTGAAGCCCGCGCTCAGCCATGTCAGGGAGTTCGATTTCGGCAAGAATGCGGGGAATTAGGCGACTAGGATTGCCAAGAGGCAGCTCTTTAGAGATGACAACCAGCGAGGTGGCAAAACCCTGCTTCTTTGCTTTTTCCTGCAGAGTTAGTAGAAGATGAGACTTACCAGTTCCGAAGTCCCCCTTCACGAGCATCCCCCCAGGCTCTAAGCTGGGGGCGTTGCATAATTCCCAAAACTTCTCTTCGACCTCTTGTTGCCAGGAGCCAAGTTCTGCAACTGCAAATGGATTGGGAACACCGTTTCGCAGCGCTTCAATCGCTCGTCGGGCTACAAGTGATGCGCTCATTGAAGTTGAACCATAGTTGTACAAGGATTGGGATACTTGGAGGAATATACCTCGTTCTGGATTCGAGTTTGCAAGGCTCGGTACTTATGGTAGGACAAAAGTTCTGATTCAATGAACTCTGGAGGGGCCATGAAGATTATGGCTGTTTTCTCAAGCTTACTCTCTGCATCGATAAACTCTCGCAAGGTTTCATAGAGATCGATGATTTGCCTACGGGTAAAGATTGGACGTCCACTTTCTCTTCGCTCGTAGTAATGAAACAGACTGACAAGGATTGCCGTAGAACCGAACTGGCGTGTAAAAAGTCTCAGAAAAGAAAGTAGGATCTCTCTGGAGTTTGTCCTATCAATCCTTCGAAAAATAGCTGCTCCACGCACTTGACTAATAGATTTCAGCGTGCCTTTGAGCCACTCCTGAACCGCAAGGCACAAACCTTCTAGAGTGCCTGGACTTTGGAGAGGCTCGTAGATAAGACGGGAAATAGCCTTGCGAAAGTCGAGAGCCAGAGAGTAGTCCTGAAAAATCAGCCTCTTGATTTCTCGCTGGAACTGTATGTTAATCTCGCGGGCCTCGACTTGGTAAAACTCTGCCAGTTCCTCTAAAGTACAGTCCTGAGGTTCTGAGCTGAGGGGATATCCAACTTTTTTGAGAATGCTATAGCGCAGTTCTCTGGCAAAAGATTCCCAGTCTACCCTCTGAGCAAGGGCAAACCAAAAATTCTCAATTGAATGTAGATTGATGCACTCTTTGGTTAGATCAAAAAGCTGAAAAGAAGGAGGGGATAGCTTTTCCCGAAGAGATTTGTAGAGGCGGGAGTAGGAATCTCTTGGGACGACAGCTAGCTTGACGGTTGCACCGCCCTCAGGTATGAAGGATCTCAGGTAGTCTTTCTCAAGACAACGCAGCCATAAATCAAGCTGTAGACAACTATGGGTTTCCCCACTCATAGACGCTCAAACTCCAAAAGATAGTAAATATGTTCCTCACCGCGTTCATCGCGAATGCGATAGCAGCGACCTGAGCGAGTGCCTGTAGATGCAGAGAAGATCAAGCGATAGCCATCCACATTGTTGATTGGGCTTCGATCTAGAAGGTAAAGATGTCGGGTAAATTCTACTTCTGTGTAGTCTGAGTTATTGAGGTGGAGAACCTCAAAGACATCTCGCGCAGCTACGCTTATGGAGTTAGGTAGCTGCTCCACACACTTTCTCAGGTAGCCTGCCGCAATTCTTGCCGCCTTCCAAATGAGCTGAAGGACAGCCTGGGGATCAGTCTCTTTGCTCTTGCCGCCTCTTGCTCGCTTGATTGCTTCAGCAATAGCACTGGGCCGCTGGGATCGGAAAATCTTGCGGTCAATACGTATCCGCTCTCTGGCAAAGTGCACTGAGACAGGAAAGGCCACAAAAATGTTGGGATTCTCGGTAGGAAGCCAGGGCTGGCCTACCCGTTCCCCCACTTCGCGGGCCAGGTCTTCGAGGGAGGGGGTGGACAAAACTTGCTGGGCTTGTTCAAGAGCTCGCCTCACCAGCTCCGCTTGGGAGAGAGCTGTGTTCAAGGCAGAGCCGCAGCTTTCCACCTGGCGGTTTACTGCTTGGAGATCTCCCCTTCTGCTAGCAGCTTAAGCGCTGCCTACCGCTTTCGTCACTTTCTTAGTTAGCTCAACCAAGCTGGCCAGCTCGCCGTCGAGAGCTTTGAAAGCCTCCTCAATCATTGCTCTTCCAGTTTTTCGACAAAGTAACACTGCCAGGGAATGAGATGCAAGACTCAGCCCCCGTTGGGTTGCTCAAGGCATGCGCAGCTCCCCTTCCACCTCCAGGCGGGTGTAGGGGCCGACGGCGAGGAAGCGTTCCCCCAGCATCTCGGCGGCAGCCGGTTGGATCCAGCCCATGCGCTGCAGCAGGTGCAGGGCCAGGGCATATTTGGCCCGCGCGGCCCCGTCTTGTACCTTGATGGCCAGGCCCATCCCCTCTCCGACGCGCCCGATGCACTGGATCCCTTCGGCGCCGGACTTGCTGACCAACTCTCCCTGGGTGGCCCGCATCAATTCGGTGTCGAAACATCCCTCACCAGCCACCATTTCGGGGTGGTGGGTCATGGCGCGGGCGATGGCCTCCAAGTCCGGCCGCTCGCCGGCGGTCAGTTGGGCATATAGGGAAGCCAGGTGGTTGAGTTGTAGCTGGTAGGTGGGCACGCCACAGTCGTCACGAGCAAACAAAAACTCTTCTGAGGGCATTTGCAACAAGTCGGCCAACTTGGCCCGCACCAGGGCCTGGACGGGGTGTTGCCGCTGGGCGTAGTCCTGCAGAGTCCAGTTCTGAGCGCGGCTGGCCAGGAGCATGCCGGCATGTTTGCCGGAGCAGTTGTGGCAGAGGGGGCTGGGCTTGCCGGGTGGGGTGGGGCAGACCAGCAAATCGGGAGACAGATCGGCCCGCCAGAGCATGCTGAACACCTGCCGCGCATGGGCCGTGGTGCCCTGATGGGAGGCGCACATAATGGCGATGTCTTTCTCGCTGAGGCGATAGCGCTCGCGGATGCCGGTGGAGAGCATGGCCAGCGCTTGGAAGGGTTTGAGCGCAGAACGGGCAAAAACAGGGGTGGTGCTCTTGCCGGCCATGGCCAGGGATCGCCCGCGGCTATCGGCCACGACCGCTTGGCAATGATGGATGGATTCGGTCAACCCCTCCCGCAAGACATGGATCAACAGTTCGGGGGTGGTAGAACGATTCTCAAATGACATGAAATCCTGGGAAAGGGCCGACGAGTCTGAAAAGGAGGTGTGTACTTTATCAAATCATACGCGCAGATGCGGCGCGAGACGTTGCCGGAACCTTTCCAAGTGGCAAAATAGAACAGTTGCGTCTGGATCCCTGACTGCTGCCATGTCCTCAGCCCCGCTGGTGTTTTTGGTTTGTCACGGCAGCCGGGATCCCGAATACCAGCAAGCGGCGGCGGATTTGCTGGCCCGGGTGCGGCAGCGGCTGGCTCCTCAACCGGTGGAGCTGGCCCAGTTGGAAGGTCAGCCTCTGAGCCTGGCGGAGCAGATTCACAGACACCTGACAGCCCGCCTGGAGGGGCCGGTGGTGCTGCTGTCGCTGTTTATGGGCGGGGGATCCCATGTGGAGGAGGACTTGCCGGCTGCCCTGGAGCAGGTTCAAGCTCGCTGGCCGCACCTGAAGCTGCTGTTGACACCGCCGATTGGCCAGCATCCAGCCCTGCTTGATCTGGTGGCAGCGCGGGTGGCAGCGGCGCAGCGGTTGGGGGAACTGACCCACGGCTGGATCCTGTTTGGCCATGGCAGCCGCCTGCCGGGATTTGCCGCCCAGCTCCAGGCGGGGATCCAAGCTCTGGAACAGCGCTTGCCCGGAATCCGCTTGCATGTGGCTTTTGCCGCCCAGCCCCCCACACTGGAAGCGGCCGTAATCCATTGCCTGCGCCTCGGCCAGTATCGCCTGCGGGTGCTGCCGTTTTTTCTCTTTCCGGGCGGTCTGCTGCGCGCTTTACAGGAACAGGCTCAGCGGCTGCAGCGAGAATGGCCCTTGTTGCAGATCACGGTGGAGCCGCCCCTCTGGCGGGATCCCCAACTGGTGCAGGCCATTCAGGAGACCCTGCAGACGGCCTGTCTGACCTGGAAGTAGAGTTGGTTGGTCAAAACTGTCCTGTTCCAGCAGAATAGATATCTCCGGAAAACCATTGGGACTCGAGATGGGCAAAGTGTATCTGGTGGGGGCAGGACCTGGGGATCCGGGACTGCTGACGGTGAAGGGCAAGGCCCTGCTCGCCCATGCGGACGTGGTCATCTACGATGCCCTGGTGGGATCCCCCATCTTGGATCTGATCCCCCCCACAGCAGAGCGCATCTATGCTGGCAAACAGCGGGGGGCTCACACCTTGCCCCAGGAGCAGATCACGGCCCTGTTGATTGAAAAAGCGCAGACACGAGCTGTAGTGGTGCGGCTCAAGGGCGGGGATCCCTTCATGTTTGGGCGGGGGGGAGAGGAGATGCTGGCCCTGGTGCAGGCCGGGATCCCGGTGGAGGTGGTGCCGGGAATTACAGCGGGCATGGCCGCCAGCGCCTATGCCGGGATCCCCCTCACCCATCGCGACCTCAGCTCCTCGGTTGCTTTTGTTACTGGCCACGAGGCGGCAGGCAAATACCGCCCCCAGGTCAATTGGCGTGCCCTAGCCGAGGCCGTAGAAACCTTGGTGATCTACATGGGCATGCACAACCTCGGCTACATCGCTGCCGAATTGTTAGCGGGAGGAAAAGATCCCGCTACCCCAGTCGCCTTGATCCGCTGGGGCACCACCCCGGAGCAAGAGATTCATCTGCTCCGTTTGGAGTCTCTGGCCGGTCAGCCCTCGCCTGCGGCGCCGCCCGCCATTGTCGTGGTGGGGGCGGTGGTCAATTTGGCCAGCCTGTTGCCCACCTTGTACCCCCTTGCCCCTTCAGAACCTCAATGAACGCCTTTTTTCGCAAGCTGAGCGCGCTCTTTGCCGCCTACTACGCCTACATGCTGGAGTACCGGGCGGAGCTGCTCCTGTGGGCCTTGGCCGGATCCCTGCCCTTGATCATGATGGGGCTCTGGAGCGAGGCGGCCCGTTCAGGAGATTTCTCGCTGTCTTCCCTAGAGTTCATCCGCTATTTCCTGGCCGTGTTCCTGGTGCGCCAGTTCAGCATCATCTGGGTAATCTGGGACTTTGAGCGGGAGGTGGTGGAGGGAAGACTCTCGCCCCTTCTGTTGCAGCCTCTGGATCCCGCTTGGCACCATGTGGCCAGCCACCTGATGGAACGCCTGGCCCGCCTCCCCTTTACCGTGGCTTTGATTGCCCTCTTTTTCCTGCTCTACCCCCGCGCTTTTTGGATCCCGTCTTGGCAACAAGTGGCGCTGGGATCCCTGGCCATTTTGTTGGCGTTTGCCCTGCGCTTTCTCATGCAGTACACCCTGGCGCTGCTGGCCTTTTGGGTGGAGCGAATATCGGCCTTGGAGCAATTCCACTTTTTGGTGTACCTATTTCTCTCAGGGGTGATCGCCCCTCTGGAGGTGTTTCCGCCGGCGGTGCGTCAGGCCTTGGCCTGGACGCCCTTTCCCTACTTGGTGCATTTTCCCGCCAGCCTCTGGGTGGGGATCCCGCAAGATATCCCGCGCGGTTTTGCCATGGGCCTGGCCTGGCTGGTTCTGTTTTGGCTGGTCAACCGCTGGCTGTGGCGCAAGGGTTTGCAACACTACTCCGGGATGGGAGCTTAGGCCCAGTCCGCCTGAGCCGGCAGCCAGACCGCTTCCGAAACTATCATGGGGCAAGGATCTATCTATAGTTGACTGCCAGTATCCCTGTCTAAACTTCAATCTTGCGGCAAGGGTTGAACACTGCCCTCAAGTCATCCCTCTGTTACGCCTCAACCATTCCTCAACAGCCTCTCCCCGGTCATCATGAAGCGCGTATTGGTCGTAGATGACGATCCCCTCTCCTTAAAGGTGCTGAGCCGCCACCTCACCCAGCACGGCTATCGGGTTTGTACAGGCGCTTCGGGTGTAGAAGGGTTGCGCCTGTTTGCCCAAGAGCAGCCGGATGTGGTGGTATCGGATGTGGTGATGCCGGAAATGGATGGCTTCGAGTTTTGCCGCCAACTGCGCCAACAGCGGGGCGGCGAACTCGTTCCTTTCATCTTCCTCTCCTCTCGCAGCGAGCTGGATGACCGCGTTCAGGGCTACGAGTGGGGAGCCGACGACTACATCATCAAGCCCTTCGAGCCGCTGGAGCTGGTGGCCAAGATCGAGGCGCAAATCGAACGAGCCCGCCGCACCCAGTTGGAGATTCTGCGCCTAATCCAGCAGCAGACCCAGGCCAAAGCTGAAGCTGCCCCCCGTCCCACCTTGGCAGATCTCCCCCTCACCCCTGCCGAAGAGCGGGTGTTCCGGGAAGTGATCCGCGGCCTCACCAACAAGCAAATTGGCGAGAAGCTGTTCATCAGTCCGCGTACCGTGCAGACCCACTTGACCAACATTCTCAGCAAGCTCTCTCTGGAAAATCGCTCCCAACTGGTGCGCTTTGCCTACGAACGGGGCTACATCCCCCGGGAAGAGTCGAGCGACAAAAAATAGGTTGGGAGAGAGGGATCCCTTCTAGGCTAGGTGGAGTCTTAAGACGGCAGGCGTTGCCTTGCGCACCCGGCAAGGAATCCGCTCCCTACCCAAGCGGACAAATGCCTCGTAGCGGTGGCAGCCCGAGAACCCGTAGTACTCTCCCTCCACTTCCAAAACCTCGATCGGCTCCTGCAGCCCGATTGCTTCGATGGAAGCCATCAGTGCCCGCACCTTCTCCGGATCCGTCTGCCGCGGCAAGGGGCGACGAATTTGGGCCAAGGGAATCTCGCGAATTTGCGCCATGGTGAATTCTCTCCCTAGGTAAGCTCCTTAATCATACTCGTTATGACTTTGCTCTAGCAAGGCTTGCAGAGGGTGTGGATTCTCAGGTCAGAGCATGGCAGGATAGCACCATCCCTCGCTGCCCTTTCGCTCAGGAGCCAACTTAGCCATGTGGCAACTCCTCCAGGCTTTATGGGGAAAGATCGCCGGCAAGGCTCCTCCCGTACCCCCTGCCGTCAGGACAGGCAAGGCCCCACAAACCTCCCCTGGCAAGAGGCCGCCGCAGTCATCTTTCACCTGCCCAGCAGAAGCCTCTCAGCCCACGCTGGAACCTTCCACTCCAGCGGTAGCCCGGCAGGGTGGGGAAGCGGCGGTGTTGATCGCTTCCCAGGAGAAATCCCCCGACTCTGAGACAGTAGAATCTCCCCTGGGCACCTCTACGGCCAAAAGCATCGGCAGCTTCTGGGCCATGGCCGATACAGGATCCCGGATTTCCCGCATTGCTTCCGCCACCGACAGTGGCCGCGCGGTCAGTTCTATTTCAAGAAAACGCGCGGGATTCCCCATCGTCTGTACGGTGGGGAGGGATAGCGCCTAATATAACCTGCATGACCCAAGTCCTGACTGTCTTCTGCAAGCTCAAGGTATCTGCCTCGCAAGCCACAAAGCTGGATGCAACTTTGGATGCCTTTGCCCAGGCCTGTCAACCAAAACACGCCAGAGAAGATAACCAACGCTCTTCAGCTTCAGTCTCTGAGCGACCGCGAAATCCATGCACGGTTTGGGCTGTCCAGCAACTTGGCTGTGCAGGTATGTAGGTCCATCGCCCCGTATACGGGGGGTGTGGGGGCGGGGGATCCAGAAGCGTGTCAACCAACAGCGGCGCAACCAGACAGATCCGAAGCAAGCAGAACTTTGAGGTTATGCCTCAAAAGACTGTCTGGGGGCGTCTTGACAGCGCCTTTACGAGTTCATTTTGGGCTGCGTAAGAATCCCCTGGGTGGGAGTGTCAAACAAAAGCTCGGTAAGCAAATGCTCAAGCTTGCTTCCGGGGCAGCAGTAGAGACCTTTGGGCCCTGCCCGTCCAAGACCCTGTCTTAGGAGGCACTTGTGGCGGCCAGGGATCGTTGCACGATCCGAGACAAACGCGCCTTCCGACGGGCGGCTGTGTTTTTGTGGAGAACCCCTGTTTTGGCCGCTTTGTCGATGCGGCTAAAGGCAGCGCTCATCGCCGCTTGAATCTCCTGCAGGGTTTCCGGTTGGGGGTTGGCGGCGTAAGCAGAGGAGAGAGAAGTGACTTTTTTCATCAGCGCGCGCACCATGGCTTTGGTAGCTTTGTTGCGCAGGCGATTTCGCTCCGCAATCTTGACGCGCTTGATGGCAGATTTGATGCGTGGCATGGTTGAAAGGGAAGCGACAGCGAGGATCTAGCATACCATTAGAGTCTGGAGCCCCACCAGTTCCTGCCTCTCCTACGACGGGATCCCCATGTTCCAAGATTGCAGCTCCCTCATCCAGTTCAACCCGCCTGCTTTTTCCTATGGAGTTGCCATTTGCGATGTGGATCGGGACGGGGCTTTTGAGCTGTTTGTGTGCGGCTTCCGCGGCCCGAATCGGGTTTTGAAGTGGAACGGCCAGGCGCTGGTGGATTTGGTGGACGATACTCTGGCCGATGCAGGGCGGATGGCCATTGGGGTGGCTGCCGGCGACTTCGACGGCGACGGGCAAGAAGAACTCTACGTCTTGAATACTGATACCTTCGGCGGGCGCAAGCGCTTTGGGGATCGCCTCTTCGACTGGCAGGGATCCCGTTGGGTGGATCTGTTCTCTCTGCCCCACAACCAAGATGCCCTCAACTTGACGGCAGGTCGCTCGGTGGCCTGCGTGGATCGCTTTGGCCAGGGGCGGTACGGGTTTTTCGTGGCCAACTATGGCGGCCCCATGCGCCTTTACGAGCTGTCCGCCGGCCAGATGATCGCCGATGTGGCGCCAGAGGCGGGGGTAAACCGGGTAACGGGAGGGCGGGGGCTGGTGGCCGTGCCCCTGGTTTCCCAGCGGATGGACATTTTTGCCGTCAACGAGCAGGGGCCCAACTTTTTGTTTCGCAACCGCGGGGATGGCACCTTTGAGGAAATTGCCGCCGAGGTGGGGTTGGCGGATCCCGGCGAGCACGGACGGGGGGTGGCAGCGGTGGATCTGGATGGGGACGGGCGGTTGGATCTGGTGTACGGCAACTGGGAAGGGCCGCATCGCCTCTGGATCCAAACTTCCAGCGGCGTCTTCAAAAATGTGGCCCCTCCCGAGCTGGCCAGGCCCTCCCGCATCCGCACGGTGATCGCTGCCGACTTCGACAACGACGGTTACCCAGAGCTGTTTTTTAACAACATCGGCGAGCCCAACCGGCTGTTTGGCTGGCGCTCCGGCTGCTGGCAGGCTATCGACATGGGAGATGCTGTCGAGCCGCAGGGACTGGGGACGGGAGCGGCGGTGGCGGATGTGGATGGGGACGGTTGCCTAGAGCTGCTCGTTGCCCACGGAGAATCGGGCGCCCAGCCCCTGAGCTTCTACCGTCCGCTGGCCCCTGGCAACAACTGGCTGAGAGTTCTGCCCCTCACCCGCCAGGGATCCCCAGCCCGCGGCGCCTTGGTACGCCTGGTTACCTCTACCCGCACGCAGATCCGACCCATCGACGCCGGCAGCGGCTACCTCTGCCAGATGGAGCCGGTGGCCCATTTTGGCCTGGGATCCGAGTCGGCAGTAGAAGCCATCCAGATCCAGTGGCCGGACGGCAAACAGGTGCAGGTGGCTCACCCACCGGTCAACCAGCTCCTGCGGATCCCCTATCCTGGTTAGCTCCCCTGAGAGGGGTTTTGTCTCTATCTACTCAGCCGAGCCCGAGATCCCTGCCCATTCCGGCTGTACAGGGCGCTGCCAGTGCTCCCACCAGGCGGTCGCAGGCTCGGGTGGGCCGCTGTCGCGGCTGCCGTTGGCATGGCCGAGGAGCGGCGGGGATGGGGGCTGCGCCGGCCAACTCACGGGGGTGGGGATCAGACAACTGGGGTAAGGAGGGCGCAAATCGCGGTAGTGGCTGCTGCGGATGGCCAGAATCTCCTGCTGGATGACCTCCAGGGGCTCGTCCAGCTTCAGCAGCACATGGCTGCACAAGCCCAGGCTGGCCTCAAATTCCGGGTGGACGACTTCCCTGGCCCCCAACTGATAGAGCTGTTCGATGTCCTCTTCATGGGTGGCCCGCACCACCACATCCAGGTGGGGCGCCAGTTCCAGCGCCCGTTTCAGGCAAAGGCGCATGCTCAGGCGATCCGGCAGGGCGATCACCAGGGCGCGGGCGCGGGGCAGGCCAGCTTTCTCCAGCACCGGGGCGCTGGCGGCATTGCCGTAGAGATAGGGGATCCCACGGGAGCGCAGGTGTTGGATGACCCGTTCCGACTGGTCGATCACCAAGACGGGATGGCGACGGGCTTCCAGGATGCGCACGATGTCCTGCCCCACCTGTCCATAGCCGCACACCACCACGTGATCCTGTTGGGGAGCGTCGGGGGACAGGGCGGGGGGCCGCTCGCTCGCTTCCAGCCAACGGGCAAAGAAAGGGATCCCTTGTAATTTTGCCAGCAGCCGCGGCGCGCCCCTGAGCAGAAGGGGAGTGACCAGCAGGGTAACGGCGGTGGTGCTGACGACGAGCAAATACAGTTGCCGCGACACCAGCCCTAGCGCTTGCCCTTCGCTGGCCAGGACAAAGGAGAACTCGCCGATCTGCGAGAGGCCCAGCCCCACCAACACCGCTGAGGGGAGCGGGTAGCCGAACAGACCGGCCAAAGGGGCCACCAGGCAAAACTTGCCCACCATCACCAGCCCCACTAACCCTAAGATTAAGGGCAGGTGGGCAGCGATAAAGCTGGGATCGATGAGCATGCCGATGGCGGCAAAAAAGAGGGCGGCAAACACATCCCGCAGCGGCTCCACATAGGCCAGGGTCTGGTCGGCGTATTCCACTTCTGAGATCATCAGCCCGGCCAGGAAGGCCCCGATCTCGCTGGAAATGCCCAGCCGCTCTGTCAACAGGGCAATCCCCACGCAGAGGCTGATCACCCCCAACAAAAACACCTCCTTGCTCTCCTGCTGCGCCAAAAGGCGCAGGAAAGCGGGCACCAGCCACATCCCGCCCACCACCGCCCCCAGCCCCACCAGGCCAATCTCCGCCAGCGCCTTGGCCAGGGATCCCGCCAGCTCCGGCAAAGGACAATCCAAAGCCGGCAACACCGCTAGCATCAGCCCCACCGCCAGATCCTGCACAATCAAGATCCCCAGCATGGCGTGAGCCTGGGGCGTGCCCATCTGGTTGGTCTCGGTGAGGCTTTTGAGCACCACCGCTGTGGAAGACAAAGAGAGCACTGCCCCCAGGAAGATCCCCTGCACCGGCGTCAGCCAGCCGCTGGCCACTGCCAGCGCCGCCGTGATCGCGATGGTCAGGCCGATCTGCAAAGCGCCGCCGCCAATGGCGATCCCCCGCACCTGGCGCAACTCTTTGAGGGAAAACTCCACTCCCAGGCTGAACAGCAAAAAGGTCACCCCAAACTGGGCCAGGGTTTCCACCTGCACCAACTCCTTGATCCACCCCAGCCCCGTTGGTCCCACCAGGATCCCTGCCAGCAGGTACCCAAGCAACACCGGCTGCCTCAGCAGCGCTGCCAGAAAACCACCCGCCGCCGCTGCCGCCAACACTGTCACGATGTCCAGAATCAGGCGAAAGTCTTCCTGCACAGAGACACCCCACCAGGAGTATGAACTTTTGTAGCCAATCCTGAGGATTCTTCCACGATAATGCTTTCTTCGGCCCTGCGGACAGAGTGGAAGGCTGGGCCCAACCCAAAGCGCTGCAAACCGGCTCCCGCAGGGGATCCCGCCTCATTCAGGCTGGGTTCTTGGCCAGCTAAAGGGAGGATCAGTGGAAATTTTCGTTAAAAGTTGGTGGCAATACCTCAAAACCGTAGCTTATAATACAAAATGTAGAAAGAAATCGTTCATCCTCTCGCCTGCTGTTTGGCTTATCGTGGAGCAAGACGGCAGCCGGAGGACGGAAGTAGGGAGCTATCCCGAAGGAACGCGCCTCAACCCTTGGGACTGTCCACGGGACATCTCAGGTCACTCCTCAGGAAGTGAAGTGGATACAGACCATATACGTTTGGAGGCGAAGATGAAGATCATGGAACTCTCTTACCGTGGCGTTGGTTACACCCACTCGCCGGCGACGGTGACTGTTTCTCCGGGCAAAGTGGGGGGTCGCTATCGGGGGCTGGACTGGCGATTTCGCCACCTGAGCAAGCCGGTGGTTTTGCCCACCAAGCTTGACCTGCTCTATCGGGGCGCGGCCTATCGTTCCGAAGCTGCTGCAGCGCCGGCTCAAACCGTTCAGACAGCCGAGGCACCTGCTCCTGGCCGTTCTCACGTTCTGGATGAGCTGGCTCGCCGCCTGATGATGGGCCACCAACGGGCGATTCGGGTTCGTCAGCAAGCCATGTTGGTGCGTGGCACGGAGCGGGTTGGCCTGCAGGCCAATGTGCGCAACTTCTGGAACCGCATCCAAGGAAAGGTGCATCCCACCTTCCGTCTCACCTATGACCGCAGCCGGGTCAGCATGAGCTAGTTTGCTTTGCCCACCCCAGTTCATCTTCTGGTATGGCGGGAGAGGGATCCCTTTGGATCTGGATGGGGGGTCAGGGGAGGGGAAAAGGCGCGGCTACTTCATCGAATTCAGGTGACGGAGGGCGAGTGCCGAGAGAGCGCCGAGAGCAATTGACACTCCCTCCGCCGGAAGGCGGGGGATGCTTAACGTAGTTCACAAACGGGCTCGTAAAGGCGCTGCCAAAGCGCCTCTAGCTAGACAGTTCCTTGAGGCAAGGCCCCAAGGTTCTGCTGACTTTTCTGATCGCGTCAGGGGGCAGAGTCCTTGCAGGTTGGCTGAGACGTTGGCATCTCCCAGACGCTGGCCACCGGTCGAGTTTTTCATCGTGATGAGGTGCTTGCCTGGGAACGGCACGCCTCGGTAACAACGATACCATTATGAGCAACTCAAGTTGCCTACGGGCTTTTCCGCCCCGCCCTAAAGTACGAGGCTACCGAGCTATCCTTTTGTGTTTGCAGGTTGGCCAGCGGTTGGGGGGTCACTCTTGCACGTGGGCGGGAAGGGGATGCGAGCTCCAACGCTGCCCCCCGCGTTAGTGGGCCGTAGGCCTATGTTATTTGAGGCTGCCCTTATCAACCAGCCCAGGGATCCGCGGCTGGCTTGCCGGCTACAGGATTTCCCAAAGCCCCCGGCTACTGCTTCGCGGAAGCAAGCTATAGCCATGGGGTAGTTTACTGTATTGGATGGGTTGGTTCTGTATGCGTTCATTTTGGGCTATTGTCGTTGCGGAGGAAGCGTGGCCATGAGTCAGCATTTGCCGGAACCCACTGCCCCGGAGGAGGATCCCAGCCTGTTGATGGGCCGGCTGCAGCGCAAAGAGGGGGGGTGGCTGGATTGGGCAAAGGCCTGCCAAAGCTTGCAACGACAGAAAATGACTCCCCAGGCCATCTTCGAGGCGACCGGGTTTGAGCCCGCCCACCAAAACCAGATCGTTGTCGCCGCCCAGGTTTACGAAGGAATGGCGAAAGCAGGAGCCAGCTCAGCCGTTTTGGAGCACTTTGCCCACAAAGGCAGCGATATTCTCTACGAGTTGCGCATCCTCTCGCCTCAGGATCGCGTCCGGGTGGCGGAGCTGGTTGTCAGCCGCAACCTGGGTGCCGATGAGGCCCACGAGATCGCCCGGGCTGTGAAAAACTATGCCCAACTGCGGCAGCTCCCGGAAGGGTTCACGGATCACCCCGGCGATGCGGTGGCTTACCAAGCCTGGAAAACTGCCCAGGAAACCCGCGATCTCCAGGAGCGAACCCGGGCCATTGGCCGCGCCTTTCAGTATGCCCACAGCGAAACAGCCCGCCAACAGGTTGAGCGGCTCTTGTCGACGTTGGCTCCCGGCTCCCAACCCCAGCGCAAGCCGTTGCCCAGGCTTTCGGTGTTTCGCCCGGAAGAGGATCTGCCCCGTCTGCTGCCGGTGGCCGGATCCCTGCCTCTTTCTACCGCCACCTGGGAGCAGATCCCTGCCGTTGAGCCTCAAGGCCTTTTTGGTTGGGTCACCAGCGTGGCTGGGCAGACGTGGATGGCCTTGCCCGCTTGGCCGGCCATTCAAAGGGCCGCCGACCCAGTCGCCCTGCAGGTGGACAATGGTTTGCTGGGATCCCTGTTGGGCTGGCCGGTGGCCCCTGAAGAAGAACAGGATCCGATTTTGCTGGTGGCGGATCGCGCCGTTCGCACCTGGGAAGGGAGGGCAGGGGTTTTCCTGGTGGATCGAGGGGGAGCTGTGGCGGTGGAGTGGATAGAGGATTCGCCCCCCTCTCCCCTGCTGGGCCAAGTGCTGATGGCGGTGCGTCCCCCCCGCATCTTCGACGAGGAGTTGGCGCAGGATCCCTGGCAAATAGAGGAGTAACTCCGGCCAGCCAGACGCACCGCCGCAAGCCCCCGGCCAGGAGCAGGTGGCAAAGCGGCTTCTGGCTTTGCTTCCCAACTGCTCTCTTATGCCGGCATAAGGGTTGGGGGCGGGAGAACCAATCCTCACAGTTGTGGAGGCCGTCTCTCAAGAACCGGTGTAGAGCCACAGGGGCAGGCCTGAGGTGCTTACCTCAAATTGCAGACGCGCCAATGCCTCTGCCGCCGGTAGCAAGCGGGCCCAACCCCTGCGCCGTGGGAGCAGATCGCAGAACTTCGCATCGGGCGGCAACCCTGACAGCTCCGCGGCCCAGAGGCGGGCATCCTCTTCTGTGCCCAGGCGATCCACCACGCCCAGGTGCAGAGCTTGTTCGCCGCTGAAAATGCGGCCATCGGCAAAGGTTTTGACCACATTCACGCTTAGCCGGCGAGCGGCAGCAACGGTTTGCACAAATTGGCCGTAGGTGATGTCGATCAACTCTTGGAGGATGTTGCGCTCTTCTGGGGTCAGCTCGCGGTCAAAGGAAAGGATATCCTTGTAGGGGCCGGACTTGATGACCTTAAAAGAAATCCCTATCTTGTCCAGCAGCCGTTCGAGATTGTTGCCGCGGATAATGACGCCGATGCTGCCGGTGATGGTGCCGGGGTTGCTGACAATTTTCTCGGCTCCCATGGCAATGTAAACCCCTCCAGAGGCAGCGATGTTGCCAAAGCTGGCCACAATGCGCGTGCCCTTGCGTTCCCGCAGACGCGAGAGGGCATTGTAGATTTCCTGGGAGTCTGCCACTGTCCCACCGGGGCTGTCGATGCGCAACACCACGGCAGGGATCTGTCTTTCTTCCACCTCTTGCAAGGCTTTGAGAACCCGCTCTCGGGTTCTGCCATCGATCACCCCTGTTACCTCAATGCGGCCAATTTGCTGACGCCAGCCCCCCAAGAACCATCGCTTCAGCATAGGAAAACGGCACGAAAATAAGCCTCTACCCTCGTATCATGAAGGCCGTCTGGGGGTGCGGTCAACCAAGCAGCTCAGACATTGCCGTACACCGGGATCGCCGCCCCTCTCAGATCCCGCGCCGCTTCCGAGACCAAAAAGGCGATCACCTGCCCGATCGACTCGGGCTTTACCCACAGCTCCGCCTGCTCGGAGCCCATGGCAGCCCGGTTGGCCGGCGTGTCGATGATGCTGGGCAGGATGACGTTGGCGGTGATGTCGGTGCCTTTGGTTTCGGCGGCAATGGTGCGGGTCAGGGCCACCACCCCCGCTTTGGAAGCACAGTAGGCGGCCAGTTGGGATCCCGGCTCTACCGCCCCTCGGGAGGCCACCGTCACGATCCGTCCATAACCCTGTTGCCACATCTTGCGCAGGCTGTGCTTACAGGCCAGGAAGGTGGTGGTGAGGTTGAGGTCAAAATCGCGCCGCCAATCTTCTAGGCTGTACTCGTGAGTGGGGCCCATGGCAAAGCCGCCCACCAGGTGCACCAAACCATCGACGCGGGGCAGATCGTCGATGAGCCGTGCCACAGCGGCTTCGTTCAGCAAATCCACCTGCACAAAGCGCACCTGATCCAGGCTATTGGCCGGCAGGCGCTGCCGCAAAACAGCCAACTCCTCCTCTTGGCGGTAGGTCAAGGTCAACTCTGCCCCTGTGTCCAGGAGCACGGGGGTTACTCCCAACCCGAGCCCACCGGTACCGCCAGTTACAAGGATCTGTCTGCCTTGGTTGTTGAGCATAGGTTGTTTTGGGGTCTGGTGAAAAACCCTTGAGGACTTCCTCTCACCCTAGCGCGGTTTTCCCTCGCCGGAAACGGCAGCCATCCTAGGTGTCTGCTCCAGCAGCAGATCGCTCAGGGCCAGCCAATCGGGCAGATCCAGCTCTTCGGCACGGGCCGTGGGGCTGAGGCGGAGCTGAGCCAGAGCGGCGGCCACGGTCTGGCGATCCACGAGGCCTCCCAGAGCATTGACAAGTTGCTTGCGGCGGGCGGAGAAGCCCTGGCAAACCAGTTGGGAGAACCAGCGGGGATCGCGGGCGGGGGTGGGGGCGGGGCGGGGAGTGAGGCGAACCACTGCCGATTCCACTTGGGGAGGAGGCCGGAAGGCGCTGGGGGGCACGCGGCAGATGAGCTCGCACTCGGCCAAGTAGCGCACCCGTACACTCAGAGCGCCGTAGGCTTTGCTGCCAGGGCCGGCCTGCAGGCGCTCGGCCAGCTCTTTTTGCACCATCAAGACGATGCGCTCAAACTGCCTCACCGGCTGGGCCGGGGATCCCAACACTTTCTCCAAAATTGGGCCAGTGAGGTTATAGGGGATATTGGCCACCAGCAGGCGGGGCTGAGGCGGCAGCGGCAGGCGAAGAAAATCTCCTTCCACCAAGTGAAAGCGGGGTTGGTCGGCGAAGCGCTTTTGCAGCAGCCGACACAGATCCCGATCGATCTCTACCGCCACCACATGTACGCCCTGGGCCAGCAACCGCTGCGTCAACTGCCCGGTGCCGGGGCCGATCTCCAGAACCCACGCAGGATCCCTCTGAGGAGGCGGCAACTGGGCGGCCCGCACAATCGCCTCATGAACCGCGGGATCCTTAAGCCAATGCTGGCCAAACCGTTTGCGGGGATAGGGCATCGGTGGATCAGCACTGGGCCGGATAGGGCATTAGGTTGGGATTCGTAGCCTCTGGGGGGCCTTCTTGAGCTGGGCTCGCCTCCCCCCCTGGGAGCGGCTGGCGGTAGAGGGGCACGGTAAAAGTGACGGTGGATCCCAGCCCTTCGCCCAGGCTATAGAAGTTGATCTCTCCCCCCATTGCCTCCACCAGCCGTTGGCTGATGGCTAGGCCCAAGCCGGTGCCGCCGTACTGGCGGGTGGTGGAGCCATCCACCTGGGTGAAGGCCTGAAACAGCTTCTGCTGCTTTTCCAGCGACACGCCGATCCCGGTATCGATGACGCGGATGCGGGCCATCCCCGGGTCGCCGGGAAGGAGGTCGGCTCGTACCGTCACCGAGCCTTTGGGGGTGAACTTGATGGCATTGCCCACCAGATTGAGCATCACCTGCAGCAGGCGTTGGTAATCTCCGTACAGCCAAATCCGATCCGGCGTGGGGGGCAGGTGGAAGCTAAGTTGCAATCCCTTCTGTTTGGCCTGCAGGCCGGTTTTGGCCTCCACATCCTTGAACAAGGCGCGCAGGTCGCAGGGCTCAAACTGCAACTGCATTTTGCCCGCCTCGATCTTGGCGATGTCCAGCACGTCGTTGATCAAGGCCAACAGGTGCAGGGCCGAGCGGTAGGCCTCCTGCAAAAAGTCCAGCTCCTCTTCTCGGCTTTCGGCCATCCCGTCCAGCACCAGCCTAATAAAGCCGATGATCCCGTTGAGAGGGGTGCGCAGCTCATGGGAAGTATTGGCCAAGAATTGACTTTTCAGTTGGTTGGCCGATTCTGCTTGGGCGCGGGCCTGCTCCAGCTCTTTGTTTTTCTGGCGCAGTGTCTGGTTGGCCAACTGCAGGCGAGTGGCCAGTTGGCGACTTTGATCCAGCAAAATGGCGTGGGCAATGGCGGTGCCCAGGTAGGTGGCGATGCTCTGCAGCACCTGAAGGTGGCCGGCCTGCCAGAGGGGGGCTTCGTTGGGGGGCAACACTTCCAGCCAGAGCAGGCTGTTGGCATAGCCCCGGTAAGACATGGCGATGGCCAGATGGCGTCCCATCACCACCGGCTCTTCTTGACGAAGGGCTTGCAGCAGAGGCGGGTGATCCGCCAGACGCAAGGTCTGGTTCAACAGCGAGGGATCCCCCGGGTTGCGGCGGTACTCAGCATTGACTGTGAGGGAGTCCTGCCCCATTTCGTAGAGGGCCAGCAGGCAGCGATCCGCCCCGAACAACTGGCCCAACTGCTCCACCGTCTGCTGGCACAGCTCGCGGATGCCGAGGGAGTGGCCGATGTTGCGCAGCAACTGCGCCGTGATCCCCGGCACCGGCTCGGTCAGGAGGGGATGGCGCTGGGCAGGGGGGCTGCCGGCTCCGCCGGCCAAGTTGAAAGGCGTCGCCCCCAACACCTTGCCCACTACCGACACGGCCACCACCTCCCCCTCCATGTCCCGCACCGGGTTGAGGCAAAGATGCAAGTGCAACTTGTAGCGGGGAGAAATCACCTGACACTGATGCTGCAAGGGATCCCCGCTCGCAAACACCTGCCTGAGCTTGGCTTCGTACTCCTCCGCATTGGCCACCTCCCAGCTTTGCTGTCCGCTCAGGATCTGCTGCGGGTAGATGGCGTAGTTCTCAGCACCCTCCCAATAAAAACTCCAGAAACGCTGCTGGCGATCCTGGGTGTAGAAAATCAGATCCGGTTGGAGGACGCCCATTGGGGGAGAGGCCATCATTGCGTCGGGAAAACAAAGCTCTTCGGCCTGAAGCCTCAGGTTTTCGCAGAGGAAGCTGGGCTGGAGTCCTTGTTGAGGCGGGCGAAGAGCATCCGGCCCGCCGAGGTTTGAATGGCGCTGGTCACCACAACCGAGCGAGTCTTGCCCAGAGAGCGCTGTCCCTCTTCCACCACCACCATCGTGCCATCCTCCAGATAGCCAACCCCCTGGCCCGGCTCCTTCCCTTCGCGGGTGATCTTGATATCGAAGCTGTCGCCGGCAATGTAGATGGGCCGCAAGGCTTCGGCCAGCTCGTTCACGTTGAGCACCTTGATCCCCTGCAGTGTGGCCACCTTCTTCAGGTTGTAATCGGTGGTCACTAGCGTTCCCCCCACATTCTGGGCCAGGCGCACCAGCTTCTCGTCCACGGTGGCCAGATCCGGGTAGTTGGCTTCGTGAATCACAAAGCGGTCGGGATAGGCCTGGCGCAGGGCTTGCAGCGTATCCAACCCTCTGCGGCCTCGCTCCCGTTTTTGCGGATCGGCTTTGTCGGCGATGGTTTGCAGCTCCGCGATAACAAAGCGAGGGATCACCAGCGTTCCCTCCAAAAAGCCTGTCTCGATCAACTGGGCCACGCGCCCGTCGATGATGGAGCTGGTGTCCAAAACCTTGGGGCTGGCCGCCACCACACTGCCCTCTGCGGCCGCCTGCAGGGCGTAGTTGGGGTTGAACAGGCGCAAGAGCGCAGGGCCATGGGTATCGGCCAAACTCACCCCCAAGTAGGCAAAGGACAAGCTAAAAAAGACGGAGGCCAGCGGCTCGATAAAGCTATTGAGCTGCTGAGGCAGGGGCAACAAATAGACAGGAGCCATGGCCAAGTTGGCAATCACCAGGCCGATCACCAACCCCACCGAGCGGCTGATCAACACATCCGGCGGCAGCGAGCGTACATTGGCCTCGAAGCGGCGGTAGCCCCAGCGCACCAAGGATCCAAAAGCCAAACCCGCTAGGACACCAAAGCCGCTGGTAACCACGCGCGCCCCCTCCACATTGGCCCCCTGAATGGCGGCAGGAGGGAGCAGATCCAGGCCGTAGAATCCAAGACCCGCCCCGGCCAACATGAAGATCACAATCAGTAAGACATCTAGCATGGCGAAGAAAGCGCCCCTGCTCAGAATAGGCTTGGGTCTGCTGCTCGCAACAGGCAAATCTGAGTCCTATTCTAGTCTTCTGGCTGAAGAGAGGGATCTCATCCCCCACCCCGAAAGAAGGAGACTATGCTGAAGAAGGGCGATCCCTCCCTGGCTTGAGGGGTCTGGCGAGAAATCGCTACAATCAACATCTCGACATCCCAGGCAAGGTCTCAGCAGAGCTGGAAGCAACTATGGCACAAGCACTGGAACTAACGGCCGAAAATGTGGAAAAAGTCCTCAACGAGCTGCGCCCCTACCTGCAAGCCGATGGCGGCAACGTAGAGCTGGTGGAAATCGACGGCCCGGTGGTGAAGCTGCGCCTACAGGGGGCCTGTGGCGCCTGCCCCAGCTCCACCCTGACCTTAAAAATGGGCATCGAGCGCAAGTTGCGGGAGAGCATTCCCGACATCCTGGAAGTAGAACAAGTGTTCTGAGGGCTCTGCCGCTTCTGGTCTGTTATCTTGGTTCCTTAAGGCGGCAGGTGCAGCCGTCGCTGTGGCTCTCTGCCTCTTGCTCTTTTTTTCCTTCTCTCCTTCAAGCCAGCCCATGCCTGTTCTCCTCTCCATCGCCATTCTCGCCCTGCTGATCCTGGTGCATGAGGCGGGACACTTCGCCGCAGCCAAACTCCAAGGGATCCACGTCAACCGCTTTTCGCTGGGATTTGGCCCGGTGCTGTGGCGCTACCAGGGCAAGGAGACGGAGTACGCCATTCGCGCCCTGCCGTTGGGGGGCTACGTGGGCTTTCCCGACGATGACGAGCGCTCTCCCTACCCGCCCGACGACCCGGATCTGCTGAAGAATCGCCCTGTCGCGGATCGCCTGGTGGTGATGAGCGCGGGGGTGATGGCCAACCTGGCCTTCGCCTATCTGGTGCTGGTGCTGATGTTTGCCACGCTGGGGATCCCATCGGTGACGCGCATCCATCCCGGCATTCTCATCGCCCAGGTGATGCCGGATAGCCCGGCGGAGCGGGCCGGCTTGCAGGCGGAAGATGTGGTGTTGCGGGCAGCTGACCACGATTACAGCACGGTTGCCGACGAGGCCTCGGCCTTGGCAGCTCTCAATGATTTTCAGGCGTTGATCCGCCGCAGCCAAAACCGGCCCGTCCCCCTGCAGGTGCAGCGAGGGGAGGGGGATCCCATTCTGGAGATCACGGTGACTCCCGAGATGCGGGGAGAGGTGGTGGCCATTGGGGTCAACCTGGCCCCCAACCAAGAGGTGACACTGCGCCCGGCTCAGAGCCCGGCAGAGATCTTTGCCGAAGCCGGGAACGCCTACCAGCGCTTGGTGATGATGAACCTCAGTGGCCTGCAGCAGCTCCTGCAGAACTTCCAAAACACCGCCACCCAGGTATCCGGCCCGGTGGGGATTGTCAAGCTCGGCGCGGATCTGGCGCGGGACGATGCTGCCAGCTTGTTTAATTTCACCGCCTTGATCAGCATCAACCTGGCTATTCTCAACCTGTTGCCCCTGCCCGCCTTGGATGGGGGACACATCGCCTTTTTGATCTTGGAAGCGATCCGCGGCAAGCGGCTGCCCAAAGAACTGGAGGAACGGGTGATGCAGACGGGCTTGGTGCTGCTGCTGGGGCTGGGGGTAGTGCTGATCTTCAAGGACACCCTTGCCATCGTCACCGGGTCGGGCTAGTTGCAGATGAGCGGCAAGCGGGCTTTGCGCCAGCGGGCTTTGGAGATCCTGATCCGGCTGAAGCGCCATTACCCCAACTCTACCTGTGCCCTCCACTACGAAACGCCGCTGCAACTGCTGGTGGCCACCATTTTGTCTGCACAGTGCACCGACGAGCGAGTCAACCAAGTTACGCCGGAGCTGTTTCGCCGCTTTCCCGATGCCCAGGCGCTGGCGGCGGCGCCGCGGGAGGAGATCGAGGCCCTGATCCGTCCCACCGGCTTCTACCGCAACAAGGCTAAACACATCCAAGAGGCCTGCCGCAAGATCGTGACGGACTTCGGCGGCCAGGTGCCCCGCACCATGCCGGAGCTGCTCACTCTGCCGGGGGTGGCCCGCAAGACGGCCAATGTGGTCCTGGCCCATGCCTTTGGCATCAACGCTGGCGTGACTGTCGATACCCACGTCAAGCGCCTCAGCCGTCGCCTCGGCCTCACCGAGCACGAGGATCCCGTGCGCATCGAGCGGGATCTGATGCAGTTGTTGCCGCAAGCCGACTGGGAAAATTGGTCCATTCGCCTGATCGAGCATGGGCGGGCCATTTGCACCGCCCGCAAGCCCCTTTGCGAACAGTGTTTTCTGGCCGATCTCTGCCCCAGCGCCCCCCTCCCGGGGCCGGCGGAGAAAACGGACAGAGAAGCCGCAACAGCCTCCCAGACTTGAGCGCCTGGCATCCGGTTTTTCGGCTCCCCATCGCCCTAGAATAGGCTGCATGGACGATCAAGCGACTAGACCGACCGCCGCGACCTCGCCTGTTCTCGTTATTGCCGGGCTGACGGGATCCGGGAAAACCCTGGCCATCCAGCAATTGGAACAACTGGGCTACACCGGCTTGGAAGGGATCCCGCCTGACCAGGCCGTTTATTTAATCGAGGCAATCCGGCCTCGCCACCCTGCTCTAGCGGTGAGCCTAAACCTCCACACCCCGGAATATCGGGAGCAGTTCCTTGCCTTTGACCGCTGGCGGCAAGCGCAAGGGATCCCTTTCCTCTTTCTGGAGGCTCGTCCCCTGGTATTGCTCAACCGTCTCAGCGCCCACCGCCGCCCCCACCCTCACCGCCCTGGCCTTGGCCTGTTGGAGGCCATTGAGCAGGAAGTGCGCGATCTGGCCCCCGTGCGGGAGCGCTGCACCCACCTCCTGGATACGTCTGAGCTGAACAGCCAGCAACTGCGGCAGCAATTACAAGCCCTGGTCCACGGGATCCCACAGCCGCTCAACCTGAGGCTGGTCAGCTTCGGCTTCAAGTACGGTGCCCCCCCCGATGCCAACTTGCTGTTCGACGTGCGCTTTTTGCCCAATCCCTTCTTTCAGCCCCATCTGCGCCACTTGACCGGCCAGGATCCGCCTCTGCAGGAGTTCCTCTTTGCGGATCCAGTTACCCAATCCACCTACCGGCAGATCTTTTCTCTGGTGCAGGCGTTCTGGCCCCACTACCGAGCAGAACGACGGCCTCACCTGACCGTGGCCATCGGCTGCACCGGCGGGCAACACCGCTCTGTGGCTCTGGTGGAGCGCCTGGCTGAAGATCTGCGGCCCTGGGCTGTCCCCACCGACAACCCTGCCCTGCCTGCCCTGAACATCCAGGTGCAGCACCGCCATTTGCTGGATTCGCAGCGGGAGCTGGAGGCCCGCTTTGGCCCGCCACCCCCTGCCGCTGGCGTAGAACAGCAACAGGTTAGGATCCCTTTGGCCGGCGTTCCTGCACCTCCCCATGACTAAGCCCGCGCCCAGCAACAAGTCCACTGTGTGGGGGCCTCGCCGTCGCCAGGCCACTTGGCCGGGAAATGGCTGGAAATGGCTCTTCCCTGGTCTGGCGGTCAAGCGCTGGCTCACCCTAGCCGTGGGGGGCGTGCTGCTGATGGTGCTGGGCATCGCCATCTGGACAGAGCTGACCCCCATCTTTCGCCTCAAGCGATTAATCGACATCACCCTGCGCCTGATCACCACCTGGATCCCCAACAACATCAGCGGCCCCTTGGTGACCGGGATCGGCTTGGTGATGGTGGTGCTGGGCTTTCGCAGCGCCATGCGCTCCATCGAAGATGTGCTGATCCCAGAAGGAGACGAGGCGCTGGTGGATAAGCTCCTGTCGCGGCGACGTCTGAGTCGTGGCCCTCGCATCGTGGTGCTGGGGGGCGGCACCGGCCTTTCCAACCTGCTGCGGGGGTTGAAGCACTACAGCTCCAACATCACCGCCATTGTCACCGTGGCCGATGACGGCGGCTCCTCAGGGCGCTTGCGGCGGGAGATCGGCGTGTTGCCCCCTGGAGATATCCGCAACTGTCTCACCGCCTTGGCCAACGAAGAAAAGCTGCTCACGGAGCTGTTTCAATACCGCTTCCAGGCTGGGGAAGGTCTGAGCGGGCACAGCTTCGGCAACCTGTTCATCACCGCCCTCACCGCCGTAACCGGGGGCGACCTGATTCGGGCCATCACCGCCACCTCGCAGGTCTTGGCCATTCAGGGACGGGTGCTGCCGGCCACCCTGGCGGACGTCACCCTCTGGGCGGAGTTGAGCGATGGCCGCCGCGTGGTGGGCGAGTCCAACATCGCTAAAGCCAGGGGGCGCATTTGCCGCATTGGCTGCGACCCGCCCAACCCTCCTGCCTTGCCCGAGGCGATCGAGGCCATCGAGGCGGCAGAGTTTGTGGTGCTGGGGCCGGGTAGCCTCTACACCAGCATCATCCCTAACCTGTTGATCCCGGAGATTGTGGAAGCTCTGGCCAAGAACATGGCGCCCCACATCTACGTGTGCAACATTATGACCGAGCCAGGGGAAACCGACGGCTACACCGTTGGGGATCACGTCATGGCCCTGGATCGGGTGGCGGGCGTGCGCTTGTTCGATGGTGTCCTGGTACAGCGGGAGCCCCCTTCTCTCCGCGCCTTGGAGCATTACCGCCGCAATGGCTCTGAGTTTGTGGTGCTGGATCCGGATAAGCTGGCCTACCTAGGTTGCCGGGCAGTTCTGGCCAACGTCATGCAAGAGGATCCTGAGACCGGCTTGGTGCGTCACAACCCTGAGCGCCTAGCGGCGATGCTGATGCGCTGGTTTGACAGACACCGCTAAACCACCCCACGGCCCCACCTTGCTAAGGGCTAGCTGTAGCCGGTAGATCCTTGCGGCTAAGTCGTGCACAAGAGGAGTTTCCATCCCCTTGCGGGAAGGGGTAGGGGAAAAAGCCTGATTAAAGCTGGAAGTCTTTTGGAAAGTAGGCCAGGATCGAGTTGAGGGATCCCAAGTGACGGCGCAGCGTTCCCGGAAAATCCCGGCAAGCTGTTAGCTTTGGAGGTTGTGCGCCAATGGTAAAGTTGTTCTCGTCTCTTTTTAAGAGGACTTCTGACTCCTTGGCTGGGATCCCGGCTGCCGAGTTGGGCGCTCCTCAGTCCTGTGCCGGCGATAGTGGCATGGATCCCTGGGCTGGCCAACGGGAGCGGATGGTGAGGGAGCAGATCTTGCAGCGAGGGATCCGCGATCCCCGGGTGCTGGAGGCAATGCGCAAGGTGCCGCGCCACCTTTTCGTTCCCCCGGAGCTGCGGGAGCGCGCCTACAGGGATTGCCCGCTGCCCATTGGCTACGGCCAGACGATTTCTCAGCCCTATATTGTCGCCTTTATGACTGAGGCGGCCCGCCTCACCCCTGAGTCGGTGGTGCTGGAAATCGGCACCGGATCCGGCTATCAGGCGGCCATTTTGGCCGAGCTGGCCCGGCAAGTATATAGCCTGGAGCGGCTGGCTCCCTTGGCCGCCCGCGCTCAGCAAACCCTGGCCTCCTTGGGCTACCGCAACGTGGAGGTGCGCCAGGGAGATGGCTATCAGGGTTGGCCGGAACACGCCCCCTACGACGCCATCGTGGTGACGGCAGCCCCCCCAACCCTGCCGACGCTGCTGCTGGATCAACTGGCGGTGGGAGGTACCCTGGTGGTGCCGGTGGGCGAAAGCCAGGGATTCCAATCCTTGCTGATCCTCCACAAAACCCCGGAGGGGGTGGTGCAAAAGGGGGCCTTCCCAGTGCAATTTGTGCCCATGGTTTAGTCTTCTGCGGCCAGCCAGAGCTGGCGGCGAATTTGCAGCGCCAACTGAGGGTGGTCGGTGATCAGCCCCCGCACCGGCGGCTCCTCCCCAGACGGGCGCAAACAGAAGGCCATGATCTCCGGATCGTTGACCGTCCAGACGTAGAGCGGGATCCTGGCTTGGGCCGCCGCCGCCAAAAACGGCAGGTCCAGCCAAGAGTAATGGGGGGCGAGAAAATCCGCTCCCACCTCGCGGCAGTAGGTCAAGAGGGATCCCTTCTCTCCCTCCGGCTGCGCCTCCACCAACAGGCCAACCTGGGGGGCAGCCCCTCCCAGAAGGGCTTTCACCCGTTGCGCCACCTGGGGCAAAAAAGAGGTGATCACACACTCTGCAGGGGTCAAGAGCTTGCCGATGAGGGCGAGGATCTGTTCTTCGTAGCCCGCCTCTTTCAGCTCGATATCGAGGGCAATCCTGCCCCTGACGTGGAGCAGCGCTTCTTCCAAGCTGGGGATCGTGGGCTTGCGGGCGCGGATCTCCGCCCAAGTGAGCGCCGCCAGCGGCTGCCCCTCCAGCTCGGCATCGTGAAAAACCAGCGGGATCCCGTCGCGGCTGCGGCGCACGTCCAGCTCGATCCCGTCGGCCCCGCCTTCGATGGCCGCCGCAAAAGCGGCCAGGGTATTCTCCTCGGCGTGGGTGTGATCCCCGCGGTGGGCGACAATCCGGGTGGGAAAGCGATAGTCTGGAGGAGTTGAAATAATCTCTCTAGCCATGGACACAGCTGCAATTGCCGCCTTCAAAGAGCGCATCAAGCGCATTCGCGAGCGCCGGCCCACCTTGGTCAAGCTTTTGGAAAAGCCAGACCTGGGCAGCTTGCGGGTCGATGTCAATCAAGCCTTGGAGGAGATCGACGAGCTGCTGCAGGAGTTCGAGCAGACCTTTGGCCCCCAGGACTAGCCAGCCTGGGCGAGCTCTTGCAGTTGGGCCAAGACCTCGGCACTGTGCCGAGAGGGGTTGACAATCGGGTCGATGGCCCGCAGGATCCCCTCAGGATCGATCAAAAAAGTGTTGCGCAGGGCCATCTCCCCCGTCCAGGAGCCGTAGGCGCGGCTAACCGTGCCCTCAGGATCCGAAAGCAGAGGAAATTGCAGCCCCTCTGCCGAGCAAAACCGTCGGTGCGAGTCCACCGAGTCGGCGCTCACGCCCACAATCTCCGCTCCCAGCGTCCGAAACTTGGGCAGATCCTGCTGGAAGCGGCGCGCCTCGATGGTACACCCGGCAGTGAAGTCGCGGGGATAGAAGTAGAGCACCACCCACTTGCCGCGAAAATCCGCCAGCCGCCGCACCTGGCCCGACTGATCCGGCAGCTCAAATTCCGGCGCCGGCGCCCCGATCTGCGGCAGGGGGGTGGTGCCCCACTGGGCCAAAGCGGGCTGAACCCCTGCCCAGCTCACCAGCAAAGCCGTAAACAACCCCACAAGGCCCAACCAGCGCCAGCTCCTGCCCCCTTCCTCGATAACCACTGCAACACCTCTCCAGCTTTCTAGCTCTAGTTTACATAACTTCACGGCAGCCACTTGCAGAGCAAAAGCTGGGGTGGGATCCCCAGCCAATGCCAAAGTTGAGAGGTGCGCTGGATGGGAGTGTAGCGCAGTTGGGCGTAGAGCTGCCGGGCGGCCAGATTGTCTTCCACCACGTGCAGATACAACTGGTGATAGCCCCAACCTTGCACCACTCCTTCGGCGCTGAGCAAAAGCTGCCGCGCGATCCCGCGCCGCCGCCAAGGGGGCAACACCGCCAAGTTGGCCAGATAGGGATACTTCCCATGGGCCATCGCCCGCAAGGAGATCTCGGCAGTGGCCACCACCTCGCATCCCACCGCAGCCGCCAGGCAGCAGTAGTGCGGATCCCTGGCCGCCAGCTTGAGGCGCAAATCCTCGCGGATGCCCAACTTGTGAATCGGGTGGAGCCAGCGCTGCAGACCCAAGGGCGGGTAAAAGACCTGGGCGAGAACCTCCGCCACGGGCTCCAAATCACCTAGCGTGACGGGATAGACCACGAGGGAGGGCAACACAGAGGAAAACAGGGCGTTCAAGCATCTGTTGCAAGCGTCCTTGCTATTTTCGCAGAGAAGCGGCAAGCAGCTCGCAGCCAACAAGAAGTGGCGGCAACCCCACCGGCACCGCCACTGAACCGACAAAACTTGAGTGGAGGGGAAACCACCCACCCCCATGCACGTCACCTGCATCCAAACTTAGCTGTCTCTTCACTTATTCGATTGTTCTGAGCGATTGTTCTGAGCTCACCCCCCTCTGCTCAATTGACGGGGAGAGTAGAACAGCCACCTGACGAACCAACTTTTGAAGCTCTGCTCCCGAGGGTTGAAGTGCCAAAACCTGACCCGCTCTCGCACTGTGCCCTACAGCTCCCCAGCATAGCGAGCTGAGCCTTTGGCGCGATAGACATCATCGGTAATGGGCTGGTAACCTACTTCAACCAGATCAGACTTGGCAGGCGTGAACACGCGGATAACTGCTCTAGCAATTTTCGAGAGAAAGGCAAGCATAAAAACCTCCTCCAAGCGAGCGTGAAACTATGAACTGGGCGAACCCAAAATTGCTAAAGCCCGCAGCCCTTGCTCTACTGAGCAGAGTCCTGATTCGCCAGAGTCTGCAGGGGGGAGCACCTGAACCCGACCGAGCATCGGTTTTCCACCTCTTCCTTGATCCTAAACGGAGACTCGAAATAGCAGGCCGGCATCCCTTAAACGGGTAAGACCGCTCGCCATCTTGCCATCTCACCAGAGGTAAACGACCCCTTATCGTTGCAGCGGCTGACCTCAACAGACCCGACCGCTATTTGATTTAGCTCCCATGTCCCTTCTTCGGAAGAAAACCTGTCGTAGGTGCCAGGTGCTCCTCTGGGCAAGACAACCGCTTGCTATAGAAACCTGCCGGCGCAACGGATCGGAAGTTTGCACGAGATTGGATCAAAACGTTGACCGACAGGAAGCTTTGAGCTTGGGCAGATTGCAGGCTGGTGTCTCGCCTTTGAGATGAAGCTGAGATATTATCCTCCTTGCTTGAATCACTACATTTCTAATCTAGCTTGGGTCAAATCCCTCTACAATGGCTGGCAACTGTTCTTAACAGTCTAGGTCATTTCTTTAATCGTTCTTCCCATATTTCTTCAACATAGGTCTCCAGTAGATCTTGCAGTCGGATCCTCTGCCCTTTTCCAGAAGAAAGGTCTACTTTTTAGAAACTTTCCAGAAAGCAGGGGGGCTGGATCCCCAGCTCAGCCGAGGATTTGACCGAGACCACTCGACCCGGCCTCGGTGGGCCTCCCCCTTCAGGCGGGTGTCGGGGAGAACTTCAATTCCGGGGCCGAGAGCGCAGGATCAGCAGGGAAAAGTAGGGGGGGCGATAGTCGGCCAATCCTTCTAGGGTGGGGAAGAGAGCTTGCTGGGGCCAACCGGCCCAAGCCACCAAGCTGGCCTGCTGTAGCCAACCTCTTGCCGCTAGCCACTGCCAAACCTGAGGATAGACGGGGGCCACTTTCATCAGCACAACCACGTCGGCCCAGGTGCAGGCCTTCTCCAGCTCCGTCAGGGCAAAAAGAGCAGGCAAAATCGCCAATTTCTCGGAGCCGAGCGCCAAAGGGGATCCCAGAGCGGCAGCGGCGGCAAGAGGAGAGCACACCCCCGGTATGGCCTGGATGGGCAAGTCGGGGATCCGCTGCCGCAGGGCTTGGGACAGGTAGGCAAAGGTGCTGTAGAGGCCCACATCCCCTTCGCAGACAAAGGCCACATCTTCTCCCCGCTCCAGAGGCGGGGCCAGTTGCTCGGCAGCCGCTTGCCAGGCCGCCTGCAGCAGCTCGACTTGGGTAACAAAGGGCAGATGCAGCGGCAACAGGGTTTGTTCCGGTCGCAGCCAAGGGCGCACGATTTGGTAAGCTAGGCCCGGCTGGCCGGCGGCGTTCTGGGGGCAGGCCACCCACCTGACGGCGCCGAGGATGCGGGCTGCTTTGAGGGTGAGCCACTCGGGATCCCCGGCCCCGGCGCTAATGCCCCAAAAAGTCCCCAGGCCCATGGTGGAGCTTGTCCGCCAGCTCAGGAAGCTTGGCCGTCTGGCCCCTCAGGCCTTGCCTCGGCGGCGTCGGGGCGAGTGTCAGGCTCTGGACGTCCCCCACCTTCTGCGGCCAGATGATCGAGGGCCTCTTGGAGCGAGTTGCGCAAGGACAAAAACTTCTCTAGCCGCACCAGTTTCACCGTTTGGGTGATGCGGGGGTTGCTCACCACCTGAAAGATGCCCCCACGGCTCTGGGCCAGCTTGGCCAATTGCACCAGGGCACCGACGCCAGAGCTATCGATGAAGTCGATCCCCGTCAAATCCAGGATGAGATTGGGGGATCCCTCTTCTAGGTATTTGGTGACCACCTTAACGAAGACCGGCTCAGAAAAGGCATCCAGAAGGCCCGTCAGGTAAAAGACCTGGCAGTTCTCCAGCGCTTCGTGGCTGCCGCGCAAGCTGACCGTCAGAGACAGAGGTTCCGGAATGGCTTTTCTCCTTTTATCTATCTCGACAGAGGGTTGAGGCCCGATCTCGGGCGTGGAGATAGCTTAGCATCCCTACTCCCTTGGCGAGACGGTATTTTTCCGCGGGCAGGGGATTGCGGCTGGGGGCAGGGATCCCTGCTTTTTGGCCCCTCGTGGCAAGGCGGGAGTCCTTGGGTAGGATGGGGGCAGTTTTTGATGTTCCCCAAGGAGGCCGGCCTGCGGGCCAGACAGGGCTTCTCAAGTGGGGTGGTTGGGATCCCTGAGGGGCGAGCGTTGGGAGAGGATCGGCAGGAGCAAGAGGGGCAGCGGCGACGCTTTTCCCTTCCCCCCGGCACCTGGATGGTGGCGGGGCTGGGTTTGGGCTTGACGGCTGCCGCTTTTGGGGCTGCCTGGGGAATCGGGGCCTACTTTCAAGATCGGGTGCTGCCCCAGGTGGAAGCTACCCTCTCGCAGGCGATGCGCCGGCAGGTGGAATTGGGGGAGGTAAGGTTTGTAGCCCCTTGGCAGGTGAGGCTAGGGGAAAGCCACATCGAACATCTGGCCAGCATCGGCTCCATCGACCTCAGCCCCGACTTCTGGACCTGGCTGCAGACGGGGGAGTGGGTGCTCAATATTACCCTGAATCAGCCGCAACTGCTGCTGATGGAGACGCTGGATCGCGGCTGGGCAGACGTGCAGTTTCAACTGCCAGAAGGCGAGGGATCCCTGCCCTTGCAGGGGCTGAACATCCGTTTGCAGGGGGGATCCCTGACGGCTATTCCCTTAGTGGGAGAGCGGCGCCGGTTTGAGCAGTTGCAGGGCCAGGCGCAGGTGTGGCTGAGTGCCCCGCCGGGGGAGGAGGGAGGGGGTCGGGCCAGTTTCCAGCTCTCGGCGGCGCTGCGCTCTCTGGAGGGGGAAGGGGGCTACCCCCTGCAGCTCCGGGGGGTGGCGGATTTCGCCCAGGCTTCTGGCTCGGTGACGCTGGCCGCTCGGCGCCTGCCTTTGGAGCTGCTGCCCAGCGTCTTGCCGGCGGCGCCCTTGACTGAGGTGGAAGGGGAAGCCAGTCTGGATCTGCAAGTCCTCTGGGGAGGAGAACGCCCTTGGGAGTTGACGGGGCAAGCCCAGGTTCAGCAGGCGCGGCTGGGGCTGGAGAGGTTGCCCCATCCTTTTGAAGAGGTGAAGGGCTCCGTTCGCTTTACCCTAGAGGAGCTGGAACTGCAGGGGGTGAGCGGTCGTTTTGGCCAGCTTGCTTTTGAAGATCTCAACGGCTCCATTGTCTTCGGCGACAAGGAGGGATTGGATCTGCAAGCCGCTATTGCCCCGGCCAGCCTGCAGCAGATCCAGGAGACTTTCAACGTTGAGCTGCCGGCGGAAGGGGTGGTGGCGGGATCCCTGAGGGTCACCGGGCCGCTGAATGGGCCGCAGATCCAAGGGCAGTTGCGAGGGATCTCGCCGGGGCGGGTGGATCGCCTGCCGGTGCCGGAATATGCTTTTGGCTTCCGCTTGGCCGATCAAACCTTGGCCTTTGAGGAAATCGACCTGAAGGCCGCCGGCGGGCGGATCCAGGGATCCGGACAACTGCAATGGGCTGCCGGCTTAGCAGGCCGGTTCGATCTCCAGGTCACTGGGGCCGATGTAGAGCAGGTGCTGGCTCTCTACGACCTCAACCTGCCGCGGCGGGGCGAGCTGGGGCCGGTAAGTGCCCAGGTGCAGGTGGCGCTGGCGGGATCCCGGCCCCAGGTGGAGGCCACCTGGACAACCCAAGGAGGAGAGATTGCCGGCAGAGGACAGCTGCAGATCTTGCCCGAGGCCGAGGGGTGGGCGGTACAGGTGCCGCAGGCGGTGTTGGAGCTGGGCGGGGGCCGGGCCCAGGTGGCGGGGCGGTGGGCGGGAGGGCAAGTCCAAGCCCAAGTGGCTCCCCAGGATCTGCCGCTGGCCTTTTTTAACCCGCAGTGGCCGGGATCCCTCTCTGGTGAGCTGATGGCGCAGGTGGACACAGGGGAGGCGGCGGAGGTGGGTTTCCTGGCGGCGTTGCGGGCGCAAGGGTCGCTAGCCCTGTCCCAGCCTTTGGGAGAGAGGGGAGTGCAATGGGTTGACGGCATCCGCGGCCAGGTAGCTTGGGAAGGATCTGGCTTGCGTATCCAGCAGGCAGAGATCTTGGCCGACACCGCCCGCTTGGCCAGAGTAGAGGGAGAGATCCCGGTGGATCCCCAGACGCTGCAGGTGGGATCCCTGGACCTGAGCTTTGCCGCTGACGGGATCCCCCTGGCGGAAGTGCCCGGCCTGCCGCCACTGCTGCAGGGGGTGCTGCAGGGATCCGGGCAGATCCGCGGCTCTCCGGACAACCTGCAGGTGGCTGGCGAGGCGCAGTTGCGCGGCTTGCAGGTGGGGGAGGTGGCCTTTGCCGACTTGGCCGGGCCCTTTAGCTGGTCTGCCCAGGGGACGGCGGTGGAGCTAGTGGGGGCGCGGGAGCGGCTGGCGCTGCAGTTGGATCCCCAGTTTCGGCCTGTGCAATTCCAGGTGCGGCGGGGCGAGGCGGAAGTGCGCGGCCAACGCCAGCAAGATGAACTGCAGGTGACGGCAAGCCAGTTGCCGCTGGCTTTGCTGGGAGGGTTGGCTGCCGGGCCCTGGGCTGGCCTGGGCGGAACCCTCAATGGGGAGGTGGCGCTTGACCTGGCCAGTGGCGCCGCTCGAGGTCGAGCTGCGGTCGAGGGGCTGCGGCTAGGCGATCTCGCGGTGCAGGGCCTCTCAGTGGATTTCGATTATCGCCCCAGCGACGACTCCCGCCCCGCTCGCCTGACCCTTGCCCAAGCCCAACTGGAGCTGTTCGAGAGCCTCTACACCGCCAGCGGCACTTTGGAGCTGCCGGCAACCTCTCTCCAGGCTGCTTTGGATCCCACCTCGGAAGTCCCCATTCCCCAAATCGACCTGCAGATCAGCACCCGTCAAGGCCGCTTGGAAGATATCGTCTCTACTTTCAAGTGGCGGGAGTGGAGCGATATCACCAGCCGCGGTTTTCGGCTGCCACCTTTGGGCCCTGCCGCTGTGTTAGAGACAGAGCCGGTCGGCCTGCCCGGCTATCCGCTGCTGCAACAACTGGAGTACTACGCCCAGATCCTGGCCGCCCACCTGGGGGCCCTGGCCAGCCGTATGGATCCCCGCATCCCGCCGCCCACCAGCCTGCAGGGGGAATTTCAGGCCAGCGTCAGCCTGGTCGGCAACCTCAACCGGCCCAGCGTCAGCTTTCAGCTCGAGGGCCAGAATTGGCAGGCCCAGGAGTTCAGCATCGAGAGCCTCACCGCCAGCGGCAGCCTGGTCGAAGGGGCGGTGGTGCTGCAGCCGCTGCTGTTGCGCAGTGGCGAACGCCAGGCCCTGTTCTCTGGCAAGGTGGGCCTGGAGGAACAGTCGGGATCCCTGCAAATCCAAGCATTTCCTCTGGCTTTGCTGGATCGCTTCCTGCCGGACGAGCTGGAGCTGCAGGGAGATCTCAACCTGGATGTGGAACTGGCAGGCAACCTGCGGGATCCCCGGGCCCGCGGCTCCCTGACGGTGGTCAACGCCCAGATCAACCAGGTGCCGCTGCGGGAGGTGGGGGGACAATTTGACTACAACCAGGGTCAACTGCGCCTGGAGGGCGCCCTGCTGGCCAACGGCGACGAGCCGATCCGCCTTTCCGGCCTGGTGCCCTACACCCTGCCCTTTGCGGAGGTGCGGGCCGCATCGGATCAGATCGACCTCACCCTGCAAGCCGAGAATGGCGGCCTGCGCCTGATCAACCTCCTCACCGACCAGGTGCGCTGGGAAGGGGGCCAAAGCCAACTGGAGCTGGCCATCCGCGGCAGCTTGCGAGAGCCCAGCCTGCAGGGGAACCTCAGCCTTAGCTCCGGGATCCTCAAGTTGGCCGCCCTGCCGGAGCCCATCACCGACCTGACCGGCCAAATTTTCTTTAACCTCAACCAATTGGAGGTGCGGGAGCTGCAGGGCCAGTTGGGGGGCGGATCCCTCTTGGCCAACGGCTTTTTGCCCGTCAACTCCCGCGGCGCCCTGCAGATGGACGAGACCTCGCCACCCCTAACGCTGCAACTGCAAGGGATCCAGCTCACCCTGCCCAACCTCTACACAGGCCGCCTGCAGGGGGAGGTGGTGGTGGGCGGCCTGCTGCTGCGGCCTTTGCTCGAGGGGCGCCTGGAGGTCTCCCAAGGGATCGTAGATGCCAGCCCCCGCCCTGAAAAAGGGGAAGCGGCGGCAGCTCCCGCAGACTCGACTCAGGCGGATCCCTTTTGGCAGCCGCGGCTCAACGGCCTGGAGCTGGTTTTGGGGCCCGGGATCCGCGTGCAGCGGCCCAACCTGTTTGAATTCCACGCCAGCGGCAGCTTGCGCCTGTTCGGCACTCCCCAAGACCTGCGTCCGGCGGGCACCATCGCCCTGGAGCGAGGCCGCGTCAGCCTGCCCATTGCCAACTTTCGCCTGGATCGCTCCCGCCCCAACACCGCCACCTTTGACCTGGACAACCCCTTCGATCCTTTCTTAAACCTGCGCCTGGTGACCCAAGCCTTCGAGGTCTATCGCTTTCCCCAGGATCTGTCCCCCTTCGACACCAACCGCAACCTGCCGGGATCGCAGCAGAGCATCGAGATCTTTGCCAACGTCAACGGGCGGGCCAGCCAGCTTGCGGCTGCGGATCCCCGCAACGGCGTTCTGACCCTTTCCAGCAGCCCCAGCCGCTCCCCCCAAGAGATCGTCGCCCTGTTGGGGGGAACAGCTTTGGCCCAACTCAACCCCGAAGCAGGGGTGGCCGGGCTGGCGGGAACGGCTTTGCTTAACGATGTGTTGGAGACGCTGCGGGACACCCTCGGCTTGGATGAGGTTCGCCTCAGCCCCGTTCCCCAGGTCGATACCCGTGCCCCCAGACGCTCCTCAGTCGGCCTGGCGCTGGAGGTGGCCCGCGATCTGGGGCCGGCTACTTCCATCTCGGTGCAGCGCAACCTGACGGATCCCTTTCAGCCCACCCGCTACAGCGCCCGCTACCGCCTCAACGACCAAACCCTCACCCGTGCCACCACCGACCTCGAGGGCAACAACGTCCTTTCCCTGGAGTTCGAGACCCGCTTCTGACGGGATCCGCTCTGGCCAGACTACGGTTTGTTACATCGTTATTGCTACGCAACGCTGTCGCGAATGCGTCGGCGGCGCAGAGCGCTTGGGTAGTGGCGAGGATCCCTTGGAGAGTGTCTTATATCTGGTTTAAAGTGGCCATAGTTTCTCAACGGCTTTTGGACGGCCAGGGATCCCTTGAACCCGACTTCCTAAAGATAGCTAGAATAAACACCTGCCTGTGTGAGCCTGGAAGATCAAAACAAGCGGCCAACCTGTGTTCCCACTTGGAGAGTTGACAAGTGAATGATCCAATCTGACCAGCCATGAGGAAACAACAAGTATTGCAATTGCTCGGCGAGCAATTTGCCGAGATTCAAAAGCAATTTGGTGTGCGGCGACTGGCCCTGTTTGGCTCAACTGCTCGTGGCGAGGATCAAGCCGGCAGCGACATCGATATCCTAGTTGAATTTATTGGTAAAGCCGACTCCAAGCGTTACTTCGGTCTGCTCTTCTACTTGGAAGACAAACTTGGATGCCCCCTAGACCTTGTGACCGACAAGGCTCTACGCCCCGAACTTCGTCCATTGATAGAAAAAGAAGCAATCTATGTCCCGTGAATGGCGTTTCTACCTAGATGATATGATTGAATTTGCCAAGCGAGTCCTTGAATACACAGAGGGGTACACTCAAGAAGACTTTGAACGGGATCGCCGAACCTATGATGCGACCTTGAGAAACATCGAGTTGATTGGTGAGGCAGCCACTCACATTCCTGCAGAAGTCCGTAACCAGAACGAAAATATTCCTTGGCGACAACTCATTGCCACTCGTAACCGTATCATTCATGCTTATCTTGCTCTAGACAACGACGTTTTGTGGAGTATCATCCAAAGTGACATGCCCCAACTGCTTGACAATTTACAGAAACTAAAGCGTAGTCTCTCCGATTCTCCCTGCTAACCCTAACTTCAGGAGCAACGCCGCCGTTTTCATCCAGTTGGAAACCCCCTCTGACGGGATCCACTCTGGCCAGACTACGGCTTGTTACATCGTTATTGCTACGCAACACTGTCGCGAACGCGCCGGCGGCGCAGAGCGCTTGGGTAGTGGCGAGGATCCCTTGGAGAGTGTCTTATATCTGGTTTAAAGTGGCCATAGTTTCTCAACGGCTTTTGGACGGCCAGGGATCCCTTGAACCCGACTTCCTAAAGATAGCTAGAATAAACACCCGCCGTGTGCGGTGACTGGCCCTGTTTGGCTCAACTGCTCGTGGCGAGGATCAAGCCGGCAGCGACATCGATATCCTAGTTAAATTCATTGGTAAAGTCGACTCCAAGCGTTACTTCAATCTGCTCTTCTACTTGGAAGACAAACTTGGATGCCCCCTCGACCTTGTGGCCGACAAGGCTCTACGCCCCAAACTCCGTCCACTGATGAAAAAAGAAGCAATCTATGTTCCGTGAATACATGTGGAGTATCATCCAAACCGAAAGTCGATCTAGAGGTAGCGGCTGATGTCTTCTCCCTGTTCTGCCAAAAACGACAAAGCCCGGAAGCGCAGCCCTACTACTTGATCGTAGAAGGGGTTGAGCTTGCACATCGGTGGAATGTGCATCAGTTTGTGGCCAAACAACACCACATCTCGCTCGAAAGGACAGCGGGCCGGGATCCACCGACACAAAAAGTGGGCCAAGCGGGGATCCTGAACTTCAATGCTGTCAATTGCCGCTCGAATCGGTTGCAAGGGCGCCTGCAGCCAGTTGCGCAGGCAAGCCGCAGACTTAAGATATGTGACAGTCATGGAATCCATCTGCTCCTGAGGGGCTTTCCGATCACGTTGCCAAGAAATCGTGGTAGAGCCCATGGCCTTTCACCTCAACACCTCAAAGGGTGTTCGCTTTCTCCAGCAGCCACGCCCTTCTGCCCGGGTCTTTGCCCAGGTTTGTATCCAGGGAAACAGAAGAGCCTCTCTCCAGACTCAGTCTGCCTTGGCTGGCCAAAAACTTGCCTGGGTAACCCAAAATCTCTGCTCAAGTTTGTAGAGGTACACATTTTGTATTCAAAAGTTAATCTGTAACGAAAGCTACGGAAATTGGGTTCTTCGCCGGCAAGCTGCCAAGCGGAGTCCAGGGCTGCTGCCCCTATTTCCAGCATGGAACAGGCCTTGAAGTCAGGGTAGAGGGATCCCCGTAATTGTCGCTGTCTTGAAAGGGCCGTTTTGCTTTTGATCGATGATGTTTACAATCGCCGTGGCCGGGAGTTACGGAGGATAACGGCCAAGGGATCCCGGCTGCCGGGCGTTCTACAATGCCAGAAGAGATTTGCAGCGGGTGAGAAGTCGGCGGCGGATTGGGATCCCGGCTCTTGCCTCGGTTTTCATTTGAGAGGCTGTCCATGAAATTGGCCTATTGGATGTACGCTGGCCCCGCCCACATCGGCACGCTGCGGGTGGCCAGTTCTTTCAAAAACGTTCACAGCATCATGCACGCTCCCCTGGGGGACGACTATTTCAACGTGATGCGTTCCATGCTGGAGCGGGAGCGGGACTTTACCCCGGTAACCACCAGCGTCGTTGATCGGCAGGTGTTGGCGCGGGGATCGGACGAGAAGGTGATTCGCAACATCGTCCGCAAAGACGGCGAGGAGCAGCCTGATCTCATTGTGGTTACCCCCACCTGCACCTCCAGCATTTTGCAGGAGGATCTGCATCACTTTGTGCGGCAGGCGCAGTTGTCCAGCCGCTGTGACGTGCTGCTGGCCGATGTCAACCACTATCGGGTCAACGAGTTGCAGGCCGCCGAGCGCACCCTGCACCAGATTGTGGAGTTCTATATCAACAAAGCCCGCAAAAGTGGGGAGTTGAGCGGCCCGCCCCGGAGGACGGAGCGTCCTTCCTGCAACATCCTCGGCATCTCCAGCCTGGGCTTTCACCATGCCCACGATCTGCGGGAGTTGAAAAAGCTGCTCCAGGATCTGGGGATCGAGCTCAATTTGGTGATCCCGCAGGGGGCCAGCGTCCACAATCTCAAGCACCTGGGGCGGGCCTGGTTTAACGTGGTGCCCTACCGGGAACTGGGGCCGATGACGGCTCGCTACCTGCAGGAGCAGTTTGGCACACCTTATGTGGAGATCACCCCCATGGGGGTGGTGGAAACAGCCCGCTTCATCCGCCAGATCCAGCAGGTTCTCAACGAGCAAGGGATCCCGGTGGACTACGAGCCCTACATCCAGGAGCAGACCCTCTACGTTTCCCAGGCGGCTTGGTTCTCCCGCTCCATCGATTGCCAAAATCTGACCGGCAAAAAAGCCGTGGTCTTTGGGGATTGCACCCATGCGGCAGCCATCACCAAGATCCTGGCCCGCGAGATGGGGGTTCATGTGGTCTGGGCGGGCAGCTATTGCACCTACGATGGCGAGTGGTTCCAGGCAGAGGTGGGCGGGTATTGCGATCAGGTGCTGCTGACCGAAGATCACACCCGCGTAGCCGATGCCATTGCCCAGGTGGAGCCTGCCGCCATCTTCGGCACCCAGATGGAGCGGCATGTGGGCAAGCGGCTGCGGATCCCTTGTGGGGTAATCTCGGCGCCCATGCACGTGCAAGATTTTCCCATCGGCTACCGGCCCTTTTTGGGGTATGAGGGCGCCAACCAAATTGTGGACCTAATCTACAACTCCTTTACCCTGGGCATGGAGGATCACCTGCTGGAGGTCTTCGGCGGCCACGACACCAAAGAAGTGATCCACAAGAGCCTGAGCGCCGATTCCGATCTCATCTGGACGCGAGAAGCCCAGGCGGAGCTGAACAAAGTGCCCGGCTTTGTGCGCGGCAAGGTGAAACGCAACACCGAAAAATTTGCCCGCGAGCGTGGCCTGACCGAGATCACCCTAGAGGTTATGTATGCGGCCAAGGAGGCTCTCGGGGCTTGACGGGATCCATCCCAGGGGATGGCAGGTCTGGCCAGCCGATCCACAAATGGAACTCCTGTACAACGCCGCGCACCTGCCAGGATCCCCAGGGATCCACCTGCCAGGTTAGCCGAGCTTGGCCGGGCCGCCACTCCAAAAAAGGCTGGGATCCCCCGCCGTGCAGGCTGATCAGGGCGACTTCTTCGGGGCGGGTGAGCACCTGCCGCTCGGCTCCGGCGCAGGTGAGGCTGAGGCCGGAATGGTTGGGAAAGGCGTTGCACTGGATCCAAAACCAGCGGCGAGGGAAGCTTTGTCCCCAGTTTTTTTCGGCGTAGGCGGGGGCCTGCTCGAATTCGAAGCGCCTGCCCCGCCACTCCACCCAGCCGGTGGCCAAGCCATGGCTCATGAGGATCTGCCAGCCCGGCTCAAAGATGGGCAGATAAGACCAGGCTCCCATGGTGGCTCGGGGTGGGATCCCGTAGGCAGAGCAGAGTTGAATGCGATAGAGCCAGCGGATGGCCTCGCCTCTGACAGGATCTGGCAGGATCCCCTGGTTGAGGCGGGCGGTGTATTGGTAGCCGCTGGCGGTGTGTTGGAAGAAGGTGAGGGGCTCCTGCAGCCCTCGCCAGCTCTCGCCTGGCCCGCCAGCGTGCCCCAAGGCCAGGTGCCGCCAACTGGCCCAAAAGCGGCGGGGATTGGGGAAGGTGCGCCAATGCAACTCCTCCTCCGGCCCCAACACCTGCGCCATGCCTCCCCGCCTGGGGTCGATGGCGTACATGAAGGCAAAGCTAATGGGCGGATCCCCGGGCAAGGTGACGCGGCTGTACCAGCCCTCAAAAAACCGCTCTGTGCAGCCATCCCAGTGATAGCCGCCATGGGGCAGGGATCCCCAATCTGTTGAGTTGTTTTGCCCAGAGCAAGCCGCCGTTGGAGGAAACGCCATTGAGACCTAAGCCATCGCAACAATGATAAACGGAAGTCTATGCTTACCAAAATAATAATTGTATTGTTTCTATATTTATTTGCCCTTAGGATATCAACCAAGCTGAGATTTAAGGATTTCTTGAGATTTCACGAAGGAAATCCGTGGGTCAGGCGACTTGAACTGGAAAGCTTCCTTCTTGCCTTCACATATCCTTTCGATGAGGTGAGCATGACGTCACGTCGTAACTTTTTGCTGTCTGCGGGTGCGGCCACCGTGGGTGGACTCGTGAGTGGCAGCTTAGCACGGGCCAGCACAGGCTACTGGGTTGCCCAGGCCAGCGGCCCAGAAACCCCCAATCTCAGGTTAGGCTTTATACCGATTGTGGAGTCTGCCCCCCTGATCATCGCCAAGGAGAAGGGCTTTTTCGACAAGCACGGCATGACCGGTGTAGAGGTGTTAAAGCAGGCCAGTTGGCCGGCAGCCCGTGACAACGTGGTCATCGGCTCAGCGGGTGGGGGAATCGACGGTGGCCAGTGGCAGATGCCGATGCCTCACATGATCCACATTGGCGCCATCACCAACAACCAGCCGGTGCGCATGGCGGTTCTGTGCCAGTTGATCACCCAAGGCAACGGGATTGCCATTGCCGGAATGCACACTGGCAAAGGCTTGGGGCTGGACATCTCTGGAGCCGCAGACTACATCAAAAATTTCAGCGCCAGCAACGGGCGCAAATTCAAGGCTGCCTACACCTTCCCCAACGCCAATCAAGATTTTTGGATCCGCTACTGGCTGGCCGCCGGGGGTGTGGATCCGGATCAAGACATTGAGCTGCTGACGGTGCCCTCTGCCGAGACGGTGCAGGGGATGCGCAACGGCACCATGGATGCTTTTAGCACCGGGGATCCCTGGCCCTACCGGATTGTGGCCGATGGGATCGGCTTTATGGCGGCCCTCACCCAGCAGATCTGGCCTTTTCACCCCGAAGAATACTTGGCCATTCGCGCCGACTGGGTGGAGCAAAACCCCAGAGCCACACAAGCAGTTTTGATGGCTGTGATGGAAGCGCAGCAATGGTGCGACGATCCGGCCAACCGTGAAGAGCTGGCGCGCATCCTTTCGGGGCGCGCTTATCTGAATGTGCCGGTCGAGGTTCTCACGCCTCCCTTCCAGGGCAAGTACGAATTGGGAGATGGCAAGCCGGCTGTTCAAGATTTCAACGCCGGGCCTCTGTACTGGGAAGATGGGGGGGGCAGCGTCTCTTATCCCTACAAGAGCCATGACCTGTGGTTCTTGACCGAATCGCTGCGTTGGGGCTTCCACGCTCGCTTCCTCAAGGATTTGGATACTGCCCGCCGTCTGGTGGATGAGGTGAACCGCGAAGATCTCTGGCGGGAGGCTGCCCAAGCGCTGGGAGTGAAGAATATTCCCAACAACACTTCGCGGGGAACGGAGCGTTTCTTCGATGGTGTGGTGTTTGACCCCCAGGATCCCCAGGCCTACTTGAACAGCCTGAAAATCAAGAGGGTCTAGCTGAATAGCTTGATTGGGCCAAGTTCCTCACCTTCTTTCGCAGGAAGTCCATGGCTTACCGTTTCCTTGTTCGAATCTCTCGCGCGACAGGGATCCTGCCTACCTGTGGGATCCCACGAGGTCGAAAAAAGCTGTGCCGAGCTTTCTGCCCAAATGATGGAGAGTTGATGGGTACTGTAAACTTTGCACTTTTTGAAAATCTTTACTTTTTGAATATCTTTAAATGCCATGTTGGGGATCGGCTATGTTGGCTCTCCTCCACGTTCCGCGCGAACCCTTCGGGAAGCCTCTTTTTAAGAGGCCGGCCCGGCCTCGCTGGGACAAGCTCATCCTTTCAATAGCCGTAGGAATCCTGAGTTTTCTGATTGTCGTGAGAGTTTTGTTGAGTTTGCAATCCCTGTGTTTGCCCATCCAAGGAAAAGGCAAGGCCAATCCCAGTTCATGCTCTGTTTCCAACACGTTGTAGAACCCTGCGGCTGGAATGTTCTGAGAGCGCGACAACAGAGAACCTTGTAAAACCCTATCCTCCTCTAGGAGCTATGACGACGACACTTTCTTCTCCGGCAAAGTCTTCGGCAGCGAAGCTCGATTTGGCGAAGTACCGAGATCAGATTCTCCCCCCTGTGGTGGGTATTGTTGGATTTCTGCTCATCTGGCAGATCTTGGCCAGTGCCAACCTAATTCGGCTGCCGGGGCCTTGGGATGTGTGGATGGATGAGCGCAGCCGATATCTGATCCTGCATCCTTTGTATCGCAACAGCGACCTCGACCAAGGGCTGCTGCGCCAAACCTTGGCCAGCCTACAAAGGGTGGCCATCGGCTATTGCAGTGCCGCTTTGGTGGGTATCACGTTGGGCATTTTGGTGGGAAGCAGTGTGTGGATCAACCGAGCTTTGGATCCCATCTTTCAATTCTTGCGCATGGTAGCTCCCTTAGCTTGGGTGCCCATTTCCTTGGCTGCTTCGCAGCGCAATGAGCCGGCTGCCCTGTTTGTTATTTTTATCACCTCAATTTGGCCCATTCTCATCAACACGGCTGTGGGGGTGAGACAGATCCCGGAAGACTACATCAACGTCTCCAAAGTGCTCAAGCTCTCCAAAGTAGACTTCTTTTTTAAGGTTTTGCTGCCTTCGGTTCTGCCCTACATGTTCACAGGTCTGCGCATTGGTATTGGCCTATCTTGGCTGGCGATTATTGCCGCAGAAATTGTCATGTCCGGCGTGCCAGGGATCGGCTTTTTCATCTGGGATGCCTACCAGCAGAACTACGTGACTGAGATCATCGTTGCTGTCATCTACATTGGGGCGGTGGGCTTGCTTTTGGATCGACTGGTGGCTGCCCTGCAAAACAAAATAGCCAATCGCTAGCCTCGTTTGCAGATCTTTTCACTGCATGTCCATCCAATTGAGTTGGGATCCCTCTTACATTGTCTTTGAGTGTTAGCCCCAATCAGCTCTTCAAAAAGAGTAGAACTGAGGTCTGGGATCCGAGTTGCTGAGCAATATCTACAGGTGGGGAGGTCTTCTGTGTCTGTATTGGTCAGTGTAGAGCAAGTGGAAAAAGCGTTTGGTCTGCCTGGAGGCCAAGAATATCTAGCCCTCAAAGGGATCGATCTCCAAATTCACCGCGGGGAGTTTGTCTCCTTAATCGGCCACTCCGGCTGCGGCAAGTCCACCCTACTGAACATGGTGGCGGGGTTGTCTCTGCCTACCGGAGGGATCGTGGCTTTGGATGGACACACCATCACCGTTCCCGGCCCGGATCGCATGGTGGTGTTTCAGCATTACTCGCTTTTGCCTTGGCTAACGGTTCGACAAAACATTGCCCTGGCGGTAGACGCTGTGCTGAAAAACTACTCCCCGGCAGAGCGTCAGCAGATTGTCGAAGAACATATCGATCTGGTCGGCTTGCGGCAGGCGGCGGATAAGTTCCCGGCTCAACTGTCAGGGGGCATGAAGCAGCGGGTAGCCATCGCTCGCGCTTTGGCTGTGAGGCCCAAGGTGTTGTTGTTGGACGAGCCCTTTGGCGCTTTGGATGCCCTCACGCGCGGGAATTTGCAGGAGCAGTTGATGCGCATCTGCGAAGAACACCAGATGACCACCCTCATGGTCACCCACGACGTGGACGAAGCCGTCCTGCTCTCGGATCGGGTGGTGATGCTGACCAACGGGCCGGGATCCCGAATTGGCAACATTTTAACCATCGATTTAACCATCGATATTCCCCGCCCCCGCCGCCGGTTGGAGGTAGTCAATCACCCCAGCTACTACAGCTATCGCAGCGAGATCATCTACTTTTTGAACCAGCAAAAACGGATCAAACAGTGGCGGGCCCGCCGCAGCACCGTGGTGGCCAGGCACGGTTTAGAAAAGATCAACTTGGAGATCGGCTTTGTGCCCCTGACCGCCTGCGCCCCGTTGGCGGTGGCCAAAGAAAAGGGGTTTTTTGCCAAACACGGCCTGGAAGAAGTCAATCTGGTGCGGGAAACCAGTTGGCGAGGGATCCAAGACGGCATCCAGGGAGGTTACTTGGATGCGGCCCAAATGCCCGCCGGCATGCCGGTGTGGATGTCTCTGGGCGGCGGGGACAACCCACCCCAGCCGGTGGTGACTGCCCTCACCTTGACCCGCAACGGCAATGCCATTACCCTGCACAGGCGCTTCTACGAGCAAGGGATCCACACGCTGAGCCAGTTGAAGGCTTACATCCTGGATAGCCCCAGCCGTCGGCTGACCTTTGGGGTGGTGCATCCCAGCTCCATGCACAACTTGCTGCTGCGCTATTGGCTGGCAGCCGGCGGGATCCACCCGGATCACGATGTAGTGCTGAAAACGCTGCCCCCGGCTCAGATGGTGGCCAACCTGACAGCCGGCAACATCGATGGGTACTGTGTGGGAGAGCCCTGGAATTTGCGGGCAGCCTTAGAGGGCAGTGGCTTTACGGTGGCTACAGATCTGGAGATTTGGCTGGGCCATCCCGGCAAAGTGTTGGGGGTGCGTGAAGATTGGGCCAGGGCCTATCCCAACACCCACATTGCCTTGGTGAAAGCGCTGCTGGAAGCCTGTCGCTACTGCGAAGATCCGGCCCACCACGACGAGATTCGCGAGCTGCTCAGCCGCCGCGCCTACCTGAGCACCGACCCATCCTACATTCACCTGGGGGATCCCCAGCGCCTAATCTGTGACCTAGACATGCCGATGCGGGAATATGCCCACCATCAGTTCTTTCTGGGCGCCGGCAACCGCCCCAGCCGCACCGAGCATCTGTGGATGATGACCCAAATGGCCCGCTGGGGGGATCTGCCCTTCCCCCGCAACTGGGTGGAGATCGTGGAGCGGGTATGTCAGGTGGGGGTGTTCAGCACGGCAGCCCGCGAGCTGGGGCTGGATGTGTCTTACCAGCGGCAGCCCATTCAATTGTTCGACGGGATCCCTTTCAATGGCGAGGATCCCTTGGCTTACCTCAACAGTTTGGCGATTAAGCACGACATTTACATAGCCGAGGTTGCTTTGGATCGTCGTCCTGTGTTGCTCTAGAGGTTCCCTTTGCAAAAGCACGTTCCCAGTTGTGAGAAAACGATGAATTGGAGCACCCCACGATGACTGCCCTCTTGACAACCTCTACCCCAGTAGCCACAGCCGCAGAACCCTACTTAACCCTTGAGAATGTCAGCAAGACTTACCCAACTCCTAAGGGGGAGTATCCCGTCTTGCGAGATATCAATCTTAGGGTCGATGCAGGAGAATTTGTCTGCATAGTTGGACATTCCGGCTGTGGCAAAACCACGCTGCTGAATATGGTTTCTGGCTTTACCCAGCCCACCAGCGGCTCGGTGAAGCTGAAAGGCCAGCCGATTACAGCTCCTGGCCCAGATCGCATGGTGGTGTTTCAGGGATATGCCTTGTTACCCTGGCTCACGGTCTATGAAAATGTTTACCTGGCCGTCCAGTCGGTCTTCCCTCAAAAGAGCCAGTCGGAAAAGCATCAAATTGTAGAGGAACACCTGAATTTGGTGGGGCTGGGGGAAGCTGCCCAAAAATATCCCCCGCAAATTTCCGGAGGGATGAAGCAGCGGGTGGCCATTGCCCGTGCCTTGGCGATTCGACCAGAAGTCCTGATTTTGGATGAACCCTTTGGGGCTTTGGATGCCATCACCAAAGAGGAACTGCAGGAGGAGCTGTTGCGCATTTGGGATGAACATCGCTGCACGGTTTTGATGATTACCCACGACATTGATGAGGCGCTGTTTTTGGCCGACCGCCTGGTGCTGATCGCGCCAGCGGGACGGAGTCCTTTGACCAATGGCCCTGCAGCCACCATCGGGCAGATCGTGACCATCCCCTTCCCGCGCCCTCGGGATCGCGAGCGGATTCTTGAAGATCCGCAGTACTACCGCCTGCGCAACTCGGTTCTCAGCTATCTCTACGGCCATGAAGCCAACCCAGAGGCGGCTTACCGGTAAATCCAACCTGGAGCAGTTGACGGAGCGAGAGGGCGACAAGGCAACCCAAAACCCAAAAACCACACACCTTGGCCATCAGGTGCAGCCCCTGGTCAGGCGATCCGCAAACCTCTCTTGGAACTCGCACACAACGCCGTGCAACCGCTCGTCCAAAACGGCCAGCGTCCGGGATGCGATATATGCTGACCCGCCCCTCCAATTCTGAACCTGCAGCTCTAGTGAATGAGGCGGCGCACCGCCCGCAGCAGCTCCGCGGGGGGAGGAGAGTTGGGATCCCAGCGAATTTCCAACTCAGGTGAGTCTTTGAGCACTTGAGGAGGGCCGGGCGAGGTGTGCAGGATGGCCACACAGCGCAAATTGCCCCGGTCTCGACAAAACTCGTGCCAGAGAGGGATAGCCTCGGGATCCCGGCTGACCACCAGGTAGTGGGAGCAGGCTTCCAGGATCGGCTGCTTTTGCGGATCCACCTTGCCGCCCACATCCACAATCACCAAACTCTTTTGCCGGCGCAAAGCCAGAATGGCCTGGGCATGGAAGCTGAAAAATTCGGGGGTAAAAGAGCCCCGGTACTGGTGCTTGAGGATCTTCGCCTCTTCTGGTGGCAAGTCTAAAGTCCAATTGCCTTCCCCATCCCAATGGGCCCGTTGCAGATAAATATCGGGATGCTCCGGCAGCAGAGCTTCGAAGAGGGCGCGGGCAAGACGGCTTTTGCCACTGTCGGGGGGGCCCACTACCATCACCGCCGCTGCCAATTCTGTTCGCGTCAGCGGGCCGTAGGCCTTGCCCGGCCTGCCCTGCACCCAGGGAATGATCTCGCCCACCTGCACGTCTGGGCTATGGCTGGAGACCACCACTGCCCCCAAGCGCGGGTCGTAGCAGGCCACCCAGCGGGTAAAGTGGCACTCGTGCACCAACCAGCCGTAGAGCCAGATGGGGGCGCGCCCGCTCAGCACCACTCCCAAGCGGGGGTCGATCCCCCCAGGCAGGCGCAGTTGGGCCAGATCTTCCGGGAAAACCAGCCGATCCGGTCGGGTCAGCTCGATTTCAATCACCTGAAACGGTAGCCCCCCAAGATGGGGTTTCTGCGGCCAATGGGCCAGATAGCCAGACCGCAACTGCAGCGCCACAGCAGACATGGAAATTGGGACAGAAAGACAACAGCCTGGCCCCAGTATGGGGAAGATTGGAAGCAAGATCTTCCAATTGTTGGCAGAGTAGGGGCGAAGGGATCCGACCTTGGTCTGTGCCTTGCCCTGGAGGGGGAGATGAACGGAGGGGAGTTGCCTTTGACGGTGGAGGTGTTGCGCTGGCTGGCAGGCGGGCAGTTGGCAGAGCGCCTGGAGCGGGCGGTGCGTCTCTGGGTGTTGCTCCAGGGTTTGTACAGCGAAAACCGTTGGCCGGATCTGCCAGAGACCTTTGGCTACACCCACATCCGCGATCGCCTCTTCTCGCCCAGCCACCCCCGGCAGGATTTGCCCCATGGGATCTCCTGCCCGGATCCCAGTTGCATTTGCCAGAAGCCTCTGAGCTTTTGGCTGGAGCATCCCGACCTGCTGGCCGCCTTAAAAGCCGAAGTTCCCCATCTGGAGACGCGGCTGGCCAGCCGGCCCTTTTTGAAGACCCACCGCACCCTGCGCAAAGAGCTGGACTACCTGGCCGCTCAGGGCTGGCTGCAGCCAATCGAGGCCAACTCCAGGCGAAGAGATAACTTTCGCTGCCGTGCCGCCGGGGATCGCCCCCCCTTGCCGACGCCCGCCTCGGCCTTGACGTTGTCGGGTAGCCAGCTTGAGCAGATCTACCACGTCCTCAGCGACGTGGCCTTTGTGCATCCCGATGTGCAGGTGTTGCTGGACGATATCTGGGGGGGGCATCAACACTCGCAGCGGCGGCTCTTTGTCTGGTTTGAGTACATCCTCTCCGACGAACAGCAGGAGCGGGTGGACGAATACCAAAACCAGCTAGAGGCTTTCTGGACAAAACCGGCAGCAGGGCTGATCCGCTTTGATTACGAAACTCGCCAGCACGGGATCCAAAAGGTCCTCACCTACCCGGTTTGCCTGTTTTATGCCCGCCGCGCCAAGTACTTGGCCGCCTTCGGCCAGCTCCCGCACGCTGCCAGATCCCTGGGCTGGCACAACTTTCGCCTGGATCGCATTCGCTCGCCTCGCCTGACGGTGGTGCCCTGGTCTGACCCTGCGGTGCCGGCGGAGCTCTTGGCCCGCCAGAGGCAGGGGAATCTGCCCACTCCTGAGGAGGTGCAAGCGGCCTGGGAAGAGGCCTGGGGATCCGATTTCTATCTGCCCAAGGCGCTCTTGATCCTGCGCTTTGCGCCGCAGTTTGCCCGCCGCTACGTGGACAACACAGTACGCCACCCCACCTTCCAGCCCATTGCCTACGAGCGGATCCCGGCTTTGGTGCGGCGGGAGATCGCCGATGCGGGGGAACGGGAAAAGATCTTGCACATTCTCCGGCAGAGGCCGGCCAGCGACCGCTACTTCTGCGCCTATGTGCGGGTGGGAGACACCAATTTCACCATGCGCCTGCGGGATTGGCGGCCCAACGGCGAGGTCATCGCTCCCCTGGCCTACCGGGAACAGATGGCTCGGGAAGCCCAGGCAGAGCTGCAGTTTTATCGCCCCGACCTGAAGCTTTCTTGACCTTCCTGCCCATGACCACCCTCTACCTAACCGAGCCGGGGACTGTGGTTCACTGCCAGAACCAAAGCTTGCTCATTCGCCGCCGTGGTCAAGAGCAACTTTGCCGCCTTGCGGAGGTGGAGCTGGTGGTGGTGTTGCCCGGGATCCAATTGACCAGCGCAGCTTTGGCCCAACTGCTGGATCGAGGCATCGAAACCATTTTTTTGCGTGCGGATGGCGGTTTTCGCGGTCGCCTGCAGGGATCCTTCTCCACCAACTGTAAACTACCCGACCCTGACTGCTTCGCAGTACAGGGCGGGCTTTCGGTAGCCCTGCAGTTGGCAAGCCAACCACGAGCCTCTAGGCTGGTTTACGGCAGCCCCCAAAAGCGCAATCACATTCGCACCATTCAAATCCGCATCCCCTTCCCATCCACAGTGTCCACACTTAAACTTCTTTCCACTGCGGTAGGATTGCGCAGGGTCGGGATGAATGTGCAAACACCGGTGGCAGGTCTGCGACGTGTAGGCAGGCGGCACCAGAATCAAAGCAACCCCTGCACGCAGAGCCTTGTACTCCAAAAATTGACGGAGTTGATAAAACGCCCAACTGTTGGCCCTGCGCCGTTCGGCTTTGCTGCGGGGTTGTTGATTGACCCTTTCCCGGATCCCTGTCAGGTCTTCTAGGGCGATAGCGCTGTTGGTAGCTTTTGCCCTAGAGACAATAGCTTTGGAGATGCGATGATTGACCCAAGTTTGAAAGCGTCTCTCCTTGCCAGACAGCCGTTGCAACAGTTGACGGCATCTGCGCCGCGAACTGCGTGTGCCCTTACTGGCTTTGCGTTGGAGTGCCGCCCTCAGCTTGGAGTAGTGGTCTCGGATTCGGTTCAACTGCTGTCCATTCCAATTGTCCCCCTCTGACGTATGGGCAATATCTGTCCTTCCCAAGTCCACCCCCAGCACTCTGCCCGTGCGTTGCGGTGGGGATGGCTCCGTTTCCACACAGATCTGAATAGAGTAGGAGCCGTCTTTATGCTTGACCAGAGTGGCAGATTTGGGATTGGAGCCCGCCAGCCGTTCTCTCTGGTAGCGGCCAATCGCCAGCTCAAAGCGCTCTCGACCCTCCACCGTGGTCAGCGACACCGTCCAGTCTTTCTCGCGAAACGAAAAGATACGGGCATCGTAGGTCGCAAAGCCTCTCTTGAACGCTTTGACCGGACGGTTTTTCTGTTGGGCAACTTTACGGGCGCCGGCCAGCCGTCTGCAGACCTGCTGAGCCAAGTTACTGGATAAGCCGAACCGGGCACGGATTTCGCGGTAGCACAGAGACTGGAGCTTAACGGCGTTGGCGACTTTCTCCGGCGTGTTCTGGTTGACCCAATTCAAGGCTTGGCCAAAAGCCTCCAAAGTCGCGTCCAATTTGGCGGCTTGCGACTGGGACGCCTTGAGCTTGCAGGATACGGTCAGGACTTGGGTCATGGTTCTATCATAACTTCCGCATTCCTCCCGACACTGACCCTACGGGTACAGTGCGGGGCTCCTGCGATTTCTAGCTGAGTGGAACTTCACTGGCCGCAACCGACAGCCGCCGCTCGACCCGATCAACGCTCTGCTCAGTTGGGGCTACGGGGTGCTGCTGGCCCGCGTGTTCTCGGCAGTGGTGATGGCCGGGTTGGATCCCTATCTCGGCTTTTTCCACGCCAACTTGCCCTACCGCCCCAACCTGGTGCTGGACATGATGGAGGAGTTTCGACCCTTGGTGGTGGATTGGGCTGTGCTCCAGCTTGTCAAGGCTGGCCTGCTCACGCCGGAAGACTTTGAGCCGTCGCCGGATGGGACAGGCATATGGCTGGGATCCCTGGCCAAAAAACTGTTTTTGGGAGAGCTGGAACGCCGCTTCCGCGAGCCATTGCTCTATCCTCCCCAATCTCGCCGCCTGCCCCTCAGTCAAATTGTGCTGGAGCAAGCCCGCCGGCTGAGCCGTTGCCTGGTGAGCGGTGACCTAGACTATGAGCCCATAGAGCTGCGCTGATGCTGTGGTTGGTTTGCTACGACGTGGTGGACGATAAGCGCCGACACCAGTTGGCCAAACGCCTGGAGCAGTGCTGCCAGCGAGTGCAATACTCCGTTTTTGAATGCCCCCTGGACACTGCCGAGCTGGAAGAGAAGCTGGAAAAGTCGTGGCTGCCTCTGCTCAACCTCCAGGAAGATAGCCTGCGGGCCTACCCTCTGGATGCCAGCGCCAAACAACGCACCAAGGTCTTCGGCGGGCCTCCCCCCTACGAGCCGCCGGACTACCTCATTTTTTGAGGTTCTCAGCTCGGCCAAAATTGTAAAGTTTTGTGCGCGATCCGTCGGGGCAAGCTATCGCTAGCCTTTCCTTACCGACGCCAGCCTTTAAGAGGAATCTAGTAGCTCTTGCCGGAATTGGCGCAACAATGCAGCATAACGTCTCTAAAAGAGCAAATTTCCCGACTTGCGCTTATCCGCCAAACCAATGTTAATATCTGTGTCGGGAAGTCTCCGTACTCCCTCGCAAGCGCACCTTGAAAACCTCATGAGTTCAGGCTTTTCCGGGGGTAGGGTTGATCCCTACCTTTTCCCCGCAAGGGGACGGAAACACTGAATAAAATCCCCCTTGTGATACGGATTATAATAGGTTGATCCCTACCTTTTCCCCGCAAGGGGACGGAAACTTTGGAGCGCACTGCAACGGCGATCTGGGAGGTCTTGTTGATCCCTACCTTTTCCCCGCAAGGGGACGGAAACGCTTCTTTCTCGCCCTGCAGTAGCGAGAATTTCCAGGTTGATCCCTACCTTTTCCCCGCAAGGGGACGGAAACGTGATGGGGGGAACCCTCTAAGGTAGTCCCTCCCCCAACAGTTGATCCCTACCTTTTCCCCGCAAGGGGACGGAAACGCCTTTCGGCGTGTACTCTACGAAATTGGCCTTCGAGTTGATCCCTACCTTTTCCCCGCAAGGGGACGGAAACGTCTTGCGGAGCCCCGGCACCGTGGGCTATAATAAAACGGTGTTGATCCCTACCTTTTCCCCGCAAGGGGACGGAAACATGAAGTTGAACCCACAGGCTGCAGCGATTGTGTCTCACGTTGATCCCTACCTTTTCCCCGCAAGGGGACGGAAACTGTGTGGGTGGGGGAGGTTTATTCGTTGCTTAGCAAGTTGATCCCTACCTTTTCCCCGCAAGGGGACGGAAACTTCTCCACACGGGCTTGTTGTTCAGCCCGCTGCCGCTCAATGGCGTTGATCCCTACCTTTTCCCCGCAAGGGGACGGAAACCTTGAGTGTCTTTCCATTCATCGTATAGACTGACATTCGTTGATCCCTACCTTTTCCCCGCAAGGGGACGGAAACAGAACCCGCAGGCTTTCGCCTTTTGGATCCTGGTTTTCACTGTTGATCCCTACCTTTTCCCCGCAAGGGGACGGAAACGCCAGTTGATCACTGGACAACTTTAGGGCATTCTTAACGTTGATCCCTACCTTTTCCCCGCAAGGGGACGGAAACGACCCAAAATGAGGTCATGTGGTTAATCAACAACATGGAGTTGATCCCTACCTTTTCCCCGCAAGGGGACGGAAACAATGACGGTGAACACCGGTTCCAGTAGTTGCATAACAAGTTGATCCCTACCTTTTCCCCGCAAGGGGACGGAAACAAGTTATTGTCGAACCACCCAAGTTGGTGGTTCGAACGTTGATCCCTACCTTTTCCCCGCAAGGGGACGGAAACTGTTTTGCAAGTGCGGCTTTGTACTCGGTTTCTAGCCGAGTTGATCCCTACCTTTTCCCCGCAAGGGGACGGAAACGAAGGTTAGCTTGCGACCGCCAACACCGTCACTAGTCCACAGTTGATCCCTACCTTTTCCCCGCAAGGGGACGGAAACTAGCAGTGACGGATGTAGAGGTTTTTACTACCGTATAGGTAGGTTGATCCCTACCTTTTCCCCGCAAGGGGACGGAAACGTTCTACCTCACTTGTGATATCGAGATCTAGGTTAGGTTGATCCCTACCTTTTCCCCGCAAGGGGACGGAAACAGAACATATACTCGTTCGGGTCTTTAAAGATAAATTTGTTGATCCCTACCTTTTCCCCGCAAGGGGACGGAAACAGTGAGGGAAATCGGGGGTCGCAACTACTACTGGAAGTTGATCCCTACCTTTTCCCCGCAAGGGGACGGAAACCTGAGTTATATAAAACCTCTTGTCCCAACCCTCAGATTACTGTTGATCCCTACCTTTTCCCCGCAAGGGGACGGAAACTCACCAAGAAGGTTCCGGCAGTCAGGAGACGGCCCTCGTTGATCCCTACCTTTTCCCCGCAAGGGGACGGAAACTTTTGCAGATGATCTAGGCTAACCCAGTTTGGTTAGCCCCGTTGATCCCTACCTTTTCCCCGCAAGGGGACGGAAACGCATTAGTGAGGGAATTAACCCCGATCCAGCGATGGTTGTTGATCCCTACCTTTTCCCCGCAAGGGGACGGAAACCCTCCTAGGCAGTCTATACAAACTCTGCCCCTCTAAAAAGTTGATCCCTACCTTTTCCCCGCAAGGGGACGGAAACCTCTCAGTATGGCGGGCGCCTCCTTGAGGGAGAACCCGTTGTTGATCCCTACCTTTTCCCCGCAAGGGGACGGAAACTCCAACGCACCAAAAGCGGTGTCCGGTTTATCTACAGTTGATCCCTACCTTTTCCCCGCAAGGGGACGGAAACTGCGAAGTTTAACCATACCACGAAGGCCTTTGTTGTTGATCCCTACCTTTTCCCCGCAAGGGGACGGAAACTCTACGACTGTTTCCAGATCGTAGAACACGACATCTGTGCCCCGTTGATCCCTACCTTTTCCCCGCAAGGGGACGGAAACACTCGGGTAGCCAAACCGGTTTCAGTCGGAATCCACCCGTTGATCCCTACCTTTTCCCCGCAAGGGGACGGAAACGCTTCAGAGTCTTGGCTTGTCCTTTGACAATTTTGTCCGGTTGATCCCTACCTTTTCCCCGCAAGGGGACGGAAACTGCCCTTTTACTTAGTCTAAGGAGTAAATACCTTTGCCGTTGATCCCTACCTTTTCCCCGCAAGGGGACGGAAACCAGTTAATGGTCCAGCGTCCACGTCCCCACTGGATCGTGTTGATCCCTACCTTTTCCCCGCAAGGGGACGGAAACAAAGTAAGGCTACTGTCGGGCACAACATGAAATCCGCGTTGATCCCTACCTTTTCCCCGCAAGGGGACGGAAACGTTAGGTTAGTTCAGGAGGCATGCCACTGCCCAGTCGTTGATCCCTACCTTTTCCCCGCAAGGGGACGGAAACTCTCCTGGTTCACAGTTAAACCCAGGTATTACTCTAGTTAGAGTTGATCCCTACCTTTTCCCCGCAAGGGGACGGAAACTTCACACATTTCTCGAATTTGCCGCCATCCTGCTCTACTGTTGATCCCTACCTTTTCCCCGCAAGGGGACGGAAACTGAACAGTATCTAGACTACGCTGCATACTTGGTTTATGGTTGATCCCTACCTTTTCCCCGCAAGGGGACGGAAACAGTTTTCATCACGCAATTCGTGTTCTACAGTGAGTAACGTTGATCCCTACCTTTTCCCCGCAAGGGGACGGAAACTAGAGAGAAGCGAGTAATGAGCAAAGAGAAGTGAGGTTGATCTCTACCTTCTCCCTGCAAGAGCATGCCTCTAACCCCCAAAACCCTGAACTTTGCTGAATTTACTGAGCTTTAGGCGGTTTGGCAAAAGTCATTGAGAGGGATATAGTAGACCAAGTTTCCCCCTGATCCTTGAGTCCACCGCAACGGTTGCCGGGAAGTGAAGGGGGAAAGCGCTCGGGGGGTATTCCTCAGGGCTTTGCGGGATACCGCCTTCCTGCTCAGAGATAGGCAGGATGCGATCGCTTCTTTCCTGAACCATGTTCAGGAGAGTTCAGCGTGAATGTATCAGGCTCAACAAAGTACCTCAAGTCATCTAGGGAAGACTGCTCGACGAGTAGTCCTGGGATCCAGACTGGAGAGAGCGGCGGGCCAGCTTGGCATAGGTCTTCACCGTCTCGTAGGGCATCTCCAAATCAGCGGCGATCTGTTGTAAGCTCTCTCCACCTTCGCGGCGGGCCAGGATCGTCGCCCACAGTTGGGCAGTTTTTTCGGCGCGGGATCCCCCTTGTCGTTGCCGCTGGCTGAGAAAGAGGGCGCTCAGCTCCTCGATGCGCCGGGCCAGTTGCTCTTCCCGGCAAAGGACGGGGGTGGCGGGCAGCTCTTCGGCCAGCCAACCGAGGCGGGTTTGCCCCAGCCCAAAGGGGGTTTTGTGGCCGGTGCCGCAGTAGGGGGCAAGGTGGATCAGGGCTTGGAGCTGCTGCTGCAACAGCTCAGGCGCACGGGAGGAGACAGCCAACTGCACACAGCCGATGAATCCCGTCACGGATCCCTGGCGACCTGCGGTGGTTTTCACCGATTCCAGACGGTGCCGCTGGATGATCACTTCCCCATCCACCCAATCCAGAAAAGGCTCCGCCTCGATGGGCAGACCGGAAAAATCGTTCCAACGGCGCAGATAGCTGTGGAACAGGTTGCGAGGGATCGGCAGCGGCAGATGGTGGCCCCGGTGGCGAAAGCTGGTGGGCGAGACGAAGGAAAGGCTCCAGGAGCGGGGGGAAAGAGGCTGCTCCAACAGTTGACGATAGGTGCGCGGGGGGGCTGAGACCTTCCATCCCAGAATCTGCAGCGGGGATCCGCGCAACTCCAGCCAGGGGGGCAGCCGTCGGCACCATTCCCGCAGCCACTCCACCACTTGGGGGTTGAGGGCGGTGATCGACCAGCGGAAGGGGATCTGGGGCGGGATCAGCAGTCGCCCCCCCTGCTCGCGGAAGGGCCCCATCAGCCGGGAGAGGGTAAAAGGTTTCTCCGATTCTCCATCGTGCAAATAGGCCGATAGCTGCGGGTCTGTCTCTTGCACCTGGCTCAAGAACCAGGCGTGCAGCCCTTTGGCATAGTGGGGATCCAACAGGTAGGGCTGAGGGGCCTGCACTTCCAGGGCGATCCCCACCAGCTCGGATCCCGCCGGCCACTTGCTGTTTTCTGCTCCGGCGACGGGTGGCTCTGAAAAACTCAACTTGGTCAGCATAGGCCCATCCCATTTCTGCTCATCCCCAGTCAATAGCAGCCCCTATCCAAAATCAACCTAGAGCCACTTTTCCTTTGAGAGGATTTGAGAAGGGATCCCTTCCAATTTGCTTTACCTTTAAATCGCTGGCTGGGCCAACCGAAAAAAGTCTTGAATCTGTTGGCAATGAATCCAAATCGGCCTATACTGTCTCCCAGTCTGGAACTGCAAAATGCAACCATCAGTCACTGCCATGGCCTCTCTCTGTCGGCTGCGATTCTCTGCCCGCGTGGCTGCTATTGCCGACGCCGTCTTTTTGAAGCGCCTTTGGTTTTGATGAAGGATTTGTGAAGTTCAAGGATCGCTCCAGTCAAAAGTCAGGGCCGGATTTGCCCGCCAGCACAGCAGCTGCGTTCTATATCTTCTTTTTTGCCAGGTGTTGCCCATGACCGCTACCTCCTCTGCCTCCCCCGTGCCCATCGCGTTGGCCTGGTGCCTGGCCTGGGGAGAAGGGCGGGATCCCCAATTTCCCTTGCCGATTCTGCAGCAGATGTGCGCAGCCATCCGCACCGACGACGCAGCCGGGATCCCGGAGGCGCTGCAGCCCCTCTGGGCGCAGGTGCGCCAATTTCAGGAGAGCGTGGCGGCCACAACCTTTCCCAAAACCTTGGCAGAGTTGCAATCGCGCTATCCGGAGCTGTGGCGGCAGACCAGCCGCATCGGCTTGGTTTACGGGGGGGCTACCAAGATCAAGGGCTACGTCTTCGAGTCCGCCAAACTGCCGGAAATTCGCGGCGCCTCGGCCCTGTTGGATCGCATTAACCTGGTGGATCTGCCCGCCTTTTTTGGGGATCCCGAGCAAACCTACTTGGGGTGGAAAGCCTTGGGGAAGGAGTCTCGAGCAGAGCTGGAGGCCTACGTGAACCGGCGGGTTCGGCCCTGGCTGCAGCAGCACTACCCGGCTTTGGCGCAGGCTCTCATTCCGGAGCTCCTCATCTACTCCACCGGCGGCAACCTCTTGGCCTTCTGTCCGGCGGCCTATGTGGACGACCTCTGCGAGGCCATCGAGCGCCGCTACACCGAAGAAACCCTCACCGCCAACGCCTGTGCCGTGGGATCCGCCTTTCGGCTGCTGGAACTGCGCTACGGCCTGTTGCGGGATCCCATCGAGCGCACCCCCTGGCTGGACTGGCTGGCCCAACACCAGGCCCACCCTCTGGTGAGGGCCTACTTTGGAGATTGCAGCGAAGCCAGCTTCCAGGCCCGCAAAAGTTTCAACGAGCTGGTGGGCCACCTGGCTGCCCGCTTCCAGCACCGCCGCAACGGCAATCCGGATCCCGGTCGTCCCAGCCGCGCCCATCCCGCCTGTTTTGAAACCCACCCCTACCTGCGCCGCGACAGCACCGACCGCCGCCCGGCCCTGGCCAAAGCCGACCTGCCAGGTCAGCCCTGGCTATCGGAGGCCACAGCCCGCAAAGCGCTGGTGGGCCGCCAGGCCAAGCGCCTGGAGACAGGCCAGCAGGGGTGGTTCCGCAAATTCCCCGCCTGGGATCCCGGCTTTGTGGAAAGCTGGGTAACGCGATTTGCCCGCTTCCTCGACTCTCCCGCCGGCGAGCCCTACCAGGAGCGCTATTTGCAGCCCTGCGCGGGATCCGGCCAGGGGATCGGCGAGGCGCAATCGCTGCGGGAAGTGGCCAACGCCAGCCAGGGCTTTGTGGCCTACCTCTACGCCGACGGCAACAACATGGGGGGCTACGTGCAGCAGATCCAAACCCCAGAGGCCTACCGGCAATTTAGCCGCGACGTTTCCGAGGCCACGGAACAAGCCGTTTACCGCGCCCTTGCCCAGCACCTGCAGGCGCACCGGCTGCGGGGCCTGCCGCCGGATCCGGAAAGCGGCAGAGACCGCAACGGCGAGTGGATCCACCCCTTCGAGATCCTGACCATCGGCGGGGACGATGTGCTGATGGTGGTGCCAGCCCACAAGGCCCTGGACATTGCCGCCACCTTTTGTGAGCAGTTCGAGCAGATCCTGCTGGCCAAATCGGCCACCTACGCCGCCCGCTCCCTCGGCCAGGTGCCGCACCGCTACCCGGCCGACAGCCCAGACCAGCTCTGTCGGCTCTCCACCTCGGCAGGCGTGCTGTTTGCCTCGGAAGACACCCCCATCTACTATGCCGAAAGGCTGACCGAACAACTGTTGAAATCTGCCAAAAGCCGCGCCAAAAAGCTGAAGCCCCGCGATCAAGACTTTTCGGTGGCCACCATCGACTTTCTCTCTTTGAAATCGGTGACTTTGATCGCCTCCAGCATCCAGGATTTTCGCCAGCAGGCCCTGGAGAATCGCCAGAACGGCCACCTCCTCAAGCTCTACGCCGGCCCCTACACCGTCCCGGAGATCCGTGGGCTGCTGAGAACGGTGCAAGCTTTGCAGGCGGCGGATTTTCCCCGCTCCCAGCTCTACCAAATCCGCAGCTTTTTGGAAAAAGGCAAGCGCACCGCCACCCTCAACTACCTCTACTTCCGCACCCGGCTGGGCCAAAAAGGGCAGCCGCTGATCGAGGCCTTTGAACGCACCTGGTGCAAGGCCAAAACCAACGACGGCCACCTTCCCCCCTGGATGTACGTGGCGGCGGAGGGGGAACCCACCTACGAGACCATCTGGCGGGATCTGGTGGATCTGTACGCTTTTGTCCAAAAACAGCCCCAGGCCGAGGGTCGGCCCGTTCCTGTGGAGGTGAAGTGATGGTTCGGCTGGCAGAGCTGCCCCAAACGAGCACCTCTATCCCTTTGAAGGCCACCCTCGCCTCGGCTCTGGCGGTGGGATCCGGCGGCTCCAGCGGCTCCCTGGCGGACAAGCCCCTGCTCAAGGATGCCTACGGCAAGCTGCTCATCCCCGGCTCCCAGTTGAAGGGAAGGCTGCGCCACGAGTGCGAAAAGCTGGCCCGCGGCCTCGGCTGGGCCATTTGCCGCTCCCCCGACCCGGAGCGCATGTGTCCCAAGCGGGAGGGGATCGACGGCCACTTCGACCGCCCCGAATACCAGGTCGAGGGCTACGCCGGATCCCATTGCCTGGTCTGCCAGATCTTCGGCAATCCGGCCCTGCCTTCCCGCCTGTGGGTGGCGGATCTCGTCTGTGAGGTGCCGCCGGCAGCGCTGGAAGCGACCCTCCGCCCAGGAGTCACCCTCAACCGCCGCCGCCGCACCGCCGAGGATCAGCGGCTCTACCTCATCGAGACCTCGCCGGCAGCCGAGCTGATCTTCTCCGGATCCCTGCAGCTTTTACCCGACTGCCCTCCCTGGGGCAAGGCCCTGCTGCGGGTGGCCCTGCACCACATTGGGGCGCTGGGAGGCAGCAAATCTGCAGGCTTGGGTTGGTTGCACTGGGATCCCCAGTCTCTAGCTGCCCTGCAGCCGAATGACGCAGATTGGGCCTTTTTGGCCGGAGGAGGGAGCTGATGGAGGCCATTGAACTCACGCTCACTGCCGAGTCTCCCCTGGCCATCGGTCGGCAAAAGCCGGGCGGCTCCATCAGCGAGGCCCAGGACTTCATTCCCGGCAGCGTGATCCGGGGGGCCTTGGCCGACCTCCTGCTCCGCCAAAGCCGGCACCGCCCCGGCGAGGCCCTGACAGGAGATCTGGCCGCCCTGTTCACGGAGGCCCGTGCGGCGGTGTTTACCCATGCTTATCCGGGATCCGGCAGCCGGGTTTTGCCGGCCACGGCCTTTAGCTCCAAAAACAACCCCGGCTTCCGCTCAGAGGCGGGCAAAACGGGGGTGTTCGACACACTGCTGGATCGCTTCTGCTCGCAGCGGCTGGGGATCCCCTTTGATCCGGCAGAGCCGGATGGCTCCGGGGGCAGGGTGGAGCCCTTCGGCGGCTTTTACAGCCAGGAGGAGGGATCCCGCTACCGAAGGGTGGCCGTGTCCAAGCGCCTGCTCACGCGGGTGGGGATCAACCGCCGCCGCGCCACCGCCGCCGACCAGATCCTCTACAGCCTGGAGGTGATCAACGAGGGCCGGGCCGGGCGAGATGGGAGCTTGCAGCCTTCCCTCTTCAGCGGCCACATCTATCTGCAGGATCGCGAGCTGGCGGCAGCCCTCGCCGGCTACCTCAACACCCACGCCCGCCGCTTGTCCTTGGGAGGGGGAGTGTCGCGGGGGCTGGGCCGGGTCAGCCTTGCCGCTCGACACCTGAGGGCCCCGAAGCCCTCCCTGGCTGAGCGGGTGGCAGCCTTTAACCAAAAGCTGCGGCAGCGCTGGCAACAATGGCAGGTGTTTGGGAATCCCTGGCAGCCCTTGCCGCCGGAGCGGCAGTACTTCTCCATCGGGCTGCAGTCGGGGGCCATCCTCAAGGAGCGCTGGCAACGCACCACGGTGCTCACGCCGCCGATGCTCCAGGAGGAGGCCAACTGCGAGGACGGATCCCTGGTCTTGGAGCTGGCCTGTAGCAGCTACGCCTATGTTTCCGGCTGGAACGCCGCCTGGGGGCTTTTTAAAGATGTAGAGCTGGTTACAACCCAGGGCAGCGTCTTCCTGCTGAGCACCACGCAAATGGAGCGCTGGATCCCGATTTTGGCGGAGATGGAATACTGGGGCATCGGCGAGCGAACCGCGGAGGGATTTGGCCAAATTGAGGTCTGTAGTCTGTTCCATCATCATTTCTGGGAGAACCCGCTATGACCTTCGCCACCAGCGAGAGCAAACTGGAGCAAAAACAGGAACTTGAGATCCAGCGGCACATTCGGCTGGCCGAAGATGAGCTGGTTGCCAGAATCCAAACCGCCTTGGATAACTTTAAAGGTCTGAGCAAATTGGAAGAGGCCCAGTACCGCAACTTGTTGCATGTGGCAGCTTCCACCGAAAGCTCAGAGGTAATCAAGAACTTCTTGCGCTACCAGATGGGGCGAGATGAAAAGTGGGGTCGGGGCAAGAACTCCTTGGCAGAAGCCATCATCCAAGACATCGACAACTGGATCCATCAAAAGGCCCTCGCCATTGCCCAAAAGGCCGGCGTTGAAGAAAGATCCCCCAAAGTCAACGAGATCAAAATTGACTTGATCCGGCGTTACCTGGGCTATGGGGCGCGCTATCTCAAGTACAAGCGAGAAGGGGGAGGATCTTAAAGCATGACCAGTTGTGCCCTTGAGGGTGTCGTCTCGACCTTCCGGCTCAGCCAGTTGAAAATCATCCCCATCCTGTTTGCCGAAGCCGTAGTGGATGGAGGATATCTGTGGAGCGTTAACTTCAACCTTAACCTGATTTGAGGGAACGATGTTCGACGTTTTCAAAAACCGCTTGGAGATCACCGGCACGCTCACCACCGTGACCGCCCTGCACATCGGGGTGGGCCGCTCCACCGAGCCCATCGGCTCCGATTTGCCGGTTCTCAAGGACGCGCTGGGCCGCCCGCTCATCCCTGGTTCCAGCCTCAAGGGGGCGCTGCGCTCCCGCCTGGAGAGTTTTTTGCGCGGCATCGATCCGGCGCTGGCCAGGGATCCCAGCGAGTTGACCGGCAGCGAGCAAGTCCGGGTGGTCAACCAAATTAAGAACACCTACAAAGACGACGACGCAACCCTGACGCAAAAGCTGATCGAGGCCACCGACTGGGTCTCGCAGGTGTTTGGATCCCCTTGGCTGGCGGGCAAGGTGCAGATTCGCGATTTGCCCGTGGTGCGGGAAGCCTGGTTTGGCCAATACCAAGAGCGGGATGGTGTGGCCATCGATCGGGATACGGAGACGGCGGCAGAGGGCAAGCTCTACGACTTTCAAGTGGTGCCGGCCAACACCCCCTTTCAGTTCCACGCCGTTGTCGAAAATGCCGAAGCATGGGAGCTGGGCCTGCTGGCCATCGGCTTGCACCAATTGGAAACGGAGCAGATCCCCTTGGGAGGGGGGCGCTCCCGCGGCTTGGGGGTCGTCCGCCTGGAGATCGGGGCGGTCTATTGGTTTGACTCAGAAGGGGATCCGCGGCGGCTGCTGACCTATCTGCAAGAGCTGGTGGCCGGATCCCGGCAACCCCTTAGCCCGGAAGAGGCTGCCGCCTTGCGCCAAGACTGGGTGGAAGCCCTGGTTGCCAAACTAACCGCTGTCGCTCCCGTCGGCCCCCGCAGCTAGCGCAAGGGTTGGGCGAAAACCCTCTTGTTCCTCTTCAGTGAAGGATCCCAGGCCATGCACAAGCGCTACGTTAACCACTGCACCCTCTGCCTCACCCTCAAGCCAGATGGCCCTGTGCTCATCAAAGCTGGCAAACAAGGGGCAGATCCGACAAAGCCCGACATGGAGTTTGTGGAAACCTATCGCGGCGGCGGGCGGACAGTCTATTTTCCCGGCAGCTCCCTCAAAGGGGCCATTCGCGCCCACGCGGAGCGCATCGTCCGAACGGTGGGCGGCGACAGACGGCCTGAGGGGAACAAGTTGCAACTCTGGGCCAGCGATCCCCTCGACCAAAAGGCCAACCAGTGGCTGGAAAAAATTGCAGAGTCCCACCGGGTTTACGCCCTCTCTTCTTTTACGGATCAGATGTTCGGCAACACGGCCATCGCCAGCCGGCTGCGCATCGAGGATGCCTATCCCAAGCCGGGGACACCTCTGCGCCTGGAAGAACGCAACGGGGTGGCCATCGATCGCGTCTTCGGGTCGGTGGCGGTGGGGCCGTTTAGCTACCAAGTCTGTGTCGAGGGATCCTTTCAAACCAAGATCCACCTGAAAAACTTTACCCTGGCCCAACTGGGCCTGCTGGGGCTGGTGCTGCGGGATCTGGACGAAGGATGGTTTGGTATTGGCTTTGCCAAATCCCGCGGCATGGGCCGCGTTCGGGTGGAGTACGAGTGGGCGACGGTGGACTACCCGGGCTGCCTGGTGGAGGAGGGGAGCCAGGAGCTACGGCTGCTGGGATCCCAGCTTGCCTGGCCAAGGGGATCCCTGCTGGGGGCGAGCGAGTTTCTGAGTCCAGAAGAGGCGGGCAAATACGGCTTTGCCAAACCCGATCGCCAGTTAGTGCCGGTGGGAGCGGAGCCAATGCCTTTGGGATTTGGGGCGCGGCTGACCTGGGATCAGACGTCTGAGGCCAAGGTGGAACATCTGCTCGCCACCGCCGTAAACAGTTGGGCCAAACTCCTGCAAGCGGAGGCAAAAGCCGTATGAAACCAGCCTACGTCGCCTCCCTCAAGATTCAAGATGGGGCAGAGTCCTCGCTTTCCCAAGTGCTCTCGGCTTGTTTTTCCACTTCTGAAAAAACCTACTCCTTTCTGCGCTGGCCCCATCGAGTCAGCGGCATTCAGGTGGGGATCCCGGCGGATCCCGTCTGTCCAGAGGGGCAAGTTTTCTCCCAACAAGGGGAACTGCGCTGGAAAAGCACCCCCCACGGCTGGGATCTGCTGTATCTGGGGATCCAACCTCCTCCCGACTTCTTTGTGCCGCTGGCCGGGGAGTGGCAGTGGGAGGATCGCGAGGCCGACCTGTACGGATCCCAAAGCCTGGAAACCCGCTTTCCCCAAGGTCTTAGCTATCCGAGGCATCTCAAGCTGGGCCAGCGCTACTTTCGCGATGGACGCACCGCCCGCGTTCACTTTGTTGCTCTCATCCCGAGGTCAAGATGACTCCCCAAGGCCCCCGACCCTTGCCCGCCGGCAACCCAGCTCGGGGCAGAGGTGAGCTAGCCGTCGCTCGCAAACCCTACGAGCTGATCCCCTTTCCCCAACAGCCTCCCAAGCTGGAGCATCCCGCCGGCCACGCCAAGTTCCATCCCGACAAGTTGCACGGCACCCTCTTTCTCACCCTGACGGTGCAGACCGCCCTCCACATTTCCACCGGCCACCTGGCCTTGGGCAGCGACGTCGGCGTCAACGGGATCCGGGTGCTCAAAACCATGACCACCACCCCCGACGGGCGGCTCAAGATCCAGGGCAGCTCCCTCAAGGGGGCCATCCGGGCCATGTACGAGGCGATCACCAACAGCACCCTTGCAGTGATCACCAGCCGCTACAAAGATCGGATCCCACCAGAGCGGCAGCCCTGCCGCCAGAAGGAGCGGCTATGTCCTGCCAGCCGCGTTTTTGGCGCCCTCAACTGGCAGGGACTGGTGGAGTTCAGGGATGCCATTGCCACCGGCACCGGATCGGGTGTCGGATCCCTGCCCCCGCTGTACCGTCCTCGCCCGGATCAGTGCAAAGCTTACTTTAAAAAGGAAAACGGCAAAGTCATTGGACGCAAGTTCTACTACACCCACAAAAAAGCTTTGCAGGGCCATCAAAAGGGGACACCCACCCAGCAGGCGGCGCAAAATACGGTTTTCAAAACCCAGATCCACTTCAAAAACCTCACCCCTGCCGAGCTGGGCACCTTGTTCACGGTTTTGGGTCAGGATCCCAACCATCCCATGCTGCTGAAGGTGGGGGGCGGCAAGCCTGTAGGACTGGGATCCCTGCAGGTCACCCTGGACAAGATCGAGCAGCCCCGCAACCTGAAAGAGCGCTATAGCCGCTACGATCCCCCAGAAGCCGATACCCTGGAAGGAGGACGCCTCCAAGCTTTTGTGCAAGAGCAAATTCGAGCTGCCCAGGGCTACATCTTGCCCGAACAGCTCAAGCGATTGGCCGCCATCCTAAGTCCCACTGCTCTGCGCGAGCCGCCCACCGGAGTGTACTGAGGGTTCCCCCATGCTGTCAGACACTGTCGATCTCAGCCCCCAATCTTGGGATCTCGCCCACGGCATCGCCCTGACCTTGGCCAAGGAAAGGGTGGATGTCGACGAGTTGAGCAAATGCGTCGCCTATCTGCGCTCGGTTGCCCATCACCCTGACGCGGGATCCCGTTTCTTCCGATTCACCGGCGAGCTGGTGCGAGAAACTGGCCTCCACCGCAGCAACGAAACCCCACGCTACTACCGGCTCATCGACCAAACCTGTAAAAAGTACTTGCAATCTCTGCAGGATAGGCCGGCTGAGATGCTGCAGATCCTGGGCTGGGCCGCCCGCCTGGCCCGCTACTACAAAGATGGGGGAGTGCCGATCGGCGAGATCCCGTCCCCTCCCGATCCCAATGGCGGTCGTCCGACCCATTCCCGCGGCGGCGAGGCCAAGCCCCAGCCAGAGGCACTGCGGCCCAAAGAGCAACCTGAACAAAAGCAGGCTCAGCCCCAAGTTGAAAATGCAGCAGCTTCTACCAAGGCCCGCTTCAAAATTGGGCAACACCTCAAGGCCAGCATCACGAATATCAAGGGCAACGAAGTTACCTTCCAAATCGTGAATACGAATATCAAGCTCACCCAAAAAGAGCCGAAACGGGCCGGATCCCTGACGGTGGGGCAAGAAGTGGAGGTAGAGGTACTCGACTTAAGGGAAGATGGCAGAGTTCGCAGAGTAAGGCTGCTCTGATTGCGAGAGGGGATGGAGCCCTTAAAAACTGCGAGAAAGTTAGGGGATAACTCATGCAGACCATCATCATGACGGTGGGCACCTCTTTGCTCACCAACCCGGACAAAAACCTGCAACCACAACGCCCTTGGGCCGGCCAAAAAACCATCGGGGATCCGGAACGGGCCTTGGCCTGGATGAAAAAGACAGATTTGGAACTAATCAGCGCCGAAACCAATACCTACTACCGGCTGGATCCCACTCCCCAGGATGCCTTGATTTTGCTTTACTCCGAAACCTCTGAAGGACTGGAGTGTGCCCAGATTTTGCAGCTCTTTTTTGAAGAAGCGCTGGGCCAACAACAGGTTTCGCTGGTGCCCCTCCCCGGCGTTAACTACGAGCTAGAGGGATCCTCCCTGGAGCGGATGGCCGAGCTGTTGCGCCAGTTGGCGGAAAGCGCTAAAGGGATCGTCACCTTCGCCGCCACCGGGGGCTTCAAAGCCCAGGCCATGATCATGGCCGTGGTGGGCAGTCAATTGGGGATCCCGGTCTGCTACATCCACGAGCAATACAAGTCTTTGGTGTATCTGCCCCATCTGCAACCGCCAGTCCAGCCTCGGATCCCGCGGGCGGCTCTCCCCGATTCCGGTCGAGATCGCTCCCAGGTCATCCAATTGCGGAGCGACAGCAGCCATCACCGTCCTCGCAGTTGGGTCAAGGTGGAAAAGCTCCTGCGCGACCTTCCCTGGGTAGATCTGGTTCGCTACGACTCAAACGCCTACGCTGCCCCCAAAAACGGCGTCAAAGCCGCCAACCGCAGAACCGAAGATGGTCGCCACATTTTGTGGGTTCATCTCCACGAGAGCCAGGACACCCATCTTGCGGTTCGGGTGGAGACCACCGGCTATACCCCCGACCACCTGGAGCAGGCTGCCGCCGAGTTGCGGGAGCGCCTTGGCCGTCTCCTTTAGCTTTTGCTCAACTGCTGGGCCACGAGTTGTACAATGGCCTGGGCCGCACCCGGACTGCCCCCTAGACGTTGCAATTCCCTCTGCATCTGCTGACGCCGCTCGGGATTAACCAACAGGGCTCGCATCTGTTCGGCCACCTGGGCTGGGCGCAAATGGCTTCGCAGCTCCGGCACCACCTCGTGTCCGGCCCAGATGTTTGGCCAAGCCAGGTGGCCCAACCACTGCAGGGCAATTCTGTTGATGAGGCGGGCTAGCCAGGTGCCCAGGCCAGGCAAGCGGGCCAACAGGCCAGGGATCCCGTCCCAGGCGCGCATAGCTTCTAGCTTGTTGGTGGGGATCGCCACCACCATCGGCACCCCTAAGTAGGCCAGCTCGGCGGTGTTGGCCCCAACTGTGGTTAGGCAGAGGTCGCAGTTGGCCAGCACCGAATAGGCAGGGAAACGGGTCCACAGCTGTACCGTGGTGCCAAAGGGGGTGACGAAGTGGGATCCAAGATTGGTTTGCTCCAGGGTGGCGGAGGTGCCGTAGATGATGGCCATATCGGGGTTAAGCCGGGGATGGGCATAGGCCGCCAGGGATTGTGGGGTCTGTCCAGGAGCCACCGGGATCACAAAGCGGACGTTGGGCAACAGCTGGCGCAATTCATCGGCCACCGCCAGCACCAGCGGCACCCCCAAGGAGAGCTTGGCCGGCTTGGAGCCGGGGAGCAGCCCCACCTGGTAGTGGGTGCGGATGCTATCGCCAAGACGTTGCCAGCCGCGCGGCAGCAAGGCTTCGTCGGCAGAGGTGGGTTCCACCTTTTCCGGTGCCGTTCGCAGCGATCCCAGCTCCTCGATGGGATCGGGGAGGGGCTGGAGGAGGGTGGAAAAGCCTGCCGTCGATTTGGGAGCAGCGCTAGGAGTCGGCGGGGGAAGGGAGCGGCTGCTGAGCCAGCCGGGAAGAGGTATCCCCGGCAAGTAGACAGCACTGGCCACGCCATCGGCCATCAGATCCCCGACCACGTGCATCTTGGCAGCCCAGCGGTGGCCCAGGATGCGTCCCCCGTCGTAGCGACGTTTGATCTCCTCCGTCCGCACCGCAAAAACGTCTACCCAGGGTCGCCAGCGAGGCCGACGCTCCGCATACACCACCACGCGGTAGCCGAGACGACGGGCAATCCAGACAGCAAAAAACTGATCCCCCCCCAGAAACAGCACCACCCCCCGTTTGGCCCAGTCCCAAGCTTCTTCGGTTTGGCCAGTGAGCAAAAAAGCTAGAAAAAAATCGGGATCCTGAACCCGATCGACCTGGATAAATTCCTCCGCTATCTTCATCTCTTGCCCAGAAGCGTGCGGACAAGGAGAGAGGACCAGGGAAAGACGGGCCTGGGGCAGTTGCTGACGCAACTCGAGGACAACTGGCCGCACCCAGGTGAGCAGCTCGCCGGGGCCGTTGGAGAGGATGAGAATGTCGTAGGGAGGCTGGCCGCCGTTCACTGAGACCCTCAGGGGGCAAAAACTTTGCCGCTATTGTAGGGGATCCCAACGGCTCCCAGCCCTTGCCCAGGGTTCAACTCCAAGGAGGGCCACCGTTTTTGTCCAACTGACTTTGCAACCACCCTTGGATATCCCGCAAACTTTCTGGGGAAACCTCGTGGCCCATTGCGTACTCGCGATAAGTAAAGCTCAGGGGCAGCAAGGCAAAGTAGTCGCGGATCTGGCGGCCAAAGGCCACCGGTAAAACGGTATCGGCAGTGCCGTGAACCACCAGGATCTTCAGATGCTGCATCCGGGCTGGCTCTACCGCCTCGGCCAGGATCTCTGGCGAAAGACGACCGCTTATTGCCACCACGCCGGCTAGCTTCTCAGGCTGGGTTAGAGCCAGATATAAGCTCATGATTGCCCCTTGGCTAAACCCCAGCAAATAGACCTGGGCCGGATCCAAGGAAATGTCGGCCATTCCCTGGGACAAAGCCTGATCCAGAAAGCAGCTTAAAAGCTCCCGGCTGCGGCGGGCTTGCTCGGGATCCCCCACCAGCCCTTCCGGCGTCCAGGCCATTTCAAACCAGGCAAAGCCACCTGCCCCCCAGGGAAGCGGCGCCCTTAGGCTAATCACCGACAAGCGGGGATCCAAGTAAGGGGCCAACTGGAGGAGATCCCCCTCATGACTGCCGATCCCGTGCAGCATCACCAACACCGGCGCCTTGCCGGGCCCGGCGTGGCGGGGGGGTTGAAAGCGGTAGGCAAGGGGCAGCGGGGAAGACACTGCAATCCTCAGAAATCGAGACCAATGCCGCCTAGACCCAATCCCGAGGCTGGCGCAGCACTTCGTAGAGCTTAGCTTCCCAGCTATCGGGCGGTGGCTCGTAGCTGTATTCCCAGCGCACCAAGGGCGGCAGCGACATCAGGATCGACTCGGTACGGCCTTGGGTCTGGAGACCAAAGACCGTGCCCCGGTCGTAGACTAGGTTGAACTCCACATAGCGGCCGCGCCGGTAGAGCTGGAACTGGCGTTCCCGCTCCCCCCATTCCATCCCCTGCCGCCGCTCTACAATCGGCACATAGGCGGGCAAGAACGCCTCGGCACAGGCTTGCACCAGCTCAAAGAGGTGTTCCCAACTGCGGGATCCCACCCGCACCTGGAGGGGCGGCGGCTCAGCGGCGAGCTGCTCGGGATCCGCTTCTGCCTCGCCCTCAGGACGGTAGAGCAGCCCAGGCCGGTCGTCTTGATAGTCAAAGAAAATGCCGCCCACGCCGCGGGCCTCGCCCCGATGGGGCAAGAAGAAGTAGCGGTCGCACCAGATCTTGAAAGCCGGGTAGTAGGCCGGATCCAGCCGGTCGCAGGCCGCCTTGGCAGTGCGGTGAAAATGGGCCGCATCCTCCTCAAACAGGTAGTAGGGGGTGAGATCCATGCCGCCGCCAAACCACCAAACCGGCCCCGCCTCAAAATAGCGGTAGTTGAGGTGAACCGTCGGCACGTAGGGGTTGCGGGGGTGCAACACCATCGAGGTGCCGGTGGCGTAGAAAGGATGCCCTGCTGCCTCTGGGCGCTGTTTGCAAATCGAAGGGGGCAGCTGGGATCCAAACACCTCGGAAAAATTGACCCCTCCTTGCTCGAACACCCCTCCCTGCTGGATAACCCGCGAGCGACCGCCCCCCCCTCCAGGGCGTTCCCAACTGTCTTCCCGAAACTTGGCTTTGCCGTCCAGTGCTTCTAGGCGAGCGCAGATCTCGTCCTGGAGGTGCCGCATAAACTGGCTTACTCGTTGACGGGCATCTGTTGGCGGCGCTGTCGGGCTTGCGGTCAGCATCATCGTCTTTCCATCTCTTGAAACGGACAGAACAACCTCCCCCTGCTAAGGGCAGACCCAAGGCTCAAGCCCCGCAGGCGCGGAGAACCCTTTTTCGGCGATCTAGGCCACTCCTAGGATTTTAAGTGGGAACGACCTCCTGGGGGCGAAGCCGAGCCCACTTGTTCCGCTCCTCGCGAAAGCTCTGGCAGGCCACCACATCCCACTCCATCTCGGTGCCGCCGTTGCGGATGTTGACGTTGATCTGGGGTCCTTGCGGCTCAAAATCTGGCGTCAGGGTGAGGTGGGGCTGCTGGTGCTGCGCTTCCACAGCGTGATAGGTGGTGCAACGATCCACATAGTAGCAGTGAATACAAATGCACATGGCTGCTGCCTACCCGAAAGAGTCTGTGACCTCGACGATAGCATTCTCAGAGGCGGGGGATCCGGCTTGCTCAACCGACTCCTGAGGCATTTCTTAGGAAAGAGAGGCATCTCCCCTTCTCTCGTCTAAAATCTCAAGTACTCATCCACCCATGAGGCTAAGGTTTGGTTCCTAGTCAGGATCGAGTCAACCAGGCTATCCCGAGAAATTGCCATGAACACCCACACCCGCTACCGCTTTACCTGCACCCTCTCCTTTGGGGATATCTACGGCCAGATCATCGTTTGGCTAATCGTGATTTTTGCCGGCCTGGGTGCCGCCCTCTCTTTGATGAATAGCCCCCTCTACGCCTTTCTCACCATCGCGCTGATCTTGGTCATCTCCCTGCCTTTTCTGCTCTTTGCCTTCGTGACGACGCTGCTCAACCACATCGAGTTTGTGGCTGTTCCACCGGAAGAAGAGGAAGAGCGCGCTGCGGCAGCCGAGTCGCCGGTGACCGTCAGCTAGCAGCCATCTGAACCTGGCGGCCCCAGGGATCCCTGGGGGCGCGGGACAGGGGCACTTTCTCCTTAATACTTGTTTAAGCTTTGTCAAATTTTGTCTATAATCGGGGCTAGCAGCCCTGCTGGCTGGCCCCTTTGCCTTTGCGCTTCCTAGCTCAAGGAAACAGCCGGGGTTGGCTCAAGGAAGCGCTGCAGGAAAGCGTAGGAAAAGGTGTGTGCAAGGGTGATGAAGGCAATGGAAAATAGCTTGGCCCAGCTCGACTACCGAGTGTACCGGCTGGCGCGGCTGTTGAGCGAATACCTCAACTTGGGGAGTTAATTGCAGTTTCCGCCGGATCTTTGGAGGGTGAGCCGCTGGCTCCCCCTCAGTTTTCCGCCCGCTGAAGTGGATCTGGCGTCAGCGACCGGGATCCCGTAAGCTAGCTAACCTATCTCCCGTTGCATCCCCTATGCGGATCCCGTCCTGGTGGCCAAAGCTAAGTTTTCAGGTTTGGCTAATCTTTATCGGTCGGCTGCTCTCCCAAACCGGAACCGGCTTTACCCTGTTCTACGCCAGCCTCTTTTTCGTCAATCAGGTGGGGCTGACGGCTACCCAGGTGGGTTTGGGCCTGGGCTTGATGGCCTTTACTGGCGTATTTGGCCGCATCCTCGGAGGTTCGATGGCAGACGGAGCTTGGGGCCGCCGCTCCACCTTGATCCTCTCGCTGGCCATTTCCGCGCTGGGATCCTTCGGCTTTGCCCTTTCCCGTGGCTTCTGGAGCTTTGCCTTGGCCAACCTGGTGGCGGGGTTTGGGCAGGGCCTCTATTGGCCGCCGGCGGAAGCAATAGTAGCGGATCTAACCCCGCGCGAGCAGCGCAACGAAGCCTATGCCCTAAACCGCCTGGGGGATAACTTGGGCCTGAGCCTCGGCGTGGCCATGGCCAGCGCCCTGGTGGCTCTGACGAAGAACTACCGCCTCTTGTTTATTATCGACGGCCTCACGTACTTGATTTTTTTAGCCCTGCTCTGGCTTTGCATTCGGGAAACTCGGGTAGCTCCGTCGGCGGCAGAGTTCGCAGGCTGGAAAGCCGCCCTGAGGGATCGCCCCCTATTGGTGTTTGCCGCGGCCAACATTTTCTTCACCACCTACATTGCCCAACTCAGCAGCAGCTTGCCCCTTTACTTGCGCAAGGGGGCTGGGATGCCTGAGGTACAGATTGGCACGTTGTTTGCTCTGCACGGCGCCCTCGTTGCCCTGCTGCAGATGCCGGCAGCTCGTTGGCTCAATCGCTGGACGCGTGTCCGCGCCCTCCGGGGATCCGCACTGATGTGGGGGCTGGGATTTGGTTTGGTTTGGCTCAGCGGCCTGGCGGCCCAGTTGGGAGCGATGCCGGCTATAGGGATGGCGGCCTTGGCCTTGGCAGTGCTCTCGTTGGCCTTGGTGAGCTACAATCCCTCCGCTTCGGCGCTGGTGGCAGATTTGGCCCCGGATCATCTGCGGGGGGTGTATCTGTCGGTCAACTCCCTCTGTTGGGCAGCAGGCTTTGCCCTTGGGCCGCTCATTGGGGGAGTGGCTCTGGATCTGCCGCCAGCGTGGGCAGGCGGGCTGTGGTTGTTTTGGGTGGCCAGCGTTAGTCTTGTCTGGGGGATCCTTAACGTTTTGGATGGCCTTCTGCCCCTTCGCGCCAAGGAGGCTGCTCCCCTGGCCAGCAAGCTCTAGGAGGAGATGGGCAGCTTGTTAAGCTAATGTTACCTTCAGCTTTCTGAACATGCGTCGTATTTGCATCCTTGGGGGCGGCTTTGGCGGGCTGTACACAGCCCTGGAGCTTATCTGCCGACCTTGGCCGGAGCCGCCCCAGATTACCCTGGTGGATCGTCAGGAGCGCTTTGTCTTTGCTCCTTTGCTCTACGAGCTGCTCACTGGTGAGATGGAAGAGTGGGAGGTGGCCCCCCGTTTTCAGGATCTGCTGCCGGAGGGGGTAGAGTTTCGCCGCGGCGCGGTGCAGTCGGTTGACCTCCAAGACCACCGCGTCTTTTTAGCAGAAGGGCAGACCTTGGAGTACGACGCCTTGGTGCTGGCCCTGGGAGGGGAAACTCCCCTGCAGGGCGTGCCAGGAGCAACAGAGTTGGCCTTTCCCTTCCGCACCCTGGCCGATGCCCAGCGGCTGCGGGCCCACCTGCAAACTCTAGAAGCCCGGGATCCGGCTCAGGCGATCCACCTGGCTATTGTGGGGGCGGGGGCCAGCGGCGTAGAGCTAGCCTGCAAATTGGCTGACCGGCTGGGATCGCGCGGCCGGATCCGTCTTATTGAGCTGGGATCCCAGATTTTGTCGGGGTTTGCCCCCTCCAGCCGGGAGGCGGCCCAGGCGGCGCTGGCCCAACGGCGGGTGCAGGTGGAGTTGCAAACCAAGGTCTTGGGCATCGAGGCCCTGGGCGAGAACGGCGCCCCTCCCTTCCGCCTGCAACTGCAGCGGCTGGCGGCCCAAGAGATGGCCACGGATCTTGTGGATGGCGTGCTGTGGACCGTCGGAACCCGACCGGCAGCGGTGATTGCCAACTTGGATCTGCCCAAAACTGAGCGGGGACGGCTGCAGGTTTTGCCCACCCTGCAAACTCCCACCTTCCCAGAGATCTTCGCGTTGGGAGATGCGGCGGCGGTGCTGGATGCCAGTGGCCAGCCGGTGCCCGCCACTGCCCAAGCGGCTTTTCAGCAGGCCGGCTATTGTGCTTGGAACCTGTGGGCTCTGCTCACGCAGGAGCGGCCCCTGCTGCCGTTCCGTTACTTCTCTCTGGGGGAGATGCTGAGCTTGGGAGTGGATGCGGCGGTAGTCTCCACCCTCGCTGGCCTCACCCTAAGCGGCCCCTTGGGCTATTTGGCCCGACGAGCTGCCTACCTGGTGCGCCTCCCTACCCTGGAGCACCAGCTCAAGGTGGGATGGAACTGGATCGCCCGCCCGCTGTGGCAGGCGCTAGGATCCCTGTAGCTGACGGGAGCGCTCGTAGGCTGCCTGCACCGCCCGCATCAAGGCCCCCCGCACCCCCGCCTGTTCTAGGGCTTGGATCCCGGCAATGGTCGTTCCCCCTGGGCTGGTAACCTGATCCTTGAGGAGGGCGGGGTGAAGGTTCTCTTGCTGCATAAGGGCGGCAGTGCCCGCCAAGGTCTGCACCGCCAACTGAGTGGCGATGGAGCGCGGCAACCCCACCCCTACCCCGCCGTCGATCAGCGCCTCCAGGATCACCGCCAAATACCCTGGCCCCGACCCCGAAAGGGCCGTCACCGCGTCCATCTGGCTCTCCGGCACCGTCACCACCTGGCCCACGGCGCGAAATAGCTTCTCCACCTGCTCTACCTGGGCGGGCGTCACCCCCGGCCCGTAGCTGATGGCCGTTATGCCCGCCCCCACCAGCGCCGGCGTGTTGGGCATGGTGCGTACCACCTTTTGCTGAGGAAAAGCCTGCTGCAACTGCTGCAATGGGATCCCGGCCATAATCGAGATCACCAACTGCGTGGCGGACGGCTGGCCCATCTCTGCCACCACCTGCGGGAAAACCTGGGGCTTGACGGCCAAAAATAAAATCTCAGACTCTCCTGCTTGGGCAAGATCCGCCAACAGCCGAATGCCCAGCTCCTGCTGTAGGGTATTGGCCTTGTCCGGGTCGGGCTCCCGCAAAGCCACCTGAGCTGCAGGATAAACTCCCGCGGCCACCCAACGCCGCAGCAGGGCGGATCCCATGGCTCCACCCCCGATTACACTCAGCAGCGGTCGCTCCATGCCGGCTAGTGCTGCCCCACCGCCTGCAAATGTTCATAGCCGCTGGGCCAGAGAGGGGTGGGGCTTTGCAGAGGGCGCTGCAGCGGCGGCATCCCTTGGCTGCTTGGAGTAGAGACCGTCACCGTGCTGGGGGTGAACAAAAAAATGTTTTCGCCAATGCGCTCTTGGTGGCCATCGATGGCGTAGGTGCCGCCGGCAACAAAATCCACAGATCGCTGCGCCTCGGCGGGATCCATCAGGGTCAAGTTCATGATCACCGTCTTGCGCTCCCGCAGGTACTGGATGACTTGTGCCATCTCGTCAAAGCTGCGCGGCTCCAGCACCACCACTTCGCTAGTGGGTGGGTTGACGCCCGGTAATCCAATCACGTTGCTCCCCATACTGCCCCCCCCTAGGCGATCCCGATGTTGACTGCGCCGATGGCCCCGCGCCTCTTCTCGACCGACAGACCCTTCCCCGGCTTCCACTCCCCGCTGTCGGCGTCCGCGTGGAAGGGCACTGGCTTCCTGCTCTTCGGGAGCCGGTTGAGAACGGCGTCCCTCGTAGAGCAGTTGGTAATCCTCCTGCCCTTCCATCTCAGGGTACTCCTCCAGGCTGTCCACGGGATCATTTAGGCCCACAAAATCTCTTACCCTGCTCCAGATTCCATTGACGTTCATCGTCCACATCCTCACTACAGGTCATGGTTTGCGGCAAGCGCAGGATTCAGGCTCCTGATGGGATCTTGAGTAGCCCACTCCAGCCAAAGGGCATCTCCAGCCTCATATTTTTAGTTAAAGTTTTTCAAAAGGCCGAGACAGGGTTTGCTCAAGAAGCTGCCAACGCAGGTTAACAAAACCCATGGACTCGACGAGTCGAGTTTACCCAGAAGAAGTAAAGATGTCATCCCACTTGTCCGGCCATTGCTCTGGCCAGAGTCAACTCTGCTCCTCGTCCGGCTTGAACACGTGTTAACAGAGGTGACGCCAATGATTACAAACTTACCTAAAATTTGCCCTGCGAGGGAAATTTTAGGCAGGATTCCCCTGTTTTTGCCCGATCCAGGCCGAACTCCAGCCCTGAGCGTGCCTTGCAGGGCAGCTCCGGAGTTGGACGGCTTTACACAAAATTTAATCACAATTTAACGGCTTCATAGAGACTCCATCTATCTATTTCCGTTCGGCATCGGCAAACAAAGCGCGCCCCAGCCGGATCAAGTTAGAGCCTGCTGCCACCGCCAGGGGGTAATCGTCGGACATGCCCATGGAGAGGGTGTGCAACTGCAGATGCTCGTAGCCGCTGCGCTGGATGTGATCGGCCAGCTCGGCCAGCTTGCGAAACAGCTCCAGGGCTGCCTCTGAGCTCAAGCCCAAAGGCAAAATGGTCATCAGGCCCACAATTTGCACCTGCAGCAGTTGATTCAGTTGCGGCAGGCTTTGCAACAGATCGGGGATGAGCCAGCCAAATTTATGGGGATCCGGGGCCAATTTCACCTGCAGACAGAGCTTGGGGGTGAGGTGCAGCTCCCAGGCTTTTTGGTTGATCAGCTTGGCCAGGCGCAGGCTATCGACGCTGTCAATCCAGGCAAATTGTCTGAGGGCCGGTTTGACTTTGTTGGTCTGCAGGTGCCCGATCAAGTGCCAGACAATATCGGTCAGATCCTGCAGTTGCGCCTGTTTGGCGGCTGCCTCTTGCACTCGACTCTCCCCAAAATGGCGGATCCCGGCCCGATAGGCGGCGCGGATGTGGTTGACGCTGTAACCCTTGCTCACCGCCATGATTTCCACATGCTCTGGGATCTGGGCGCGGATGGCCTGAATGCGGCTGTGGATGAGCTGATACATTTACGCTGAACACTGCTGAACATCACTGTTCAACTATGCAGCGATAGCATTCTGCTTGTTTCCAAACAGAATGGCGGTATCCCGCAAAGCTTTGAGTAGAATACCCAAAGCGCAGTTTCCGTGTCGTCTTACTACCAATTTTCTGCCTTGCTTTGGCTACCATGTTGGCAGACTCGAAAGTAAACAGAAAGATCAACTGGTAGTAATCCGTACTGAACATATTATATAGTCGACGGGGGGCGGCGACGGTTCAAGGGAGCTGGAAGAAGGCGGAGACATGGCTGGGGCCACCTGGGAAGCTAGCAGAAGATCTCGGCAGAGAGAGTCCAGTCCTCATTTTGTCTGGATGCTTCGAGATTGGAGCCGGTGCTCCAGCGGCCAGGTGGAAACAGGGGGAACCCGGCCATAGCCCAGTTCTTCTGGAGCTTAGCCCAAGGCCGCCGCCAGGATCTGATAGGCCAGCTTGGCGACGGTGAAGGCGCTGCGGCGATCGGTTTCCCGTTCCCCGGTGACCGCCAGCTCCACCACATCGGCGCCGATGATTTGCCGCTGCTGCCCCAGTGCCCGGATCAGTTCCACCGTCTCCCACCAGCCCAGTCCACCCGGTTCGGGGGTGCCGGTGGCCGGCACAACAGCAGGATCCAGCCCGTCCACATCCACCGTCAGGTACACCTGGGATCCCAGCGTGGCGATCACCTCGGGGATCCACTCCTGGGCGGGCTTGTGGTGCAGGCTGTGGGCGAAGAAGGTGTGCAAGCGGTGCTTGCGAATGGCCTGGCGGTCTTCGGCGCAGATGGAGCGGATCCCCACCTGGGTGAGGCGACCGCCCACTTGCTCCACCACACGGGCCATGGCGGAAGCGTGGGAATAGCGGGATCCCTCGTAGCTGTCTCTCAGGTCGCAGTGGGCATCGATCTGCAGCACGTGCAGCTCTGGGTAGTGGGGCAGGTGGGCGGCAACCAAGGGGCCAGTGATGGAGTGCTCCCCGCCGATGGAGAGCAAAAACCGCCCCGGCCTCACCCACTCGGCGGCGCGGCGCTGGATTGCGGCCATGGCCAGCTCATGAGTGTCCAGCCCCTCGAACTCCACTGGCGGCGCCGTCCAGTAGCGGGAGATCTCTGCGGCAAAGTTGGGGTGGAAAGCCGGCTGGCAGTCTCTCACCTCGTCGTAGATCTCCACGTACGCCGAAGCCTCCAGGAGTGCTTGGGGGCCTTTGGCGGTGCCTTTGCCGTAGGAGGTGGTGGCCTCGTAGGGGATGGGCAACAGAATGGCTTGGGCCATCTCCGGATCCGGCTCAGGCAGGCCCAGGAAGGGGAAAGGAGAGCGGTACATGGCAAGAGCACAAGAAGGGATCCCTATTTTATTGAAAAATCTTGCGATAGTCCGAAAGGATTGGGATGGATCCCTTGTAGGATGGCAGCAAACCCTCTAGACTGAGCAAAGGTTTCCACAGCCGATTTGCTTGCACTCCTCCTGTGTCCCGTTTCCACAAGCTGACAAGCCTATGACCACAGCCTCTCAAGCTGCCCTTTTCGACGCCCTTGCCCGGCGCCGTGCCCTCAAGATCATCAGCGGCCTGCAAAACTTCGACCTGCAGTCGGTGCTGAAAGTCACCCGCGCCGCCCAGGAGGGAGGAGCCACTTGGGTGGATATCGCCGCCAGTCCCGAATTGGTGCAGCAGGTGCGAGCCCAGATCGAGCTGCCCATCTGCGTGTCGGCGGTGGACCCGCAGCAATTGGCTGCTGCCGTGCAGGCGGGGGCCGACATGGCCGAGATCGGCAATTACGACAGCTTCTACCCTTCGGGCCGCATCTTCTCCGCTGCGGAAGTTCTAGATCTCACTCGCCAAACCCGCTCCCTGCTGCCGCGCACTCTCCTGTCGGTTACCGTTCCCCATACGCTGCCTTTGGATCAGCAGGCGGAATTGGCAGAGAAACTGGAGGATCTGGGGGCCGATCTCATCCAAACCGAGGGCGGCACCAGCGCTGAGCCCCGTCACGGCGGATCCCTGGGCCTAATCGAGAAGGCTGCCCCCACCCTGGCTGCCGCCTATGAGATTAGCCGGGTGGTCTCGCTGCCGGTCATCTGCGCCTCTGGCCTCTCAGCGGTGACGGTGCCCTTGGCCATCGCTGCCGGTGCTTCAGGAGTGGGGGTGGGCAGAGCTGTCAGTCGCCTCCAGGATGAAGTGGCCATGGTGGCCCAGGTGCGGGCGCTGAGGGAAGCTTTGTCTGAATCACGGGTGTCGGCGCTTGTTTGACATTGGATGGGAGAGTCCTTTTCCCGGTGGGGTGGCAGGGCGCGGTGTGGCTCTGGCCGAAGCGCAGTTGGAGGTGGGTACCTCCACCACCTTGCCGCCGCAGGCGGCACCGCTGGTGTTGCCTCCCCCGCCGGTGGGAGTTCGACAAATTAGAGAGGATACCGATCCTGAGCAAACCGCCGATATGCCCCTTTCCCTTCTGGCCGAACAGGTGCTGGAGGCGGTGTGCGAAGCGCAAATCGATGCTCAACGGGCCCTGGCCCTCATGCCCGACCTGAGCGAATCCCACATCCGTGCTGCCTGTCCCAAGCGGCTGATCCCCAAAAGCTGAAGGAAAACAAAGGCTGCCCCAGACCTTGGGTTGACAAGTATCCGAAAAACAAGCTAGAGTAAGCGCGCTCCAGAGGAAGGGTGCTCTAACGGCCGGATGTGGGCGCAATTTGCCCAGGGGATCCCCCGTGCGGATTCGCTCCCCACACCAATCTATCCAACTGGGCATCGCCAGGGTGCATCCTATGTGATGCAGGGTTTTACGGTTACCGACAACATTGTTTCACTAATTTGAAATTCTCTGCTTCATCGTGCAGATAAGTTCACAGGCAGCCTGTGAGTTTTGTGCAGGTTTGCACTTGGCATTGGTGATTTGAGGAGAAACCGTGCCCAGAAAAGCCACCAGCACAAAAACCAAAACAACCAGGACAACCTCAAAAGAAGGAGCTGGGCCCGACCCGCAGGTGGCGATTGCCGCAGAAATCCAGCGTCTTTCGGATACTTATGGCATTTCTAAGGAGCTCCTAGAGAATTTTGCCCGGTTTGTAGTCAGGCAGCTACAGCCACCGCCCCGGCTGTCTGTCAAAGAGCTGCAGAAAGCCATTTACAACCACTTTGGCGTTAAAAACGCAGCCGAGCTGAGAAAATCAGCCAGCTTCAGACTGGCAACCAGTGGTATGGGCAAGCTGAACTTATCCAACATAGATGATTTGGAGCGCATTTATCGTCAGCACATCGGGATCCTTCCCAACGAAGAGGGAGAAGAGGGGTATGGCTGCATCAATGGGATCAACATCTTCAAGTACGACTTGCCTTGGCGGGTTTTTGGGCTTGACCCTGATCGAGCTACCGATGAAGACATCAAAGCTGCTTTTTATCGCCTGAGCAAGATTTACCATCCCGATTCTCCGACGGGAGATGACAAAATTTTCCAGCGATTGACTCTTTTCTACAAAAGCCTTACGGAGAAGTTTGAGCAATGGCTATAGTCTATGTTTCCTCAAACAAGCTCGCCAACTTCTTGGGTATCAGCCTTGAGGAACTCAGAGAGATTGAAGCTCACTTTGACAGTATCCCCGATGATGCATGGAAACTGGTGGAAGGTAAAGACTATCGTGTTATCAACAAAAGTTCTGGGCTAAGGGAATACACGCGGTCCGGCGCTTATGCCATTTTATCCTTTTTAAGGTCTCGATCAGAGCAAGGTTGCAAATCCTCTACAGGTACAAGCATTAGGAATTGGTTCAAGGAAGAGCATCGCAAGAAGCAGAAAGCTCTGGTAGATTACAGGATCCTTCAAAACAGCTCCTCTCTGGTCAAAAGACAAGATCAGTTTTGGCTATCTCGTCGAGATGTTGTGATGATCTTTAGAACTCGAACTGACTACCTTAAGAAGGCGCTTGAGCTTGCATCGAAGCAAAGTAAGTTAATCAAAGACGTTCATTACACACGTTTTGGTAATGATGACACTGTTTACCTCTCTTTGCGAGGTATCTATGAGCTTGCCAAGGTTATGGGAGAGGTTCTCAAGCAAAACCACAGAAAAGACTGGTGTCAATATGTTAGCGAACGCATTGAACCTCAAATTCAGGTAATCGTCAAGAAAATCCAGGATCGACAAAGAGAGATAGAAAGGGCAAAAGATCTTGCAAGAAAAAGGGATAAAAATCTTTGTAGAGTTACTCGAAAAGCAGCCAGTAGCCTAACGGTTCATCATCTCTACTCTGAAGCGCACTATCCAAAGCTTGCAGCGAATCTCTCCAACCTGATTACCATAGCCGACGAAGTGCATTGCCACTTTCATCAGTGGATGGGAGGTTTCAGCAAGCCATGTACAATTGATGACTTCATTAAGTATGTTCTGGAATACTACCCTGAGAACAGACATCTGATCATCTGGTTGGAGCAGCAGAAGGCCAGCCTTGGCTCGCAGGTGCCTATGGGAAAGGAGAGAGAACATGTGCTCTACCTTCCTCTCCAGCGTGTAACTTGAAATAACCCATTCGATTGTTTTCAGGTCATTCCAAGCACCTTAGCCAGGTGTACCTGATTGATTTCTTTTTCGGGGCTGCCCTTTGGATGTCCGGCTTCCCTTTCTGTTAGCAATCTGAACCTCTCCCTACTAGTAATAGAGGCCACGGCGCAACAGGGGATCCCTAGATCAAGCCCTGATCCAAGATCGCGCGGGAATGGGCAATAGCTGCTCTCAAGTTGGCCCGCTGGGTGTAGCGCATCGTCATGGCGGCAGTCGTATGGCCCAGCAGGTGTTGGATGTGTTCGGGGGCAACGCCGCGATCCAGCAGCAAGGTGGCAAAGCTGTGGCGAAACTGGTGGGGGGTTTGGTGGCCCGGCTCGGGCTCGGTAAGCTTGAGCACAATATGACGTAGGCCATCGTAGGTGAGGGGACGGCCCCGGTAGGCCGGGCAGCGGGATTGGGAGACAAACAAGGGATCCGTCGGCGCGCACGGGCCCCGTTCTCGGCTCAGATATTGTTGCAGCAGCTCGGAGAGGGGATCCCCGACCGCCACAGCGCGGGGTTTGCTGCCCTTGCCACAGCGCACCTCCAACAGGGATCCCTCAGGGCTGATCTGAAAATCCTGCACCGTCAAGTCCAACAGCTCCTGTGCCCGCAGCCCGCACTCCAGCAGCAGGCGGATCAAGGCCGCATAGCGCAGAGAATGGCTCTGGGCCCGCTGCAGAACCCGCTGCAACAACAGCCGATCCAGGTCGCGAGGCAGACGGGCGGGCAGGCGGGCGGGCCGAATCGCCTGGGTGGGCAAGGGATCTGGAAAGTAGCCCCGTTGGCTGGCCCACTCAAAAAACTGCTGCAGCGCCAGCCGCTTGAGGTTGTAGGTGGCGGGAGAGGCGGGCGGATGAACCCACTGGCCGGAGCGGTTGCGAAATGGACGCCCCTTCAAGCTGTTTAAAAAAGACTGAACGTGGGACGGCTGCACCTGAGGCAGCGGCACCGGGCAAGTTTTGGCAAACTGTTCCAGGGCAATGCGGTAGGTGCGGCGGCTGGCCGGGGCCAGATCCCGCTGCCGCTCCTGCAAAAATTGCCCCACCAACTGGCTCAGGCTGGGCACGGGGCAGCTCGCCTGACGCTGGAGATGGGCCTGTTGAACCAAGCCGGGCCGGGGATCCCTCATCGGCACGACCAGCAACCCTCCACTCACCTTTAACTTTAGCCTCAACTTTTGGCCAGCGCCGTTCAAAGACGCTCTCTGGCAATCTCCGAAGGGATTGCTACTGGCCAGTCAGCAGGTGTTGGGCGATGAAATCCGTGTACACCTCGCCCCGCAAAAAAGCCTCGTGGCGCAGGATCTGCTGGTGGAAAGGGATCGTGGTGGGCACCCCGGTGATGGCGCATTCCCCCAGCGCCCGCTGCATGCGGCGGATGGCGGCTGCCCGGTTGGGCCCCCAGACGATCAGCTTGCCCAACAGCGAATCGTAATAGGGGGGAATGGTGTAGTCGGTGTAGATGTGGGAGTCCATGCGCACCCCCGGCCCTCCAGGAGGCAAATAGGCGCTGATGGTGCCAGCGCAAGGGCGGAACTGCTGCTTGGGATCCTCGGCGTTGATGCGGCATTCGATGGCATGGCCCCGCAGTTCCACATCCTTCTGGCGAAAGGTCAGGGGTTGACCTTGAGCGATGCGAATTTGCTCGGCAATCAAATCCAGCCCCGTCACCATCTCGGTAACCGGGTGCTCCACCTGGATGCGGGTGTTCATCTCGATGAAGTAGAACTGGCCGTTTTTATCCAGCAGAAACTCCACCGTGCCCGCCCCCACGTAGTTCACCGCTTTGGCTGCCTTCACCGCCGCTGCCCCCATGCGGGCGCGCAAGCTCGTGGTCAGAGCCGGGCTGGGGGCCTCTTCCAGCAGCTTTTGGTGGCGCCGCTGAATCGAGCAATCCCGCTCGTAGAGGTGCACCACATTGCCGTGGCTGTCGGCCAAAATCTGAAACTCCACATGGCGGGGGCGCTCGATGTATTTCTCCAGATAGATGCCCCCATCGCCAAAGGCCGCCTGGGCTTCCCCCTGGGCGGTGCGCATCATCTTCAGCAATTCTTGGGCATCTCTGGCCACCCGCATGCCCCGCCCCCCGCCGCCGGCGGTGGCTTTGATGATCACGGGATAGCCGATTTTCTCCGCCAGCCTCACCGCTTCCTCGTCAGAGGTGATCAGCCCGCGGCTGCCGGGCACGGTCGGCACGCCCACCGCCTGCATGGTCTCGCGGGCCGTGGCTTTGTCGGCCATTTTGCGCATCGCCTCTGGCGAGGGGCCGATGAAGATCAAGTTGTGGTCGGCACACATCTCGGCAAATTTGGCATTTTCCGCCAAGAACCCATAGCCCGGATGAATGGCAGTGGCCCCGCGGGTGAGGGCTGCCGAGATGATGTTGGGGATGTTGAGATAACTTTTGGCCACTGGGGCTTCCCCCACACAGACTGCTTCGTCCGCCAGTTGGACATGTAGAGAGTTCTGATCCGCAGTGGAGTAGACAGCCACGGTGCGGATCCCCATTTCCTGACAGGTGCGGATGATGCGCAGGGCGATCTCGCCTCGGTTGGCAATCAGGATCTTGGTAATGGGCGGCATGGAGAGCGTTCCAAGTCAGAAGAACCCTGACCGCTTAAGCCGGCGGCCCGTGCAAGGTAGGGTACGTAGGTGCTGATCCTACTATGGCAAGCAGACGGAAGGATCCAGATGGGGATCCCGTATCCGATCAATCCAGTTGACACCCTAGCTGAGGCTGCAGGGATCCAGCAGAATCCCGGTGGGTCAAACTCTACATCTCCGGATACCCATCCGGACGGGATCCGAGGATTTTCAGGTAGAGGTTGATCTTGGCGCCAGCACTTGCATGGGGCGAAACTCTGGATCAGCAATAACTCTCAGCTCCCCTCAGCCTGTACAGACCTGTTCAAAACCCAGGCTTCTCCGGGAAGCTCTCCCAGCCCGATTCTGACGGCAATGGATCCCTCCATCTCTCTCTAGTTGTCGGAGCGAGGCCATCGCCCCAGCCACTCTCCGCCGCGAAAGCGCCAGCGGGGAAACAAAATCCGCATCACCACCCAGAGGTAAAGGCAAACCCAGACTACAACGGAATCGCTTCCCTTCCCGTTGGCCAATCTACAAGTACTGGTGGCAGGTCTGAGACCTGTAGGCAGGTGGCACCCACACCATCGCTACCCCTGCCCACAGCACTTCGTAGGTAATCAATTTGCCGCAACTGGTAGGACGCCCAACTACTAGCGCGACGCCGCTCCCTTCTGGAGCGTGGCTGCCGGTTACTCCCTCGGCTCGCGCCAGCGAGCTGTAGGCCTTTCTTGGTCGCCGGCTCTGGAGTTGGAGCCGGCTTGCAGACTGCGGTCAGCGCTTGCTGCCCAGTAGCAGCCTACCCGTTCCACAGTGGCGGGCAGCGCTCCTCCCCACCACTGGCGACGGCAAGCTGCAGGCCTCTAAATCAGGGAGCTGCCGCGCTGCAAGGAGTTGAGCATCCCCCGCCGGCAACCATCCTACCTCGCCAAAACCTTCCCCCTGACTGATGAGTCGGCTCTCACAGGCCAACGATCTGGGTATTTTCAAAGGAGGAGAGAATCCTGTCCAAATCCTGAGCTTGCAGGGAGTAGGTGGCAGTAGCGTCGTTGCCAAACTGGATCTCGTCTCCGTCCTCAAGATCGCGAAACTCCACCCGCTCCCCCCGGATGTAAAGGCCGTTGGTGCTGGGCGTGCCATGGATGTCTCCATCGATGATTTGGTAAGTAAACCCATCGGGAGAGGAGGGAGATTCGGTCTTCACTAAAATGGCGTGGTGGCGGGAGACGTATTGGGAGTCGATGCGGATGCTGTTGCTCGGATCCCGCCCCAAGGAATAGAGCTCGGCTGTCAGCCAGTAGGCCTTTGGCCCGTGGCGATCCTTGACGATCAACACGTGGTTAAGGGTAGGTCGGCGAGGGGGCGTGGTCATAGCGGACACCCACTGGCACAACACGCGAATAGGATAGTCAAAACATAGCATGGGATCCGAGGCGTGAACCCTGGCCGGTTTGTCTGCCAGAGCCCTTGCCCTGCTGGCGAGTGAGACGACGTTCCTTGACGCTGCCAGAGAGGTGTCAAGAGAGGCCAGGTATGCCCCTGTTCAAGACCGAGTCCCAGGGGATCCCATCTCGTGGCTGTTTTTAACTCCGCAAAATCTCCCTGCCCCCTGAGTTGGCAATCGATGCTTTGAGGAAAGGTCTGAGAAAGGAAAGGAGCAGAAGGCCGAGTAGATTTTTGTAACAATTCCTCTCATAATAAGATTTGATGATGCAAATGCCTCCCAGACCATGAATGGCTCGCAACCGGATCCCGTCAACCAGCCCAAGCCCTCTAGGGTACCGAAGCTGATCGAGTTGCCGGAAGATGAAACCGATGCACAGGTTGGCGATCCCCTGCGCATGCAGCGCTATGAATGTCGCTCTTGTGGCTATGTTTACGAGCCGGCCAAGGGGGATCAGCTCAATCGGATCCCGGCAGGTGTGCCCTTTGAGGAGCTGCCCGCCGACTGGAGATGTCCGGTGTGCCGCGCCGGCAAGCGCCTGTTTCAAGCGGTGGGCGCCAAGGGCAAGCCTTCCGGTTTTCAAGAGAACTTGCGCTATGGCCTGGGGGTCAATGTGATGACCCCTGCCCAGAAAAACCTGCTCATCTTCTTGGGGTTGGCGCTGGGATTTTTGTTTTTGATGAGTTTCTATTTCGTCGAGTGATGGCCAAAATGCTTAAGCTCTGGAGACTGGTGCTGCTAGCTGCCTTCTCTCTCTTGCTGATGGCGGCGCGGATGCCGGACATGAAGGTGGTGCCCTGGCAACAAGTCGAGGTGCCCACCCAGAACATTCTGCTGGACATTGCTTTCACCGGCACCAACCCTTCTCATGGCTGGCTGGTGGGCGATAAAGCGACGCTGTTGGAGTCTCAGGATGGCGGCCTCCACTGGCAGGTGCGCAAGCTGACGGCACTGGAGCCGGAAGCCTATCTGAGCTCGATTAGCTTTGCCGGAGCAGAAGGCTGGGTGGTGGGGCAGCCGAGGATCCTCCTCCACACGCTCAACGAGGGATCCGACTGGACATCCATTCGTCTCAGCAAGCAACTGCCGGGGGAGCCGATCCTAATCCAAGCCCTGGGTCCTGGAGCGGCTGAGATGGTAACCAATGTGGGGGCCATCTACCGCACGGAAGATGGAGGACAGACCTGGCATGCCCAGGTGGAAGAGCCGATTGGGGCGATTAAAAACATTGCCCGCGGCCCAGGAGGAGAGTATCTGGCCGTGTCGTCGCGGGGCAGCTTCTACTTTCTCTACACTCCAGAAAGCCGATCCTGGAAGCCGTATCCGCGGGAAAGCTCTCGCCGCATTCAGAACATGGGCTTTGGCCCCAACGGCAGCGCCTGGAAATTGAACCAAGGCGCGGAGATCGCCTTCACGAGTGACTTCACCTCCGGCGAGTGGTCCAAGCCGTTGCGACCCGGGCGTGCCCTCAGCTTTGGCTATCTAAATGCGGCCTACCAGAACGACCACGACCTCTGGGTGGTGGGCGGCGGCGGCACTCTGATCCACAGCCCCGATGGCGGCAAGACCTGGGAGGAGGCCAAGAAATTGAGCAACATTCCCGCCAATTTCTACAGCATCGAGTTCTTTGGCCCCGACCGAGGATTTATCTTGGGGCAGCGGGGCACGCTTTTGCGCTACGTTGGCTACAGCAATTCCCCGTCCTAGTCCTAGGGTGAATGGAGACAGGAGGGATCCCACCTCACCACCACGGCTGCTGGTGGCGGCCAGCGGGACGGGGGGGCATATCTTTCCGGCGCTGGCCGTTGTCGAGCAGTTGCCCACCTGGCAGATTGAGTGGCTGGGGGTGCCGCAGCGGCTGGAGGCGAAGCTGGTGCCGGACCGCTACCCGCTGCACCGAGTGGCCATGTCCGGCTGGCAGGGATCCCCCTGGCAGAAGCTGGGATCCCTGGTTCAGTTGGCGCGGGCAACGCTGCAGGTGCGGCAGATCCTGGCTTCAGGCCAGTTTGACGTGGTGTTGACCACCGGCGGCTACATCGCCGCCCCGACCATCTTGGCAGCTCGCTCGCTGGGGGTGCCGGTGTTGCTGCACGAGTCCAACTGCCTTCCGGGCAAGGTGACCCGCTGGCTGGGAAGATTTTGCCGGCTGGTGGCCCTGGGCATGGCGGAAACGGCAGAGCATTTGCCAGGGGCAGTTACCCGGGTGGTGGGCACGCCAGTGCGGGCGGAGTTCTATCAGCCCCAGCCCTTGCCCGCGGATCTGCCGATTCCAGAGGGGGATCCTTTGATTGTGGTGATGGGGGGGAGCCAGGGGGCGCGGGGCCTGAACCGCCTGGTTGCCGCCTGTGCCCCCGCCTGGTTGGAGGCAGGGGCGTGGATTGTGCATTTGACCGGCGGCAGTGAGGTCGGGATCCCTTCCCACCCCCGCTACCGCGCTTTTCCTTTCCGCGCCGATGTGGCCGCCTTGCTGCAGCGGGCAACTTTTGCCATCAGCCGGGCTGGCGCTCTCAGCTTGGCGGAGTTGTGGGCCACCGCCACCCCGGCCATTTTGATCCCCTACCCCTTTGCCGCCGAGGATCATCAGTACCACAACGCCCTGGCTTTTGTGGGTCGCGGCGGGGGAGTGGTCATGCGAGAATCGGAAGCGAATCTGGACTTGCTGCGGCAGACGGCCCTGGCCTGGTTGGCTCAGCCCCAGGTGGTTGCCCAAATGGCCGCCAACTTGAAGGCGACAGCTCCTCCTGCTGCCAGCAAGGCAGTTGCCCGCCTGCTCCAGGAGATCTGCCGAGATTCCGCCCGTTAACTCCCCCAAGGGGCCAGCCGTGGTACAGCCGAGATTGGATCGGGATCCTCTTGCCCGCCGCCTGCCTGAGCCTGCCGCAGCCATGGAGACTTCAGCCTGGCTGGAACCTCGTCCTGGTGAGGCGAGCCCCAACGCCGTCGTGCTGGAATCACTGTTGGCGCGCCTGGAACAGTGCTTTGGCATCCCCCAACGTCCTCGCAGCCCTGATGGTCTGCCCCTCTATCCCGACCTCTTGGACGAATTGGTGGGCACGATCCTCTCCCAGAACACCACCGACCACAATAGCAGCCGCGCCTTTCGCGCCCTCAAAGCCGCTTTCCCCTCCTGGGAAGCTGTCTTAGCTGCTGATCCAACCAAGCTGGCCCAGGTGATCCGTCCCGGGGGCCTGGCCCAACTCAAAGCAGCCCGCATTCAGGAGATTCTGGCTGCCATTGTCAAGCGACAGGGATCCCTGAGCCTGGACTTTTTGCGGGATCTGGACGACGCGGACGCTCTGGCCTATCTCCTTTCCCTGAAGGGGGTAGGACTGAAGACAGCCGCCTGCGTGCTGTTGTTTGGCCTGGGCCGGGATCTCTGCCCGGTGGATACCCATGTGCATCGGGTGGCCAACCGTCTTGGCTTGGTGCGGGCCAGACACCCCGACGACACCTTTGCCCAACTGTCGCCGCGGATCCCGGCGGGCAAGGCCTATTCCCTGCACGTCAACTTGATCCGGCTGGGCAAACGCATCTGTAAGGCGCGCATGCCCGAATGTGGCCGCTGCCCTCTGCGACACGAATGCCCCTCCGCCCTGCTGCGGCAGCGCTGATCCCTACTCTGCCGGCGCAGGGGAAGAGGGAGTGGGCTGGGCAGGGATCCCGTTTTCGACCCCACCTGGGGCAGGAACTTCCGGCTCGAGGACTTGCCGCACAGATTCGATCTCTTGGGAGAGCAACACCCGCTCCCGATCCAAGAGGCCAACCACATGCTCCGGATCCTCCCGCGAGACCACCGGCAACTGGCGCAAATCGTATTCGTACAGCGGCTCGGCGGCCACCGCCACGGCTTCGTCGGGGAAAGTGGTGAGCACAGGCGACTGGCTGACCTGCTCCACCGTCAGCTCGGCCACTTCCCCGGCTCCCCTATGGGCTAAGGCCCGCTCGAGGTCTTCCAGGGTGAGAATGCCCCGCAGCCGCTCTTGCCTGTCCACCACCAAAGCGCTGTGGCACTTTTGCTGCAGCAAGCGCTCCAGCGCCTCCCGCAGGGGCGTATCCTGGGGTAGCAGCAGAGAAGGGGGCACCATCACCTCTTGCACCGTCAGGCCCTTCGGCTCCTGCCTGCGACGGGCGGAGGGGTAGATGGCCGGCGGGTGCAACTGCTCCGTCAGCCAGATACTCAGGCCCACCGCCGCCATCACCGGCAAGGCGATGTGGTAGTCCCGCGTCATCTCAAACAGCAGCAGAATGGCCGTCAGGGGAGCCCGCACGCTGGCCGCCAATACCGCCCCCATACCCACCATGGCGTAGGCGGCAGGGGGAGAGAGGGCAATAGCAGGCAAAGCCTTTCCCACCACCTGGCCGTAGCCTGCCCCCAGCACCGCTCCCAAGAACAAAGCCGGGGCAAAGGTTCCCCCGACAAAGCCGCTGCCCACGCTCACCGCGCTGAGGAATACCTTGCCCAGCAACAGCAAGCTAAGCTGGCCGAGGGAAAAGGGCACCCCCTGCAAGATCGACTCAATGGTCTCGTAGCCCACCCCCAGGGCCAACGGGATCCCCAGGCCGACACAGCCCAGGATCCCACCGCCCAGAATCGGCTTGCTCCAGGCTGGCCAGGCCGCCAGGGGGCCACTGCCGAACAGGTGCTTGACCCATTCCAGTGCATAGCCGAAGGCGATGGAGACCAAGCTGGCCAAAAGGCCCAAACCCAAATAGAGGGGCACCTCCAGCAGACTGTGCAGCTCGTAGGCGGGCAAGACAAAAGCCGGCTGCGTAATGGTCGGCAGCAAAAAGGCCGGCTGCGCCCCCAGCCCCACCTGGGCAATCAGGGCCGACACCACCGCTGCCAACACCACCACACTGACGGCAGAAGTGGTGAACGTGCGGGCCAAAGCCAGCTCCAGCGCCAAAAACACCCCGGCAATCGGCGCGTTAAACCCCGCCGCCAGCCCCGCCGCCGCCCCGGCGGCCATCAACAGTTGCACCCGCTCCCGCGCAAGGCGCAGGTTTTGCCCCAGCAGGCATCCCAGTAGGGCCCCGCTTTCCACGCTGGGGGCCTCCGGCCCAAGCGCAGCTCCCGCCCCCAACGAGACGGCGGCAGCCACCAGCTTAAGTGGGATCCATTCTGGGCGAGGGGCGAGAGGCCGGTTGGCACTCACCAAACTGGAGAGGCTGAGGTTGGGGAAAGGCAGAACCACCCCCAGGGTGCCGATCAACAGACCCCCCAGCAGCGGCGCCAAAATGGTTGCCCAGGATCCCAGCAGCAACAGGCCGTGTTGTTGCGCAGCCCTGACAATGCTGTCGACGAGAGTATCCTGCAAAAGATAGCGACACCAGCCGATGAGATAGCGAAACCCGATCACCAACAAACCTGTGCCCAGCCCCGCCGCTGCCGCCAGCAGCAGCAGCAGATTCTCAGAGGAAAGACGCAGGCGGGGATCGGCAACGCTAGCGCTATTCATACCTGCTCAAGGGCCGGAGGAGGGTAGGGTCAGGATCTCCACGCCGGTTTCGGTAACGGCAACCGTATGTTCAAACTGGGCGGAGAGCTTGCCGTCTGCCGTCACAGCAGTCCATCCGTCTGCAAGCACCTTCACCTCCCACGTGCCTTCGTTGATCATCGGCTCGATGGTAAACACCATGCCGGGGCGGAGTTTTTCCCCCTTCCCCCGTTCGCCGTAGTGGGGGATCTGGGGCGCCGTGTGGAACTGCCGTCCTACCCCGTGGCCGACAAAGTCCCGCACCACACTGTAGCCCTGGGACTCGGCGTACTCTTGAATAGCAGCCCCAATATCCCCAACTCTGCCGCCTGGCCTCACGGCGGCAATGCCCCGCCGCAGGCACTCTTCCGCCACCTCCACCAGACGCCGCGCCCGCTCGGAAGGCTGCCCGACAAAGAACGTTTTGGAAGTGTCGCCGTGGTAGCCATCCAAAACGGGGGTGACATCGATATTGATAATGTCCCCTTCCCGCAGGACCTGCTTGGGGCTGGGAATGCCGTGGCAGACAACGTGGTTGACGCTGGTGCAGATGGACCTGGGAAAGCCGTGGTAGCCCAGAGGGGCGCTCCTGGCCCCGTGGGCCCGCGTCCAGCGCTCCGCCTCGTCGTTAAGCTCTTGGGTGGTGACCCCCGGCTGCACCATCGGCTCCAGGTGCTTGAGCAGATCCGCAGCCAGGCGGCAGGCCCGTCGCATCTTCTCCAGCTCCCGCGACGAGAGCAACACAATCGGCTGAGGAGCTTGGGTAAGCTGGCTCATGCCCGTCTGCAAGGCGGATCCCAACTGTTCCCCCCATCGCTGAGAGCGGCGGCTGAGATCGGTTAATAGCGATCGCATATCTTCCATCGTCAAACCCTTCTGTTCTCTGAAGTTGGATCCATCTCCGAAGTCTGAGGCGGCAGGGATCCCGGCCTAGCTCAGCTTTGGGTTGGGCCTTTTGAGCCGCCCTACATCCCTTCACAGGAGACCCGGCCCCTTCTCCGCCGCCGGCGGATCCACTCCACCAGCCACAGCCCCAGAAAGTAGCTAACGAGGGCGCCCCAAAACCCGACAAACGCACAGCCCACCAAGAGTGTGGCCGACACCTCCAGGCCCCACTGCATCCAGTTCTGAGCTACCACCAGTTCCGAAGTGGCAAAGGCTGTTCGGGATCCCAGCAGCCATTCCCCCACCCGGTAGTTAAAGGCATAGATCGGCACATAGGTGAGGGGGTTGCTCACCCAAGTTCCTGCCGCCGCCACCAGCTTGTTTCCCCGCAAAGGAACGGCCAACAGCAGGGCCACCAGGGTTTGAAAGCCGAAGATGGGAAAACAACCCGCAAAAACTCCCGCCGCCAGGCCGCGGGCAATTTCTTTGGGGGAGGATTGCATTCGCAACAGGCGCAGATACAGGTACCGCAGCCAGCGCCTCCAGCCCAGATCCCGGCGGGGCCAAGTCAGCGCAGGTTGAGACTCAAGATAAGGCCCAGCGGATCCCGGCGAACCTGCGAACCAAGAAAATGGTCTCAGCCATGAGAGGGGGCTCATGATGGGGAGCGTAGAAACTGAGAAAAGGTGTTAAGCCCTGTAAATCCATTGTATCTTTCCTGCTGCCGAAGACAAAGGGCTATCGGCAGATCCGCGCCGAGGAATCGCCTCAGGGAGTGGCTAGCTGAGCTTGTCCACCAAGGCCAGCACGAAGTTGAGGCTCAAGTAGGAAACCAGCGCCAGTAAGAACAGAAACAGCGCAATGCTCAGCGCAGCTCGCAGAGATCCCGCCTGGACTTTGGGGGCGGGCCTTTCAGGCGGAGTTTTCATCCTCAAGTCCCAGAAAAGATCCTAGAAGACTCCAATTCTAGGATCTCATCCTGGAGAGACGGGAGCGGGAAGATTGCCAAAAAGTTGCTCAGTACCCCAAGTGTAGAGTTTGGCCCCCGACCCGCTAACGGGGTTACCAGAAAGCGCCTTATATCCCCTGCCCAAAGATAGGGACTTTACGGCGCTTTCCGGGAAATTTACTCCTGCCCAGCACCGGATTAACCTACAGGTCACCAGCGCTCCTCCTCACCTGGAAATCCAAATTGGCAACACCGGCATCATCATCCCCCCTGCAGAACAAAAGCGGGTATTTGAGAAGTTTTACCGCGTGCCCAGCTCGGATCCCCGGCGGCGGGGAGGGACAGGGTTGGGCTTGGCCCTTGTGCAACAACGGGTAAACTTGTTGCAAGGGAAAATCTACCTTAACAGCGAGGCCGACCACACTTGTTTTACCTTGCGGTTGCCCCGGCTTCTTTCTGTCTCCGGCCAACAGCAGTCAGCTCAGCCTAGGGCCTAGGCGTCGGGGTGGCTGGCTGGGGAGAAGCAGAGGATTCCCTTTCTTCGATCACTTTTTGCAAGCGGGCCCGCACTCGCTGGTTCAAAACGGGATCTTCGTTGGCCAAGGTCATCAGCTCGCGATATTCGGCCACCGTCAGCCCCTGCTTCTCGACAATGCGGCTGGCTTGGGTTTCCGTGCGCTGCATGATCTGCTCGTACTCTTCTTCGTTCTGGGTCTCTCGCAACTGAGCGCTGGCTTCCCGGATCAAAGGATCCAATTCCAACAGAATCTGCACCAACTGCTCCACCTGAGCATCGGTAACTTGCTCTGGGGTTAGAGTTGGGGAAGCTTGCGGGCTGGGAGCCCCCCCTGTAGCCGCAGAAGGAGTTGCAGCAGGACTGGGGAGCGGGGTTGCCTCCTGCGCCCAAAGCGGCGGGGATCCCAGAATCAATCCCAGACTCACCAGCAACGCGAATTTCCTCATGCCCAAAACTCCCTCGACCTAGAGTAAGCTACCCGGCTCCGACCGCCTCCCTTCCCCCCCAACCCCCCGCATACCAGGGGCAGGGAGGCGGGGGGATGGAAGGGAGTACGAAGCGGGGCTCCTGCAGCTTCTACCTGAGACCGACCGGAACCCTTATGGCTCAGGTCATCCCTGAAGCCAGAGTAGCAAGAGGTCTGTCTGCCGTCTAAGGGTTTAACGCAGTACGGGAAACCTATCCTGGACATATTGTAGAAACGGAAAATTGGTTGTACAGTTGTAGTACCCTCTCCAAAGGCTGCTCGCCCCGCGAGTATTCCTTTTGGTGAAGCTGCTCTAGGTTTGCGCAGTTGCAATTGGCCAACCCTAATCCCCACTAAGGGGAGTTGCCCGTACCTAGGTTTAGGTATGTGTTCTGTTGAGCGTTCCTTATTGTCGATGCTAGCTCAGAGGCCAGATCGGAAGGGAGTCTCCTGCGCTGGCAGTTGACTTTCTTCGCAGGCATCAGAGCTAATCGATACCCTATTTCTCTTTGCTCCCTTCTGGGGAGAAAGGGTTTATTGTTCAACTGAATAAGCAGTTTCCCGGCAAAGTTCTTGGAGGGGAGACAGAGGTAAGTTGCCTTCCTTTTCCGCTCGTGGAGGAGGACGTTCGTTGTCCTTTGTTATTTCTGTAAAGGATGATAACAAAAGCCGGTAGAAGTTATTGATTTTCTTAGTTCTTAGGTATTGCTGATATATTTTTTAAGGCTGTCTTGTAATCCTTCTACAGGAGGCTGACATTGGTCAGGAGAAGAAAGCGTAAGAGCCGCCGTCGTTTGGAGGGACGCAAAATTTTAGATTATATTCCTCAATTTAAATTAGATAGCGGCGAAGAAAAGTCTGTAACCGCCGCCCGGAGATACATACAGGAAAACTCTATTCAGCCGCCTGCGCTGATTCTGGTTCGGCGAAACGAGCACACGATAGACCGATTTTTCTGGGCGGAGAAGGGACTATTCGGCGCGCAATATGTCGAAGAAAATCACTTTCTCTTTCCCAGCTTACGGGCTTTGCTAGCGCAGGTTGCGGCTGAGAAGCCGGAGAAAAAATCTTCCAAGGCTCTGGCAACTGCTGCTCAATAGTTTCTATATCAATACCGGCCTCAGGAGCTGAAGAAACAGCCCCCCCACGGGGGGCTTGCTTTTATCCTCGGCAAGAGAACCATCCAATTAACGGGATCCCTTTCCACCTAGCATCTATCTAGCCCCTCATCGCCCATCTTCGACTTCTCGGAGAGGGGTTTGCGCGCTACCTTACAGGGGATCCCGTCGGGAGGTTCTGGATGAGCCGACTGCCGCAGACCACCGCCCATGTACAAATTACCCGCCGCTCCTGGCAGGAGGGCGCCATTGAAGGGGAAGTCAACGCCAACGGTTGGGTTTGGCGCTTTTGCTGGCGCTTTCGATCCGGGGAGCTGAAGGTGGAACCCTCTGTAGGGCGGGCCTTGATTTGCGATCCCTTGAGCCGTTTTTTGGAGAAATCGGATTACTTACTAGAGCCCGGCAGCAACTACTCATTTGTTATTCGTAGCCGCCTCTAGGGATCCCTGGGCAAACAGGGGGAGAGTTGGCCATGCTGCCGAGACAGCTCTCCTCCAAGAGTAATCTGCGCTTCCAGCGAACAGGCTCTAATATTGGGATGGTTGTTCTAGGAGCTGCCTTCATGACCTCTTCCTCCCACCTGACGACTGCAGAGCGGGCAGTGGGTTCTGCCAACGGCCTGAAGGAGGCCCCTCCACTGGCGGAACGGGATCCCTTGGCCCGTGCCCTCGCCGTGGATGAAGCGCTCGACGGCAGGAACAACCTGTTGAATCGCCGCCTGCAAATGGTGGAAGAACTTTGGGAAGCCGTAATCCTGCAGGAGTGCGGGCAGCCTTTGGTAGATCTGTTGCAGCGGCTGCGCTCCATGTGTTCCCCTGAAGGGCAGGCCTTGGAGTACCCCATCCCGGAAGTACTACAAATTGTCGAGCATCTCAGCCTTGATGCAGCCATTCAAACGGCCCGCGCCTTCGCTTTGTTCTTTCAGTTGATCAACATCGTTGAACAGCACTACGAACGGGCAGAAGACTCAGATATGCGCATGGTGGACAGCCAGCAGCGCACCGTGCGGGAAAACGAAAAATTTGAACGTCTGTTCCCTTACCTGCGGCTTCAGGGGGTGCCGCCGGGACTGCTGCGCCGGCTGCTGGAGCGGCTGCACATCCGCCTGGTGTTCACCGCCCACCCCACCGAGATCGTCCGCCACACCATCCGCGAAAAGCAACGGGCCTTCTCCCACTTGCTCAGCCAACTGGACTGGGCAGAGCAGTCTCACCCTCTGCAGGCCCAGATGTTGAGAGAACAACTGGCGGAGGAGGTTCTGCTCTGGTGGCGCACCGACGAGTTGCATCAGTCCAAACCGACCGTTCTGAACGAAGTCGATTACACCTTGCACTATTTTGAAGAGGTTTTGTTTCAGGCTATACCTCTGCTGCATGAGTACCTCAGCCGCAGCTTGAAAAAGTCCTTTCCCAGCGTCGAGCCACCGCCGGCAGGCTTTTGCAACTTCGGCTCGTGGGTGGGCGGGGATCGGGACGGCAACCCTTCCGTCACTGCCAACGTTACCTGGCAAACGGCCCGCTACCAGCGCAACCTGATTTTGGGCAAGTACATCGAGTCCGTGAAGGCCCTCACCAAAACCCTGAGCGTCTCTTTGCACTGGGGGGATGTGGACAGCCAGTTGCTGGATGTCCTTGAGCAGGATCGCCGCCGCATGCCCGAGGTTTACGAGTCCTTTTCGCTGCAATATCGCCAAGAGCCCTACCGGCTCAAGCTCAGCTACATCCAGCGGCGGCTGGAGTTGACGCGGGAGCGCAACCGCAATTTGGCCGACTCCGCTTGCCTGCCTGTCCCGCCCCCTCTGGACAACGCCTACGCCAATGCAGAAGAATTTCTGGCCGACTTGCAGCTTATTCAGAGCAGCTTGAAAAACAGTGGCCTCTCCTGCCGCCAGTTGGATCACCTCATTTGCCAGGTGCAGGTCTTTGGCTTCCATCTGGCCCACCTGGATATCCGCCAAGACAGCAGCTACCACGAGGCCGCTCTCACCGAGATCTTCGAGTACTTGCGGATCTTGCCGCGGCCCTACAGCGAGATGACGGAGGAGGAAAAAACAGCTTTTCTCCTGCGGGAGCTGCAAACCCGCCGGCCCCTCATCCCTCTAGAAGCTCCCTTTTCCGATAAAGCGGCGGAGCTGATTGCCACCTTTCGCACCCTGCGCCGGCTGCAGCAGGAATTTGGCATGGCCATGTGCCAAACCTACGTGATCAGCATGAGCCGCCAGTTGAGCGATCTGTTAGAGGTGCTGCTGCTGGCTAAGGAGGTGGGCCTTTACGATCCCATCAGCGGGCGCGGATCCCTGGCGGTGGTGCCGTTGTTCGAGACCGTTGAAGACCTAAAGGGGGCGCCAGAGGTGCTGCGGCAGTTGTTGGAGATCCCCTTCTATCGCCAGTACCTGGCCCAGCAGGAAAACCTACAGGAGGTGATGCTGGGCTACTCGGATAGCAACAAGGACGCTGGCTTTCTAAGCAGCAACTGGGAGATCTACAAAGCCCAGCAGCGGCTGCAGGCGGTGGCCGAGTCCTATGGGGTGAAGTTGCAGATCTTCCATGGCCGGGGTGGCTCGGTGGGGCGCGGGGGAGGGCCGGCCTACGAGGCGATCTTGGCCCAGCCGGGGCGCAGCGTGGGGGGCCGCATCAAGATTACTGAGCAGGGAGAGGTGTTGGCCTCTAAGTACTCTCTCCAGGATCTGGCCATTTTTAACCTGGAAACTGTTACCAGCGCCGTCATCCAGGCGAGCCTGCTGCGCACCTACCCCAACGACCTGCACGAGTGGTCGCGCCTGATGGAATCGCTGGCAGAGCGCTCTCGCCAGGTGTACCGCAACCTGGTCTACGAGCAGGAAGGCTTTGTCGAGTTTTTCCACGAGGTCACCCCCATCGAAGAGATCAGCCAACTGCAGATTAGCTCCCGCCCAGCTCGCCGCAGCGGCAACTCGAAAGATATCGGATCCCTGCGGGCCATTCCCTGGGTATTCAGTTGGACACAGAGCCGTTTTCTCTTGCCCGCATGGTATGGAGTGGGCACCGCTCTAGAGGAATACGCGGCTAAAGGCGAACACAACCTCAACCACCTGCAGCATCTCTACCGCGAGTGGCCCTTCTTCCGCATGGTGATCTCCAAAGTGGAGATGACCCTGGCCAAGGCGGATCTGCAAATTGCCCGCCACTACGTGCGAGAGATGAGCTCCCCCGAGCGCCTGGAGCGGGCGATGGAGCTATTCGAGCTCATTGCCCAGGAGATGTACCGCACCCGGGAGATGGTTTTGAAAATTACAGGACACAAGGAGCTGTTGGAGAACGACCCCTATCTGAAGCGCTCGGTGCAACTGCGCAACCGTTCAATCGTGCCCCTCGGGTTTATCCAGGTCTCGCTCCTCAAGCGCCTGCGTGGCAAGCAAAAATCCCATTTCCACAACACCCAGTACAACCGCGCCGAGCTGCTGCGGGGAGCTCTGCTCACCATCAACGGCATCGCCGCCGGTATGCGCAACACAGGCTGAGCACCGACTCTTCCTGGGGATCAAGGATAGCTACGGCCCTCTCCAACCGGCCTAGGATATCTCCGGGAGCAAGGCGGTTGGGAGTTGCCTCAGCAGGAGCAGCCCTCAGGCCAGGACGGCTTGAGGGTGAGGTCAGAACAAATCATCTTCGTACTCGTCTGGCTCCGCCTCTTGCACTTCCACCGATTCCACCTCGACAACACGGCGGGAAGGACGACGAGGTTTTTCCTCAACGTAGCTCTCACCCTGGTCTTGAGGCAGACGGGGGGGACGACGGCGGGTGACTGTGCCTCGTTCTTCCTGCACATCCTCGGGATAGTCCTCGACAGCCGAGCGGCGAGAGGGATCCGGCTCATCGTCCTCGGTGTCCCGACGGAAGCGGGTCTCTTGCTCCTCGTAATACTCCTCCGCTGCCGGGCGAGGGCGGGGGCGCACACGGGTATCGCTGGTCAGTTGGGGCCGCGGGCGACGAGCTGGCTCCTCGCTGCGTTCAGGAATGGAGCGGCTGGCGGAGGAGGTGTCGCGAATGCGGGATCCGCTAGGCCGCGTGGAAACGCTGCGCGTCTGGGCATAGCCATCGGGTGGATAGGTGCGGCTAAAGCCTTGGCGCCGCATAGCTGGACGAACTCCAGTTATCTGGCGCACCTTCTCGTTTAGGAGAATGCGCAGGCGGAAGGTCTGGATGGCAAACCAGCCCGCCATCACTGCCAACAGCACCTGGGCAAAAAACAGCAAGGGGATTAGGCGCTGACCTTCCAAGAGCAGAGAGATGGAATAGATCAGGCCCATCGTAGCGAAGATTACATCTGACTCTTCCGAGGCTTCGGGCTTGACAAATCGGACGGCAAAGATGGCTCCACTGGCAATTGCCACCAGCGCTGCCATCAAAAAGTAGGGGCTTTGGGTGAGAAACATGCCAGGGATCCCTAAACTGCTGAAAACAGGAAGGCGTCAGGCCTTACCCATTTCGCAGCCGATCTTAACATCGATCCTCCCAGGGACAACCATCCCGGTTTTAGGGCAGGATCCCTCAAAGGAAGGGGATCGGTGCTAGGATGGCCTGTACATTCCAGTAGGCTTCATGCTGTATCTGGCGCGGGTAGACAAGAAAAGTCTTTTTGGCCAGGCGGAGCTGCAGCTCTTGGCCCAGCAAGCCGAGGGTGGGGTTTGGGCGCCGCTTCGCCAGCCAGAACGGGTTACCTCTAAGGAGGCAGCCTCCTACAACGTGGGGGTATTGCTGCTGGTTGAGCTTGCGGAAAATCGGCAGGTGCAGCGGGTGGAAGAGGCGGCGATGAAGTTGGTGGAGATGTTGCACAGCCTCTCGCAGGCCCGCAGCCTGGCCGACCTGGCGGAGATCGAAAGCTGGCGTCAATCTTTGACCCGGCAAAGTCAAGAGCTGAGCCGTCGCGAAGCGGAGATGGCCGCTCTCCAGGAGCAACTGCAACAGTGGGAGGCTCGGCTGCGCGAGAAGCTATCCTCCTAAACTGGGCTGAGATCAGGCCGTAGCTCGCGGGCACCTCGCAGATAGACGTGGTGCATCTCAGCCTGGGCCAGCGGGGTGTTCAGTTGGATCAAAACGCGGATACAACGGGGCAGAGCGCCGTTGACGTCCATTTGTTGCACGTCCAACAGAGGCACCAACTCCCAGCCGGGGCGGCGGCGGGCAAATTGGGCAGGAAAGGCCGCGTTGAGATCGGGGGTAACGGAGAAAATGACGCTCACCAACTCCGCCGGATTGATGGCGTTGCGATGTTCCAGGGCGTCCAGTAGCTCGTTCACCGCAGCGCCAATGGCCTCGGCAGTGTTTGCCGGAACGGTGATGGCCCCTCGGATTGCTCTGACCCGCCACCCCAATGGCTACACCCTCAAGCGCTTGAGCTCGTCCTGCTTCCAGAGAATTATACAGACTCGTCCCGACGGGATCCCATCCCGCTGCTGGATCTGGTTACGGGGCGGGCTGTAACAACTTCTCCAGGATCTGGTCGTGGCTGAGGCCGGAGTCCACCCAGGCCTCTCCTTCCTTGAGGCGGGCGGCAGCGGTCAAGATAAACAAGTTGCTCTTCGCTCCCAAAGCCTCGCTGGTGGTTTGCACACAGCCCAGATCCTGGCCGGTCAGCTGGCTAAACCAGGTGGCCAACAGCCCTGCCTCCAAAAAGCCCATCGGGCGCTTGAAGTGGGGGGGTGTGGCAGCGGCAAAGGGAGAGTTGCGGATCGACACCACCAGCACCCCCTGATTTTTGTAGGTCCAGTCGATGTCGATCAGCCCCCAGCCGTGGGTCTTCCAGGCTTGTTTGAGATTTTGTAAAAAGAGCCCCATCTCCAGCTCGGACAAAGGCTTCTGGTAGTAGTCGGAGAGCTCCTGGGCAAAGCGGCGGAAAAACTCTTTGCCCCACATACGGCCACAGTTGCGCAATACCAGGCGGGCGGCCTGCCCTGTCTCGTATTCCAAGCCGGTGTAGATGCCTCGTAGCAATGCTTCTGGAAGGGCCAAGAGCCGGTCGCCGTGGCGACTTTCCAGCAAACCGGACTCCAGATCGCCTTGCAGATAGGCGCTGGGCGCGTAATAGTTGGCCAAAACAGGCGTGTAGGGGTCAAAGTCGGCGAGGCTGCTGGGGATGGGGGGGGTGCTGGCCATAGGGGATCCCTGGGTTATCAGTATCGGTAAGTTACCAAAAGGCGGTGGGGAAGGTTCTAGGCGGATTTGAGGCCGTTTAAAGAGAGCAAAGCTGCCTGCACCTGGGTGATCCAGGGGCGGATGAACTCCAGTTCGCCGGGAGTTAGGTGATCCCTAAGCTCTTGCTGAAAAGTCCGATGGACTACCTCATAAACGCTCTGCAGCTCGTACAGGCGCACCTCCTCTTCCATCCACTCGATCAGCCGCTCCTTCAAGAGGTTTTCGTCCTGCAGCAACATGGCCAGGGCGCTCTGACGCAGCAACAGGAGCAGGTGCCGCCGGCACAGGTTTACCGTTTGCGGAGAAAGATTGGGCATCTCCTTTTGAAGGGTGTCTAGGGTGCGGCTCACCATCTGGCTCTCCCCTTCCCGTACGACCCGGTACACGTGCAGCCGCTTTGGCCAGCCGAGCACATAGGCTTTGAGCTGCTCCAGTTGCTCCGGCGTGAGGTAGCGGGCCTCGGCCTCAATTAGCATCTGCTCCAGTGGGCTCACCATCTCACTTCTCCAAAGTGTTGGTGGGTGCTCAGCGGGTGTCGGCGTTCAAAACAGGCTGAATAAATCGGCCAAAGTAATCGGTTCCTCTTCAGGCTGGGGCGGCAGCGCTGCCGAGAGGGATCCCAAGGAACGGGCCGCCAAAGCCAGGGGATCCCCCGTCCAGGGGATGGAGGCAAAATGCTCTCGCACCCGTACAAAAGGCATGGGCAGCGAGGGGTCTTGCAGAGGGCGGTTATCCCAATTCAGGCGAGCAAAAAAGCTCTGCACCGATTCTTCCAGAAAAACCTCTGCTGTCATGGCTTGGTCACTCCTTGACCGGAGCGCAACTTTTGGGCAATTTCGCTGGCGCTGGCCCCTTCGTTGAGCCAAAAGGCAGCCGCATCGATGCGATCTTTGCTGCCGAGCAAAAACTTACAGTAGCTTTCTCCCATGGAGTAGCACTGGATCTCGATGCAGTTGAGCTGCCGTTCCACCATGGCGCTGAAAAACCCGGCAAATAAGCCAGCGTAGAGATGGCAAACCGGCTTGCCCACATCCCCCAGGGTGCGGGCCACGGCGGAGTCAAAGAGGTTGATAAAAATAAACCCCTGCCGCCGGCTCTCGGTCTCCACCTCCCAGCGCCCCCAGCCTTGCGAGGTCAAGGGCCACCACCAGGTTTCCAAGAGGAACATCAGGTGGCTCTGCTTGGGTTTGCGCCGATACTCTTCCTCAAACCAGTGGGAGAAGTGGATTGCATCGTTGCGGCCCCACTCGCGGCCAATGGTGTACATCAAGGAGGCCGAGGCATCCCCCACTTCTTCTTCCAGGCCCTGTTGCAAACCTAGGATAAAATCCTCGCTTACCAAGACGTTGCGCGCGCCCGTCCAGTCTACTAGGGATCCCTGGGAGCGGTCGAAGCGAAAAAAATCCTCGCGGCTGTAGTGGTTATGCCGCTGGGCGACAGGTTGCAGGGCAAGCTCGATGGGGCCGGTTGACATGGCTAGAGGGGAGGAGGGTAAATTTTTTCACACTTCTTGCTGAATCATAGCCTTTTCGCCGGGGGCTTTGGCCAGAGCTGTCGATAGGTGCGCCAAAGAAACCCTTGCCGCCGGGAAGCCAGCGACGGCCAAGGGCTGCAGGGGTTTGGGTTTAGGAGGGAGGTCTGACTTTGACGAAGGCGATGGCGGAGCGCCACAGCAGCGATTCTTGTCCCTCAGCGTCGGCCAAACAAAGGCAGTCGGGATCCTGCCAGCGCAACTGGCCGACGAAGACATCGCCGGTATTGAGCTTAACCTCAACGATTTCCCGATCCCGGATCACCCGCTGCAGGCGACGCACGCTTGGGATCCCGGTGTTGAACTCGGTCACAGCAGCCCTCTTGGCCAGCGGAAGGACGGCATGTCGGCAAGCGCACTGCTCTCAGTATAGGGGATCCCTGCCGGCCCGCACCCTGACTTGAGGGCCTCTCCCCGGGACGCTCTCACCCTTTGACCCATTTTCTCTACCAGCGGGTACTATGAAGGCAGGGTGGCGCTCGGAGGAGACGGCGACTCTTGTCAGCCCGTCACGTTTTTTAAGCGAATCTACGGGTGTTCTCCCCGAAAAAAGCCAGCACAATGGGGCTGGGGTGATACAAGGGGCGGGTGTTACCCCAGGGGGCCGATCCAAGGTTAGGATCCCTTCCAACCTGCAATTTTGCCGCCGATTCGTCTTCAACCATCCAACCATCATCAGTGCAGGAGAGATCGTCATGGCAGTTGAGAAAGTGAACTCTTCTTCCAGCCTGGCCGAAGTGATCGACCGCATTTTGGACAAAGGGATCGTGGTCGATGCCTGGGTGCGGGTTTCTCTGGTGGGGATCGAGCTGTTGGCCATTGAAGCTCGCGTTGTCGTGGCTTCGGTGGAAACCTACCTGAAATACGCCGAGGCGGTGGGCCTGACGGCTACTGCTGCTGCCCCTGCCGTCTAAGTCTGGCCGTCTTCAGCCACTTGTAAAGAGGCGGCAGCTGCCTCCCGCAGCCGCTATGGCTTGGCAGTCCTGTCGAAGCAGGTGGCTAGTGAGGCAGGGACCAGGGTAGAGTCTCTGCCTCGCTTTGCTCAGTTCTGGCCAACTTTGACCGACCAACAGCCCGGCTATTCCCGCTCCCAGGTGGAGGACTTGTGCGGCCTGCCGGTTTGCATTGCCACGCAAGTGCCGAAGCCAGCTATCTGGGAGAAGGGAAAAAGGCTGTAGTGCCCCTGACCCACACAAAAGGGTAGTCAGCATTATGGCATTGAATTTATTGAGGTAGAGGAGGCGTACAGCTCGCAGGCAAGCTTCCTAGATGGAGACGGGCTACCTAGTTATGGTGAAAAACCCGACGGGTGGAGACCCTCTGGAAAGCGTGTCAAGCGGGGCCTGTACCAAACGGCAAAGGGGTGGTTGGTCAACGCTGAGGCAAATGCTGCCGCCAACCTGCTTAAGAAAGTCAGCAGAACCTTGGGGCTTTGCGTGAAGGAACTGTCTAGAGGCGCTTTGACAACGCCATTACGGGTTCTTTTGTGGACTGCGTAAGAATCCCCCGCCTTTAGGCGGTGGGAGTGTCAAAGTAAAAACCAACAGGAGAGAGGGAGCGCCATGAGTTTGCGGGAACAGTGGGCCATGGCCCACAACCAACGGGTGGCCCAGAATCAAAGTTTGTTCAGTCAATCCCGGCAGCAGCGTCTGGAGCAGCACCGAGCTCTGATAGCCGAGCTGGAGCAACGCCGCCGGGAACGACAAGAGGCAATCCGGCAACAGAGGGAGCAAACCCGTAGGCAACTGAAGAGCTTCAACCAGAGCCGGGCGGCGCAGCGGGCCTTGGACGAGCATTCTCGCATGGAGGCTGTGGCCCAGCGGGTCAAAGCGGTGGCGGAGCTTCTCTCCCGCATGGCTCAAGAGCGAGCCGCCCAATCGCAGGCCCAGCAGCAGGAGCTGCAGACTTTTCAAGCCAACTTGACAGCGACGGTGGGGAGATTGCTGAGCACCTGTGCACAGGCCCGGCAGACCATGGCCGGCCAAACTCGACAAGCTCGCCAGTCTTTTTATGCTGAGTTGCGGCAGCGGGTACAGGCTTTGCAGCAGCTCGCGCGGCAGGAGCTGGCTCAGGTCGCTCAGGATCAGCGGGCAGAGGCCCAGGCTCTGCGGCAAGCTTTGGCGGCTTTCCGCAGGGCGTTGCACGAGCAGGTCTGGGGGAATGGGATCCCAGAGGCCCAACCCATCATCCCTTCTGAGGGCTTGGAAGGTGAAAAGTCTGAGAGCTCGGCCAATGCCTCGAAAACGGTTTCGGCTGAGGTTTCCCTGCCAAAGCCTGTGGTTGCGGTCTCAGAAGAGGCGGCTCCTCCTCCCCCTCAGCCTGTGGTGACTCCGCCACCACCTGAACCTGCTCCAGTTCGGCCCGCGCCCCCGCAGGAGGCAAGTTCGGATCGCATCATGGCCTACGTCAACAACTATGTAACCAACCTGCAAGCGCAGGCTCCCGATCTAACTTTGCTGCAGGTGATCGGGGATCGGGAGCGGGTGCGGGATCTGCTGGCCCGCGGTGCGGTGGATCTGGGGGTGGATCCCTCCGAGATCCTGGCCACCTTGCGGCGTATGGTGTCAGCGACGGTTGCCATCTGATCCCGGCCTAACACCTGTGAGCGCAAGAAGACCGTTGCCGCTATAGTCGAGGCAAGAGCGTCAAGGCAATTGAGAGTTGGGTATTGCTATGGCCACGGTTCTGCAGGCGCGTCCCCGCCAGTTCGTAAACACTCCTTACATCGAGCGGATTACCCGCCGCGCTTTGCGCTATCTGCAATCGGGTTTTGCGGTGCATCTGCGGGGCCCTTCGGGCACGGGCAAGACTACCCTGGCGATGCATCTGGCTAGCCTGCTGGGCCGTCCCATCATGCTGATCTACGGCGACGATCGCTTCGATTCTTCCGACCTGATCGGGGGGCGCACCGGCTTTACCCATCGGCGGGTGGTGGACAACTTTATCCACTCGGTGGTGAAGACGGAGGAGGATGTGCAGCAGCGCTGGGTGGATGCCCGCCTCACCTTGGCCTGCCGCGAGGGGTTCACCCTCATCTACGACGAGTTCAACCGCTCCCGCCCGGAGGCCAACAACGCCCTCCTGAGCGCTTTGGAAGAGAGGCTGCTGGTGTTGCCGCCGGACAGCAACCGCTCGGAGTATCTGCGGGTGCATCCCCAGTTCCGGGCCATCTTCACCTCCAACCCAGAGGAATACACCGGAGTTCACAAGGCCCAGGATGCGCTGCTGGATCGGATGATCACCATCGATATCGGCGAGCCGGATATCGAGACCGAAAAGGAGATCCTCACCGCGCGCATCGGTCTCTCTGCCCCTGATGCGCTCAAGATCGTCCACATCGTCCGCGCTTTTCGCCGCAAATTGGATCTGACCCGCCACCCCAGCCTGCGCAGTTGTCTGATGATCGGACGCATTGTCAAGGAGCACGAGCTGGCGGTGAGCAAGGACAATGCCGATTTTCGCGCTCTGTGCGCCGACGTGCTGTTGCCCAGGGCCGGCAAGCGCTACGAGGAAGGAGCCCAGGTGCTCAACTATTTGCTGGATCAACTGCCCGGCTGATATTTGTATGCTTTCGCACACTTTGGAGGGAAATTCTCTGTGCCTATTACCTCTCAACCCCTGGCCACGGCAACGCATGGCTCCTCTCTGGCCGATGTCTTGGAGCGGGTTTTGGACAAGGGGATTGTCATCGCCGGGGATATCACCGTTTCGGTGGGCAATGTGGAGCTGCTCAATGTGCGCATTCGGCTGCTGATCGCTTCGGTGGACAAGGCCAAGGAGATTGGGATCAACTGGTGGGAATCGGATCCCTATCTCAGCAGCCAAGCCCGCGAGCTGCTGGAAACCAACCGCCAGTTACTGCAGCGGGTCAGCGAGCTGGAAAAGCAACTGGCCCAAGGCCTGCCCAAGGGAGGAAATGGTAAGGACTAACGCGCTGCCCCGCCAGCGGGGCCAGGGATCCCGGGCTAGACTGGCAGGTGGGGTGGTTTGATTGGGGTGATGCGCATGGCGGTCGGGATCGACCTTGAGCAGAAAAACAGGTGCCAGCTAAGGGGGGTAGCCTGGGCGGTGGGGGTGGCGCTGCTGCTGGCGATCCCCAGCCTGGCTTGGGGGCAAAACCCGCGTGCCCTCAGCATCAGCGCCGATGTCCAGGAGGCCAATGCCAACACGGGGGTGTTTGTAGCCACCGGCAATGTCACCCTCAGCTTTCCCGCCGAGCGCCTCACGGCCCGCGCCCAGAGAGCGGTGTACTACAGCCGGGAGCAGCGGATCGAGCTGGAGGGCCAGGTCACCATCCGCCAAGGGGAAAATCAGTTGCAAGCAGAAAAAGTCATCTATCACATCGAAAAAGGCACCATCCAGGCCGTGCCAGCAGCAGGAGGCCAGGTGGAGTCCGTTTATGTGCTACCAGAACCCACTGCGAGCCCCTAGCTAAGGCCTAGATCCAGATCCTGCTGAGAGAAGTGCTCCTTCGCTGTCTGCTTCTGGAAGAAACGCCCACGAAAGGATTCGAACCTCCGACCCCTGGGACCGGAACCCAGTGCTCTAGTCCGCTGAGCTACGTGGGCAGTACGTGGACTCTATCCTACCCTCCAATTTCGCCTGCCTGCAAGTCTCGCAGGGGGGCAAAGCTACGGCGGTGCTGGGGGCTTGGCCCCAAGCGCTGCAGCGCCAGTCGGTGCTCCTGCGTGCCATAGCCGACGTTGGTGCGCCAGCCGTAGCCGGGGTACTGGTGATCCCAGCTCTGCATCAGGGTATCCCGCCAGACTTTGGCCACGATGGAAGCGGCGGCGATGGAGAGGCTAAGCTGATCCCCTTTGACCAGGGCCGTCTGCCGGGATCCCAGCTCTGCCAACGGCAACCCATCCAGCAGGATGTGCTCCACTTCCCCCACCTGCGCCAGAGCTCGTTGCATGGCCAGCAGCGTGGCCTGGCGAATGTTGAGCTGGTCGATCTCGGCGGCAGAGGCGCTGCCAATGCCTACGGCCAGGGCTACTTGGGCAATCCGCTCCGCCCAGTGGGCGCGCTGCGGCGGGCGCAGTTGTTTGCAGTCTCTCACCCCTGACAGCGCCTCCGGATCCAGATGGGCCGGCAAAATCACCGCCGCCGCCACCACCGGCCCCGCCAGGGCCCCCCGCCCCACCTCATCCACGCCTGCCACCCGCCGCATCCCCTGTTGCCACAGGGATCCCTCCCACTTCAGGCTGGGCTGCACCACCTTGTCCACACCCCCAACTCCGGAGCCAACCATCCTCTTGACCGAGCCAACCGACCAACGGCGAGGTTTGCTCCCGGGCTCAGCGGGCCGGCTAGCTGCTGCGGGAGCGCCGTCGTCTGGAGGCCGCCGGAGATTGCTGAGACGGGTCGATGACTACCTCCTGGGGCGTCACCGTTGCCAGCGGCTCCGCCATCGATGATACAGGCGGAGGAGTTTGCGGCTCGGAGGGTGCTGGCGGGGGAAGAGTATTTACCGGCTCCTGCTCCGGCAAAGCTGCGGCTTCAGGGGCAACCGTCTCCGCCGTGCCGTTGGCAGAAGTTGCACCGGCCTCCGCCTCTTCCGGGCTGGCCATCTTTACAGTGCCCGGCAGGGCCACCATAACCACCGTGTCGCGGCCCGAGGGCGGTGGCTGATCCAGAAGCAACAGCGGCGACAGCCCTAACTCTGAGTAGACCCGCTGTTGCAAGGGGGTCATCTCCACAGTAATGGCTTGCCGGGCTGGACGGCTTTCTGAGGACTCCACCCCACCGGCGCGAGCGGATCGCCCCGCGGTAGGCTGGTCTCTGTGGGAGCCCTGCTCTTCCCCATCTTCTCCCCGGCTGGGACGCCGGGATTCTTTGCGCTTCTGCTCCGCCCCGCCCCCTGCCGGCTGCAAGAGATCTTCCCCAGGCACCTCCAGACTGCCCCCTTCTGCCTCTCCGCTCCGGGAAACCGGGCGCTGGCCTACGCGGGGATCCACCCACTCGTCGCGGGAGCGTTTGCGCCCCACCTCAATTCGCGATTCCTCCAGATCCGGTCGCTGTTCTGGGGCAGTACGGGAGCGGCTCAGGGAGACACGGCCTTCGGTTCGCGACACCCCATTGCTCCCCAGCCGCAGGCCCGCCCGCTGCGAGTCGCCCTCCTGGAGCAGGCTTGGGCTGGAACCGTCCTCCCCCTCAGTGGGCAACGTTACCGGCAGGCCACTTTCGACCGTCAACAGCCGTCCTGGCTCAGCTCCTGGCAGGCGGGCCAGGATCCCTAGCCCCTCACAAGTAGGACAAGAGTGGCCGAAGATCTCGTAAAGGCTTTGCCCCTGCCGCTTGCGGGTGAGCTCCACCAGCCCCAATTCCGACAACTGAACCACCTGGGGGCGAGCTTTGTCGCTGGAGAGGGCCTTGTTGAAGTGCTCCAAAACCAGCAACTGGTCGCGGCGGGAATCCATGTCGATGAAATCCACCACGATCACGCCGGCAATGTTGCGCAGCCTCAGTTGACGGGCAATCTCGGTAGCCGCCTCACAGTTGGTCCACAGCACTGTCTCGCGAGAGGTGGCCGATTGGGTGAAAGAGCCAGAGTTGACATCGATCACCGTCAGGGCTTCGGTGGGCTCAATGACGATGTAGCCGCCGGAGGGGAGATCCACCCGGGGTCGCAGCGCCTGCCGGATGACTGCATTGACCCGGAAATACTCCAGGATGGGGGTGGGTTCGCGGTGGGCATCGACCACAACACCGGGCGGCATCTGGCCCTTGTTCCAACCTTGCAAATAGCTACGCACCCGCTTCGCCCCTGCCGGCGAGTCGGTAACGATGCGGTTGACGTCCTCCGAGTAGACATCCCGCAGCACTCGCTGGATAAAATCGTCATCTCGGCTGAGCAGCCCCGGACCCCGTGCCGCCTGATACTGCTGTTGAATATCCTCCCAGAGCTTTTTCAATTGCTCCAGGTCTTCGATCATCGCCTCTTCAGACACCCCCTCGGCCTCGGTGCGCACCAACAGGCCCATCTGGGGGGGTTTGATCAAAATAGCCAGCGACTTGAGGCGATTGCGTTCTTCCCGATCCTCGATGCGGCGGGACAGATGAACCCCTTTGCCGTAGGGTCGCAGCACCAAGTACCGCCCTGGAAAGGCCAGATCGCCGGTGAGGCGTGGCCCTTTGTTGCCGGTGGGCTCCTTCATAACCTGCACCAGCACCTTTTGCTGTGGCAGAACCAGCTCCGAGATGGAGGCATGGTTGCGCTTGAGGCGTAGCGGGCCTAGGTCGCTGACGTGAATAAACCCGTTGCGTTCGCCGGAGCCAATGTTGACAAAGGCAGCGTCGATGCTGGGCAGGACGTTCTCGACGATCCCGACGTAGACGTCTCCCACCTGGTAGGTGCCACTGGCAACGATCAGCTCTTGGACTTGGTCTTCGGCAAAAACAGCAGCGACGCGGTGTTGCTCATCAATTACAATCTGCCTGGGCATTAACGTTCCTCCCCGCCCCCAGGGCCTGCGGTTGTGGATTGAACCCTCCTTGCGGCGAGGCGCTGTCCTTTTGGCGGGATCCGCTCAAGTTTTTTTAGCCAGAATCGATTCATCATGAGGCTGTCCATTACCCTAAGCTCTGCTTTGACGGAGGATGACCGATTTGCTGGGCTTCCACTCCACCATTGATGAGGTGAGTCCAAGCTCATCGGATCCTTAGGATTGGGTGGGATTTGCATGGGGATTGATGGATAGGCTCAGGAGGCAAGATGACACCCCTCCGCCTCAGACATCCCAGAAGAGATTAGACGATGGTTCGTGGCAGAACCCCAATCGTGCCAGCCTAGATCCACAGAAAGACAGGGTTTGCACGCGGAAAGAAACACCTTCTCAGGAGAAAAAATATAGTGCTAGAGCCAGGCCACAGGGGCACACCTCTCTGTACCGCCTATCGACTGGGCCCTGTTGCGCCCGTTACCTGCCCTGGGTACTGAGTTAGGGTTGACACTCCCTCCGCCTGAAAGCGGGGGATTCTTACGCAGTCCACAGACGAACTCGTAAAGGCGTTGTCAAGCCGCCTCTGGACAGTTCCTTGGGGCAAAGTTCCAAGGTTCTGCTTACCTTTTCTGATCAGGTTGGTTGAGACGTTGACATCTCCTCGGCGCTTGCCACCGGTCGGGTTTTTCACCGTGATTAGGTGCTCGCCTGGAAACGGTACGCCTCATCAACAAGTATACTAACTCCCTGAGCACCATTGGCGAGCAACCGAAGTTGCTTGCGGGCTTTTCCGCACCGTACTAACTAAAGTACAGGGCCGCCAAGCTATCCTTCTGGGTCTCCATTTCAGAATCCGATCAAACTGTTGCCTGCTGCCTGCCCTGCCTTTGGCCAAGTTGATCCCGGCAAGCTCCGCAGCGGCAGAAGCCAGCAATAGACAACATAGCGCCTGTCGGATCCCCCCCTCCAGACAGGGGCAGAGCCCAGCCTTGGTCTCCTTTTTGTCCGGTCGATCCTGAGGCCGCTCCTCAGTCGGGATCGGAGGTGCCGTCTTGCCACAGCAGACGCAGCCGCCTGGCCATCTGTAGCGTCCAGCGGGGCAAGCCCAAGGACTCGGCCATTTGCACGAGTTGATTGGGCCGCAGGTAAGCGCCGTCGTTGCGGCAACTGCCGCGGTAGAGGAGGCGGGCGCTGCCGTCGGGGGCCAGGCCCTGAAACTCCAGGTAGTAGAGCAGGGGGCGAGCGTTGAAGCGACAGGGTTTGCCGGATTTGGTGGATTTTTCAATCCAAATTTCCCGCGCATCCAGGATCTGGGTAACCCAGGTCGGCCAGTCGGCTTCGGGCAACTCGCAGCTCACGCTGAGTTGATATTCGGCGGCGTAAACCGCTTCGGTAGCCGAGGGATCCCGCAGGCCGATCTCTTGAATGGCCTGGATGGGAATTTCGGGGGGCAGTTGCTCGGCCAGCAGGGCGCGCAGCTCCTCCGGGGTAAAGGGAGCCCCGGGGCGGGCCAGGAGTTCCAGATCGAGGATCTCCCCATAGCCTTCCTGGCCGATGGGCAGGGCGTTGGCGTTAGCCAGGCGGGGCATGGGGTGGTAACCGCCGCTAAAGGCCAGAGGCAGCCCCGCTCGCCGACAGGCCCGTTCCCACAGCCGCATCAGATCCAGGTGGCCCAGCCAGCGCAGATCCCTAGTTTTGCCGTAGGTGATGCGGAAGCGCTGGGCGGGCGGCTGCGGCTCCAGGGGATCTGGGGTGGGGGTGGGCCGGCTTTGCAGGGGTGGGACGGGCGGGGGCGGGATGACGATGTTGTGGCCAAAGCCGGGGCCGCAGATGCCGCAGGCGGAGCACTTCTCAAAGGAGCAGTCTTCCACCGTGATGGCTTCCAGGGCGCGGCGGTAGTCTTTCTGCAGCCATTTTTTGTCGATGCCGGTATCGATGTGATCCCAGGGCAAGGGATCCTCCAGGCCCAATTCGCGCATGGGGAGATGGGCGCAGAGGGCCACTGGATCGGCGCTGGGATCCACCGCTTCGCCGCAGTAGGCCTTGACCCAGGCGGCATAGGCGGCGTCGATGTTTTCCCACCAGGCGTCCAGGCCGGCGCCGGCCCGCCAGGCCTGCTCGATCATGCGGCCCAGGGAGCGATCCCCCTTGCCAATAAAGTCTTCCAGGATGCTGAAGCGGATGTCGGTGAAGTGGGCTTTGACCCCCCGCAGCCGCCGCAGCTCCTTTTGCAGCAAGGCCTGCTTGCGCTGCACGTCGGCGTAGTCCACCCGGTGCCACTGGAAGGGGGTGTGGGGCTTGGGGACAAAGTTGGAGACCGTGAGGGTAAACTCCACCTTCTTGTGACCCAAGGCCGCACATTCTCGCTGCAGCATCTCAACCGTGCGGGCAATCCCAATGACATCGGCGTCAGTCTCTCCGGGCAGGCCGATCATGAAATAGAGCTTGATCTTGTCCCAGCCCTCCTGGACGGCGGTGCGAATGCCGCGAATGAGGTCAACATCGCTAAGACCCTTGTTGATGATGTCCCGCAGCCGTTGCGTGCCGGCTTCTGGGGCAAAGGTCAGCCCCGAGCGGCGGGATCCCTTCATGATGGCGGCAATTTGCTCATCGAAGCGATCCACCCGCTGGCTGGGCAGCGAGAGGGCGACGTGCTCCCCCAGCAGGCGGTTGTGCAGCTCGGCCCCCACCGCCGGCAGGGAGAGGTAGTCGGAGCAACTGAGGGAAGAAAGGGAAAATTCGCTGTAGCCGGTTTTGCGCAGGCCCTGCACCACCGCCTCCACCACCGCTTGCGGATCCACATCGCGAGCCGGGCGGGTGAGCATGCCGGGTTGGCAAAAGCGACAGCCGCGGGTACAGCCGCGCCGCACTTCCATGACCAGGCGGTCGTGGACGGTTGCCACCAGCGGTACTAGGCCAATGGAGTACTGCGGTTGGGGCAGGGCCACGCGGCGGCGGATGCGCTCCGGCACGCCGGGCACGATGGGGCGGGGCGGGATCCCCTCGTAAAACTGGGGCACATACACCCCCGGCACCTGGGCCAGCTCCAAGAGCACCTCGCGGCGGGGCTTGGCTAGAGATTGAGCCAGCACCTGGCCGATCTCCGGCAGCACCTCTTCCCCATCCCCGAAGACAAAGAAATCGAAAAAGTCGGCAAAGGGCTCTGGGTTGGAGGTGGCGGTGGGCCCGCCGGCAAAGATCAGGGGACACTCTTGCGGGGTAAAGGGCTGGCGCTCCCACCATTTGAGGGGGATCCCGGCCAGATCCAGCATCTCTAAGATGTTGGTGCCCCCCAGCTCGTAGGCCAGGCTGAAGCCGATGATGTGGAAAGCGCGCAAGGGGCGGCGCGATTCTACGGCAAACAGCGGGATCTGCAACTGCCGCATCCGGGCCGCCAGATCCGGTCCCGGCAGGTAGGTGCGGTCGCACAACTGGTCTGGCTGGGCGTTGAGGATGTTGTAGAGGATGAGGTGGCCCAGGTTGGAGGCCCCCACCTCGTACAGCTCCGGGTAGCTCAGCACCCACCGCACCCGCCCCGACTCCCAGGGGCGGTGGGCGGCGCCGAACTCTTTCCCCAGGTAGCGGGCTGGCCGCTGGATCTCAGGCGTGAGCAGGCGATCCAGATCGATCGGGCCTAGATGGGCTTGCGTGGCAGCCAGAGAGAGCATGAGGATCCGAGCAAGAAGTGAACGCAGCTACTGATCTGACTCTAGCCGAACTTTCCCGGCAACCCAAACCCAAGACGGGGGTGGCGAGACCGTTCCATCTCCCCTCTCCCGGAGGGAGAGGGGTTGGGGGTGAGGGCGCACATCACTCCGGCAGCCGCTGCAAGGCTAGCGCCAACTGTTCGTACTCAGCCAGGTGGTTGTAGACCTGGGCCGAGATGCGCACCCAAAGCTGCCCGGCAAAGGGAAGGATGGGAACCTCGATGCGGTGCACCTGCCAGAGGTAGTCGTGCAGGCGGCGGGCCCGCTCCGCCAAAGGCAGCTCCGGGATCCACTGTTGCCAGAAGGGTGGCAGGGGCAGGGTGGCCATAAAGCCCAGCATCCGCTCCGGGGCAGGTGGGATCCCTTCCAATTGTTCCAAGAGCACCTGCCGCGCCTGCAGCAGCAGCGTGTGGTTGTGCTGGCGCAGCCTCTCCACCCCCAGCTCCTGGATAAAGGCCAGGGCTGCCGAGATGGCCAGCCAGGCGCTGGGATCGCGGGTGCCCACCCAGTCGAACTCGGCTGTGAACCCTTGCCCGTAGCCGTGGGAGATGGCCAGGGGATGGGTTTGGGCCTGGCGGTGGGGGGCCACCCACAGGAAGGCACAGCCCTTGGGGGCAAACAGCCACTTGTGGGCGTTGCCGGTGTACCAATCGGCTCCTAAGCTTTCCAACTCCAACGGGAGAACCCCCGGCGCATGGGCCCCGTCCACCAAGACTGGGATCCCGCGCTCTCGACAGAGGCCAATCAGCTCCGCCAAGGGGTAGACCAGAGCCGTGGGCGAGGTGAGGTGATCCAGCACCGCCAGCCGAGTCTGGGGGGTGAGAATGGCCGCAAACGCCGCCAAAACCTGCTCCGGCCCCGCAATCGGAAAGGGAACCTGGGCTTCCGCCAGCACCGCCCCCCAGCGTTCACAGACATAGCGCAACGCCTGGCGGACGGCCCCATAGCTGTGGCTGGTGTAGGCGATCTGATCCCCTGGCCGAAACGACAGCGAGCGCAGCACGGCATTGACGCCGCCGGTGGCATTTTCCACAAACACAAGGTTTTCAGGCTCAGCCCCAACAAACTGGGCCAGCTCTGCCGCCGCCGCCCGCAAAGCCCGCGGCAGCTCTTCCCCCATAAACTGTACCGGCTGGGCCTCTAGGCGCTCTTGCCAGGCTCGCTGGGCCTGCAGCACCGTTTTCGGGGTCGCGCCGTAGGAGCCGTGATTCAAAAAAATAGCCTGCGGATCCAGCCCCCACAACGAGCGGTCGCAAAGCGGTTTATCGACTGCCATGGGTTTGCCTTGGAAATAAGACCTGGCAAGCATGACCCAAAAAAGAAGAAAAAGAAATTGCTGGGATCTACAAAAACGAGATTGCCAGGCAGCGAGAAGATGTCAACCCCGATCCCAGACAGCAGCAAAGCTTTGGTCAGGTAGCGGAACTTGCAGGTTCCCGGAGAAGGTTGCTCTGAGTGGCCTTAGGAGCCGTCCTTGGATTCGGGGCCAAGATCCGCGATGGGAGCAATTTTGCTCAGCTTAATTTTGGGGTTGCTGCTGATAAATTGCTGCAAGGTCCACTCGTTTTTAAAGAGGAGAACCGGCCTATCTTGAATGTCTTTGACAATGAGGGTGTTAAACAGGCTGGGGAAATTCTGGAGGACTTCCCAGCCGTTTTCTACCCAGCGGGCTAGGGTGTAGGGCAGCATCTCCAGTCGGGTTTCAACATTGTATTCGTGTTCCAGGCGGTACTGCAGCACCTCAAACTGCAACTGGCCCACTGCCGCCACGATCGGATCCCGTTTCGACTCGTCGAGGGAATACATAATCTGCACCGCCCCTTCTTCCCGCAGCTCCGCCACCCCCTTCTGGAACTGTTTAAACTTGGAGGGGTTGGGATTTTTCAGATAGGCAAATAGCTCCGGCGAAAAGCTGGGGATCCCGGCGTAGCGCAACCTCGGGCCGGTGTAGATGGTATCCCCAATCCTGAAGATGCCGGGGTTGTTGAGGCCGATGACATCGCCAGGATAGGCTTCATCGATGGAGATGCGCTCTTGGGCGAACAATTTTTGGGGATAGGAGAGACGGATGGGGCGATTGAGGCGGGCATGGTTGACCACCATGTCCTTCTCGAACTTACCGGAGCAGATGCGTACAAAAGCAATGCGATCCCGGTGGCGGGGATCCATATTGGCCTGCAGCTTAAAGACAAAGCCGGTGAACTCAGGATGTTCGGGTGGGATCAGCCCTGCCGTGCTCTCGTGGGGCATTGGCGGCAGGGAGTACTCGATAAACGCATTGAGAAACAGCTCCACCCCAAAGTTGGTCATGGCGCTGCCGAAAAAGACGGGGGTTTGCTGGCCAGCATGAACCTGTTTGAGATCCAAGCTGGGCATGAGGCCATCCAATAACTCCAGCTCTTCTTTAAATTGGTAATAGAGATCCTTTTCAATCAGTTCTTCAATTTGCGGATCCCCGAGTTTAACGACGGTATCTTTGACCCGCAGCCGCCCCCCCGAGACTCGCTCAAAGAAGTGAAACTCCTGAGTCCGCCGGTCAAACAAAGCTGTAAAGCGCTCCCCTGAGCCAATCGGCCAGGTTACAGGATAGGGCTTGAGGCCCAGCTCCGTCTCGATTTCGTCCATCAGCTCGAGGGGATCCCGGCTGGGGCGATCCATCTTGTTGATGAAGGTAAAGATCGGCAACTTCCGCAGTTGACAGACTTCAAACAGCTTGCGGGTCTGGGGTTCTAGCCCTTTGCCGGCGTCTTCTAGCATCACAGCGTTATCAGCCGCCGCCAGGGTGCGGTAGGTGTCTTCGCTGAAGTCTTGGTGGCCGGGAGTATCGAGCAAGTTGAGGCGAATGTTGCGGTAGTCAAACTGCAACACAGTCGAGGTAATGGAAATGCCCCGTTGTCTTTCCAGCTCCATCCAGTCGGAGGTAACCCGCTTTTGGGCGCGACGGGCCTTCACCGCCCCTGCTTCTTGAATCGCCCCCCCTTACAACAGCAGCTTTTCCGTAAGGGTGGTCTTCCCGGCATCGGGGTGGGAAATAATGGCGAAGGTGCGCCGTTGCTGGATAGCTTTGGCCAAATCCACTGCTTTCATAAGAAGTAAGTGCTCCAATCAAAACCCGCTCGTCTCACAGCGCGCTGACGCTATGCGACCCTTAAAAAATAGCGATGGCACTCCCCTTGCTGCCCTGCTGCTGCTTCGCAGACGATGGAGAGCTTTAGCGAGGAGTAGAAAAGAGAGAGGCTGGGATGGCCGTCCGCTAGCGGGGGAGGGAGCACAGGTTGAAAAGCCGGGGAAGAGCACTAACCTACTCTGACCGTAGCACAGGACGTGGTTCTGCCGTTGCCTGGCACTCTAGGACAGAGATCCTTTGGAGCGGAATTCCCACCGAGCGGATCGGGATCAACGGGTCTCGTTCAACAGTTGCTTAGCAGTTGCTCAATGGTGGCGATGGTGAAGTTTTGGCTGACCACCAGCCGTTCCACGCGAATGCGGTGGGCCTGCAGCAGGCACTCTTGTTGCAATGCTTTGGGCAGTTGCTCCCAATGGTCCAGCAGGACTGCCAGCAAGATCTCGCCCGGCAAGAGGGATCCCAGCTTTTCCACACTCTCGGCAGACCATTTGAGGGTAAAGCCAGCGGGCAATTTTTTGGGAGACTTTTGGGTGGGAGCCATCTTAGCGCTCCCTCAGCATCGCCTCGAGGACTTCACGGTAGGCCTGAGCCAAGAGTCTTCTCCTGCCTCTGCCAGGCACCAGCCCCTGCTGTTGGTTTGCTGCGCCACCGTTTTGTAGAGAAGTCTCGGCCAGCCCTTGTCTTCAGCCCTCCTCCTGCCCCCTCAGAGGGAAGACAGGAAGCGGTGCAGCCGTTCCAGTCCTTTTTCAAGCGTGGCGCGGTCGGCGGCATAGGAGAGGCGGATGTAGGACTCTGCCCCGAAGGCCACCCCCGGCACGGCGGCCACGTGATGTTCTTTGAGCAGCCGTTGGCAAAACTCTACCGAACCCAAGCCGGTTTGGCCGATGTTGACAAACACATAAAATGCGCCCTCCGGCTCCGGGAAAGTCACCCCCGGCAAGGTGCGGATCCCTTGCACCATCAGATCCCGTCGCTGCCAGAATTCTTGGCGCATCTTCTCCACCGCTGCCGCCGAGAGGGGGCTGGTGAGAGCCTCCAGGGCGCCGTACTGGGCAAAGGTGCAGACGTTGGAGGTGCTGTGGCTTTGCAGGCTGATGGCCGCCTCGATGATGGGCTTAGGGCCCGCCAAGTAGCCAATCCGCCAGCCGGTCATGGCATAGGCTTTGGCGAAGCCGCTGCTGAGGATCAGTCGCGGCATCAAGTCAGGGCAAAGGGATCCCAGGCTGATGTGGCGGGCTTGGCCGTAAACCAGCTTTTCGTAGATCTCATCGCAGACCACATAGAGATGGGGAACCGAGAGGATCACCTCTGCCAAAGCTGCCAGCTCCTGCCGGTGATAGACAGCGCCGGTGGGGTTGGCCGGCGAGTTGAGGATGAGCAACTTGCTGCGGGGGGTGAGGGCCTGGCGCAGTTGGTCGGCGGTGAGCTTGAACCCCTGGCCCTCTTGCGTCTCCACCCGCACCACCTTGGCCCCGGCCAGAGCCACCATCTCGGGATAGCTAACCCAGTAGGGGACGGGCAGGATCACCTCGTCGCCGGGATCCAGGAGCACCATGGCCAGGTTAAACAGGGTTTGCTTGCCGCCGTTGCTAATCAGGATCTGGTCGGGGCTGTAGTCCAAGCCGTTTTCTCGGCGCAATTTGTCTGCCACCGCCTGGCGCAGGGTGGGGATCCCGGCAGTGGGGCCGTAGCGGGTTTTGCCCTCTTCCAGGGCGCGGATGGCGGCAGCCCGAATGTGCTCAGGGGTGTCGAAGTCCGGCTCGCCAGCGCTCAGGATACAGACATCCAGACCCTCTGCCCGCATGGCCTTGGCCAGAGCCGAAATCGACAGCGTTGCGGAAGGAGAGAGACGAGCAACCCGTTGGGACAAGCCGGCAGCAGACACCATCAGTTGGGGATCTGGGGTAGCAGGTTGGGTTAGTTTTAGGCAGTTAGGCCACCGCTGTCAAGAGGCGGCTGCCATCCACCAGCAGCAGCTTATGACCCTCCCGCTCCGCCAACAGATCCCAAAACTCGCCGGCGACGGCCCCCGGCAAGAACCCTTCCAGACGCAGCTGCAGGGGGGGGAATTGCTTGTTCCCCTGGGGCTTGCGCCGCACCGTCACCCAGATGAAGCCGTCGTGGGGCTCGACGATGCCGCGAATGTTAAAGCCCTCCTCTACATCCTCGGGGGCAGGCAGAAAGGGCTCGTCCAGATCTGGATCTTGCTCCTCCTCCGGCAAGGCCAGGATGCGGATAACGCTCAGGCCCAAAGTGCCGCCCGACCGCGGCTGCGGCTGCACGTAGTACCAGTAGGTGTGGCCGCTCTCGATGCAATAGGTGAAAGGGCGCAGCAGCTCCGCGCGGCCAGGGGTGGCCGGATACTCTACGCCATCGGCGGCAACCAGCGTCGCCTGAGCATAAGTCTGCGGGATCGATTTTAGGGATCCCTTGATCAAGCCCAGGGCGCGGAACTGGTAGGGGTAGGCAGGAGGGGGCAGTGGGTTCATCAGGAACAGGGGTAGAAGCTATGGGGGTAGGGTCTACAAGTTTATCCCATAGCGGTAGTCACCTTAGAGGTATAGGCGGCTGCTAATCCAGCAAAAATTGCACCCACTTCGGCGGCGGCGGCAGCGGACAGCGGAAATGCTCCATCACCAGAGCTGCCACCAAATGCACCGTGAAGACGTAGACCAGGGAGTTAAAGGCGATAAACCCTGCCACCACCACCTGAACCATCCAGGGTTCTGCCACCCAGTACACGCCCAGCCTGGCCAGAGACACATCCAGCAGCCAGTTGGTCAAGCCGGTGAGTTGGATGGTGACGTAAGTCCAGAGGTTTTCCCCCACCAACAGCGAGGAGAGCAGCAACTGGAAAACGAGGCCGAAAGCGCTGAGGGCAGCGCCGCTGGCCACCGAGACATACCAGGAAAGGCGCCGCCGCCATAGGCGGGCACACCAGTAGCCCAGCAGGCCGTAGGGAATGACGTAGAGAATGCTGCGCGTGGGCCCCATCAGCACCGTCAGCAACAGAGCAGAGACCGCCAGCGCCATCGCCCCGGTGCGGGGATCCCAGCGCATCACCGCCAGCGCCACCGGAATGGGGAAAAACAGACGCATAAACGGGGCCAGCGGCGTGTAGCTCAAGATCCAGATCAAAGCAGCAGTGCTGGCTAAGAAAGCTGTCTCCACCACCCTTAGAGCCGGAGAGCGGGGAGGTGGCGGGGGCAAGGGAGGAAAATCCTGCTGCACAGGAGGCTGAGGGGACGCAGGCACAGCGAGAAAAAGAAAAGAAAACTGTTCCCAGCTTAGGTCAGCGGTTGTGGAGTTGGTTGCAGTTGGGGAGCAAGGGCTCGGCTACTTGACCTTGCCGCTCCGCAAGACTTACACAACGCTAAACAAAAACGAACTTTTGTCCAGCGTCGTTGCTTCCTTTCTACTTCCACGACCCATACCTCGTTGGTTGCCCAACCCCCCCTTAGTCCCCCCGTATACGGGGGGATGTAGGGGGGCAGAGGAGTCTTCACAGGCGTAACTTCCCGTCGTTCGCGGCAGCGGGCCGTAGGCCTTGAACACAGTTGGCTGGAAGGGAAGAACCTGTTCACCACAACCAACTGACAGCTCTAGAGCTTGCACTTGTACTCTAGCTGTCGCCGAAACTCATAGAACCCACAGTCAGCAATGCTGCCTACCAACTTGTGGTTCTTGAGCATCCCTGAAACGTAAGGACGCCGTCCCGCTGACGCGAACAGTTTTTCTCAGCAAAACCCTGACTGACTAGAGGCAGACCCGACCTCCCCCTGTGGCAGAGCTCTGGATCCTCTTCCCATCCCAGCCCACCTGCCAAACTTGGCCCGCTACTGCCACCTCATCCCCCAGGCGTAACTTGCGCCCTCGCCGGGTTTCCACCTCGCCGTTGACCCGCACCTGCCCCGCCTGGATGAGCTGCTTGGCCTGCCCGCCGGTGGGCACAACTCCCGTCAGCTTGAGAAATTGATCCAGTTTGATAAGGGGATCCCCTGCTGGAGGAGCTTGGGAAGGGGGAAGAGTCTCGGCCATAACCTCACCGTTCTGGCTTGGATGTTGGCTGATCCAACTTTTTAAGATCCAACTTTTTAATTTTGACGCTGCTGCTCTGCCGGGATGGGCGATCCCCTAGGGCTACGGGCTATCGGCAGCAGCCGAAGCGGTGGGCTCGCCTTCGGCAGACCAAAACTCATAGGCAGCCTGGGAGAGTTTGGCGATTAGCTCTTCGGCTTTGGGATCGTTGGGAGTTTCCCGCTTTACCCACACTGCTGCCACGTAGCGTCGCCCGTTGGGCAAATCGAGTATGCCGGCATCTCCCACCACCGACCTGAGAGTTCCTGTCTTGTGGGCAATGCGCACCTCTTGGCCCAAGTTGGGGCGAAAATAGGAGGGCCGCTGCGTGCGCCAGAGGATGTCCAAAAAGCGGTCGCGGCTGCGGCGGCTGAGCATTCGCCCCTGCTCCACCTGGCTGAGCAGCCAGACCATGTCGCGCGGGCTGCTGGTGTTGGTGCCCTCCAAATCCGGCAGCCACCAGGAAATTTGCGTGTGCTGCAGCCCCCACTGGCGAAACTTTTGGTTGAGGGCTTCCCGACCGCCGAGGCGATCGATGATGAGGTTGGCGGCGAAGTTGTCGCTGATGGTGCTCATGAGGGTAGCTGCCTCCAGAGCAGAGACCCGGGATCCGAGGGGACGGGTCTGCAATACGCCAGCTCCCCCGCCCCTGAGGTCTTCTCTCAAAGTCAGCCTCTCGTCCAGCCGCACCTGACCCGTTTCCACTGCCTGCAAAAAAGCCAGGAGAATCGGGATCTTGATGACGCTGGCGGCAGGAAAAACCTGATCCGGCCTCACCCCGGCAAAGGCGCCGCTTTCCACCTCCCAGAACAGGGCTCCTGCTGTCAGGCCCGGCTGATCGGCCAGAGCAGCCAAGCGCTCCTGCAAAGCGGGGATTTCCTGTCCTCTTAACAGGTCTGTGGGCAAGGTGGAGGGGAGCTCCTGCATCGCATCCTGTTCTGGCCGGGCAGGAGTGGTCGATTGCAGCAGTTGCGATAGGCCAGCCATCGTCAGGCCCAACATCAGGCTGAGGCCCAGGCCTCGCAGCAACACCTCCAACAGGGCCGGAGACCGCCTCAGGCGGCGAGGCTGGGCAGCTCGTTGGCGCATCCGGGCAATGGCTCTTTGGCGAGAGAGGCGCAGCGGTTGGGGGCGGGAAGCCAAGAGGGATCCCTCGGCAGCCGGAGCAGGCAGCAAGTGGCGAGAAGGGGAGGCAGCCTGAGTGAAGCGGCGCTGACGACGCACCGGATCCCGAGACCTTTCTCGAGCTAAGCTGCTGCCTTTCCCCTCCCCTGTCCTCGCCATAAGAACGACTGCCCCAACGAAGGTCTTGATGACCGATATCGCGACAATTTTACTGAACTTGCGCCGGCGAGCCCGGTTCAATTAAACCCACAGATCGGCGAACCTGGCCTGGGAAAGTTTGGCGAGGGAGAGCTTTGGAGCTTGGCCATCTCCGGCCCTCCACCCCTCCTGAGTCGGCAGTCGGGCTGCTTCGACCTCTTGGGAAGCCCCTCGAGAAGAAGATCGCGGAGAAACAGGGGCAACTCCTCAGGCAATCGCGACCTTGTTCTCCGAGGGTGAATCCGAAGCTCGGCCTGCTCCGTACTTGAGGTGGCTTGTTCTCCGACCGAGGAGCTTTTTCCATATTGTTGACGCTTTTGCTGGATTCGGCCTTGCGGCCTCGTTTTGTCTTCAAAACTTTTTGGGGCGTCTGCCTAGCTGCTGACTTGTTTCTCAGCGGCTGCGGGAGCAGCAACTCGGCGACCCCTGCGCCGGGAGCTGTAGTCTCTACGGCTACCTTGACCCTATCTCCTGCTGCCGAAGTACCGCCGGTAGCGGTGCCCAGCTCCGCCAGCGGCAGTGCTGTGGTCACTTTAAACCAAACCGCCCGTACCCTATCTGTTGAGCAGGTCTCCAGCTTCTTGGCCGGGGCCTACTACCTCAACATCCATACGCAAGCCAATCCTGCCGGCGAGTTGCGAGCCCAGGTGGTTTTCCCTCGCTAAACCTGAGAGGCGACTTCTCAGCCGCCTAGGCGGCGCGGAGCCCTGGGAGGGCACCTTTTATACCTGCTGGGCCGGGTGGACTGTCTCTTGCAGGGCCCCGCCGTCGGCAGGTTGTCTAAATAGCAGGGAAGTTGGCTGCCCAAGCCTCTGCCTGGGCGGCTCCTGTGCTCTAACTTTTGCGACCAGCGGAGGCGGTAGGGCTTGCCCGACGGGGATCCCTCTTTGGGGGGCGGCTCGGATCCGGGCCAAATTGGCTATCCTAGAGATGAGGGGGTTGGTCGATAACGGAGTTTCCCCATCGCGACACGTATCCCAAGTGAGATCCTCGACACCCCAAAGCCGAAGCTGGTGGGAGGCAACAATGGCTGACTACAACCGCGGCATTATGAGGTTCAAGGGGGCGGATAGCCCAATTGTGGTTCTGATCTCGGCCAGCATTGTGGCGGGGGTGGTCTCGGCCCTGATCTGGTGGGCGTTGCACTTCGCTTACGCGGCTTGAGATCCCAGGTTCCTTCTCGACGGACTGGAAGAGAGTCCGAGGTTGCGGTTGCTGGCGAGCAGTCGCTAGGTTGGAGCAGCGCAGTTTTGCAGCGCCTGCGGCAGTCCTTGCAGCGTTGGTACTGCCAGCAGGGTCGAGATCTGCCCTGGCGACGCACGCGGGATCCCTATGCCATTTGGGTGGCGGAGGTGATGCTGCAACAGACCCAGGTGGCAACCGTGATCCCCTACTTTCAGCGCTGGATGGAGGCTCTGCCCGGGATCCCAGAGTTGGCGACGGCTCCGCAGCAACAAGTGCTGAAACTGTGGGAAGGGCTGGGCTACTACCGGCGGGCGCTGAATCTGCACAGAGCTGCTCAAATCCTGATGCAGGAACACGGGGGCCAGTTTCCCAGGAATCTGGAGCAGGTGCTGGCGCTGCCGGGGATCGGGCGCACCACCGCTGGCGGCATTCTCAGCGCCGCCTTTGACCTGCCCCTGCCGATTTTGGAGGGCAACGTCAAGCGGGTGTTGGCCCGCCTGGTGGCTTTGCCCCAGCCGCCGGCCCGTTGTCTGCCCCTGTTGTGGCGGCTTTCGCAGCAGTTGCTGGATCCCGAGCAGCCGCGCACCTTTAACCAGGCCCTGATGGACTTGGGCGCGACCATCTGCCGGCCCCGGCAGCCTCGCTGTGGCCAATGTCCTTGGCAGGCCGATTGCGCTGCCTACAATCGAGGTCAACAGCAACACCTGCCTATGTCTGAGCACCGTCCCTCGCGCCCTCACAAACAGATCGCGGTGGCCATCGTTTTGCGAGGGAAAGAGATCCTCATCGATCGGCGGCTGGAAAGCTCCATGCTCAGCGGCCTGTGGGAGTTCCCCGGCGGCAAAATCGAGCCGGGAGAAACCCCTGCGGAGTGTGTGGTGCGGGAGGTGAAAGAAGAAATCGGCATCGACATTGAGGTGGTGGCTCCGCTGGCCACCATCGAACATGCCTACACCCATTTCACCATCACCCTTATTGCTTTTATCTGCCGCTATTTGCGCGGAGAAGCTCAAGCCCTGCAATGCAGCGAAGTGCGCTGGGTCGAGCCGGCGGAGCTGTCGCAATTTCCCTTTCCGGCAGCCAACCAAAAGCTATTTCCCTACCTGTACGCTTGGCTGGAAGCGCGAGGGCATCTCTTATAATCCGCCAAACTGCTTAAATCCCTCCGGCTTTGCTCGCACAAGACATCCGATAGGATGATAGGTTTCCTGCTGAGGTGAGCATGACTCTAGTCAATGATATACTGGACTATACTGAAAATAATGTACAGTATGTTCAGTATAGCTGCTTGGTATGGCTAGGTATGTAAAACCGAGAGAAGCGGCGGATTATTTTGGGGTGTGTCTCCACACCTTGAGGCGATGGGAACAGAAGGGCTGGATCCATGCAGTACGTACACCATCCGGTAGGGCGAGAAGGTATGACCTCGACAGCTACATCAGAACGCCAAAGAAAGCCAAACGAGTCGTTTTGTACGCCCGAGTCAGCAGTCGAGGGCAGAAACCAGACTTGGAGAGACAGATTGCAAGACTGGTTAACCTATATCCTGGAGCCGAGGTGGTCGGAGAGATTGGCGGCGGTCTCGACTTCAAAAGACCAAAGTTCCTTGCCTTATTGGAACGAGTCCGTGCAGGAGATGTCGGAACAATTGTGGTCGCTCACCGGGATCGACTCTGCCGGTTTGGATTTGAGTTCGTTGAGTGGTACTGCTGTCAATACGGGTGCGAAATCTTGGTTCTCGATGACGATCACCTTTCTCCCCAACAGGAACTGGTTGAGGATATCCTCACCATCCTGCACTGCTTCAGCAGTCGGCTCTACGGACTCAGAAAATACCGGGCTGCAATCGAGAAAGATACGGATTTATCCGGAGCCAGCGCTGGCTAAAGTTTGGAAGCGGTGGCAAGCGGCGTGCCGGTACTGCTACAACCAAGCGATTGCCTATCAGCGTCAGCATGGTGCCCCAAAAACGGCCAGAAAGCTGCGGGACATCATCCTGCGCTCCGACCTGCCCGGGTGGGTGAAGGACGCCCCCTGCCACATCAAGCAGAACGCGGTCGTCGAGGCGTGGTTGGCGTTTCGCCGAAGCAAAGACGCGAGGTTTCGCAGTGTGCGGGACAGGTCGCATACGCTGCAATTCAACGCCGGCAACTTTCGCAATGGGACGTGGTATCCGAAACTCACCCGAGGTTTGGCGTTCCGCGCATCCGAGGAGATGCCCAGAGAATGGGCACGTGGAACTGAGCTAATGCGGGTGAAAGACAGATGGTATGCCATCTTTCCTGAGCCCGTGAACGAGCAGTGTTCGTTAGCAAAGGGGGTGATCGCACTTGATCCTGGAGTAAGAAGCTTCCTTACAGGGTTTGATGGGGCGGGCTTTGTAGATATCGCCAAGGGAGACTTTGGCAGGATCGTTCGGCTGTGCTACCACCTAGACGATCTGCAATCTAGGCTGAGTAAAGCACCGAGACCCAAGCGTAGGCGAATGCGGCAAGCGGCGTTTCGTCTGCGGGAGAGAATCAGGAACTTGGTGGACGAGTGCCATCGCAAGGTAGCGGCGTTCCTAACGGATAACTACCGATTGATATTCCTCCCCACTTTCGAGTCAGCCCAGATGGTTGCCAAGGCAGGGAGGAAGTTTGGTAGCAAGACAGCAAGGGCGATGCTCACCTGGGCGCACTATCGGTTCAAGCAGTTCCTGAAGTTTCAAGCCAAGAAGAAAAACGTGGTTGTCGTGGAAGTATCGGAAGCGTACACCAGCAAAACCTGTACCAAGTGCGGGCACATCCACACCAAGTTGGGTGGCGCAAAGGTGTTTAGATGCCCAAAGTGCAACCATAGGCTACCACGAGATTGGCAAGGCGCTCTGGGTGTTATGCTCAGAGCTTTGCAGGATACCGCCATCCTGTTCAGCAGTGGGCAGGATGCTATCGCTGCACCGTTGAGCGATAATGCTTAGCAGTGTTCAGCGTAAATGTATCAGGCACGGATATGCTTGTCACTCTGGAAAAAGCTGGGGAGATTCTTGCCAAAGGATCCCATACGGCGATTACGACAACAGACGGCAAGATCGCGCTGGTGCCAAAAGGAAAAGAGAACCTTAAGCTGACGGCCGCTGAAGCCATTAACTTGATGTTCTACGTCGTCCGCTCTGCCGACCCCCCAGAAGCAGTGATGGCACAACTGCAAGAGGCCGTTGCCAAGGCGCAAGCCCCTGATCCCGCCGAAGAACGCGCCAGAAGATATCGAGAAATCCGCGGAACTTAGCAGAAGCCGGTCGAGTCGGTTGCTCCAGGGCTCTCTGGACTAACTCGAGTTCCAGAATCAGAGGCTGGCAGGGCTGAGGGGAACCAATTTCCCGTCCGTAGTCAACCCCAGCAGCATCGGCTCCTGTGGCTGGATGGCCTGGCCAGTGAGGGCGCAACGCTGGGGCCGCTGAGCCGTGGCGGGGAAACTGGCCTGAATATCCTCGGCGGTGAGGGTGGCAGCCTCTTGAGAGTGGCGCAAGACATAGCCCCAGAGAATTTCGCGGATCAAGGCCTGGTAGCCCTGGCCGCCGGCCAACGCCTTCAGTCGTTGCTTCAGTTCCCGCTCCAGACGAATGCTGGTCACCTCCATCTCGGTGGTGGGAGTGCGAGGGTGGGCGTGGGCATGCATGCAGGGATCCTCTCCAAAGGCTTATACTACTCCTGTAGCACAAGGTGAGCACTGAGAGCATTCTAGGTGTAGAGATTTTGCCGCAGGTTTTATGGTTGAGCCGATCCCACCTCGTCGCCGCGCCTTAGAGCACCTGCTGAACCGGTTGGGGTTCAAGGATCCCGCCTGGCTGGAGCAACTGCGCTGGGATCTGTTGGATCAAGCTTTGATTCACCCTTCTCTGGATGGCCAGCGCAACAACGACCGGCTGGAGTTCTTAGGGGATTCTGTCCTGCGCATTTTGGCCACTGAGTTCTTGTTCCAGTCCTATCCCCACTTGTCGGTGGGAGAGCTGACCGCAGTTCGCTCGGATCTGATCAGCGATGCCCACCTGGCGGAACTGGCGGATCTGCATGGCCTAGAGCGCTACCTTGAGGTGGGATCCAGCTCCCAAAACGACCTGGCCGGACGGGAGCGGCGCTTAGCCGATGCTTTTGAGGCGGTGTTGGGATCCCTATACCTGAGCTGGGGCATGCACACCCTGGCCCGGCTGCATCCTTGGCTGGATCCCTACTTTCGCCAACGGGTGGAGCAGTGGTTCCAGGATCCCACTCGGCGCAACCCGAAAGCCGCGCTGCAGGAACTGACCCAACGCCTATGGGGCACCTTGCCGGAATATCGTCTGGTGGCTGCCCGGGAACACCCGCCGCACTTCACCATGGAAGTTTGGGGCCACGGCCAATGTTGGGGCCGCGGCGAGGGGCGCTCCAAAAAGGCGGCAGAAATGGCCGCTGCGGCCCAAGCCTACGGGCACTTGCAGTCGCAGGAAATAAGGTAGGCGCCACTACGAGGCGCTCCATGGGTGGCAACCGCTGTGGTAGCCGGCCTCTGCTTCCGGCACCGCCAGCCCGCTTCTACGGGGAGTTCTCGCCTCATCTCGCCTGCAGCTGCAAGCTGGGATCTGCATTGCCCAGCTTTTTGGGGGTTAGGCTGACAAGGGGGCAGAGCAGCGGCAGCCTGAGAGAGATGAGAGCGTTGAACCTAAGCTAGACCTAGCCAACGGTGCAACAAGAGTATGGATCCAAAATTGGAACAGCGCGCCCGCGAGCTGCGCGCTCTGCTGCAGAAGGCCAGCATTGCCTACTACGTCCACGATGCCCCCATTCTGGAAGACAGCGTTTACGACCGCCTCTACCGCGAGCTGCAGGAGCTGGAGCGGGCCTACCCCGAGCTCATCACCCCCGACAGCCCCACCCAGCGGGTAGGGGAAAAGCCCGCCGAGCAGTTCCCCACCGTTTCCCACCGCATCCCCCTCTACAGTCTGGAAAACGCCTTCAACCTGGAAGAGCTAAAGGAATGGCAAGAGCGCCTGTGGCGGGTTCTGGGGCGCACCCCTGAGGAAGGGGAGCTGGAATATGTGTGCGAGCTGAAAATTGACGGCGCTGCCCTGGCTCTTACCTATGTGGATGGGCTGCTGCAGCGGGGGGCCACCCGCGGCGATGGACAGTCAGGTGAGGACATTACCCCCAATATCCGCGCCATCCCTTCTATTCCCCTGCGCTTGGCAACCGCCGCTCCCCCGCCGGTCCTGGAGGTGCGAGGAGAGGCCTATCTCCCCATTGCTGAGTTCGAGCGCATCAACCGGGAGCGATGCTCCGCCGGGGATCCCCCCTTTGCCAACCCGCGCAACTGCGCCGCCGGCACCTTGCGCCAGTTGGATAGCCGCGTGGTTGCCGCCCGCAAGCTCAGCTTCTTCGCCTATGCCCTCCACTGGCCGGAGGGGTGGCCAAGCGGGGATCCCCCCCAAACCCAGTGGGAGTGTCTGCAGCGGCTAAAAGACCTGGGATTGCCCGTCAATCCTCTGTCCCAGGTGTGCCGGGGCCTCGAGGAGGTGGTCCAGTTCTACGAGCGGTGGCGGCAGGCCCAGCTTCCCTATGCCTGTGACGGTGTGGTAGTGAAGCTCAACTCCCTGCGGCTGCAAGAGGAGGCCGGCTTTACGCAAAAATTCCCCCGCTGGGCCATTGCCCTCAAATACCCTGCCCAGGAAGTCCCCACCCGCATTCGCGCCATCGTGGCCAGCGTAGGCCGCACCGGAGCCGTCACGCCGGTGGCGGAGCTGGAGCCGGTTCTTCTGGCGGGCACCACCGTCAGCCGCGCCAGCCTGCACAATGCCGATCGCCTGGAAGAGCTGGATGTCCACATCGGCGACACCGCCATCGTGCGCAAGGCCGGGGAGATCATCCCTGAGGTGGTGGGGATCCTCAAGGAGCTGCGCCCCCCCGATGCCGTTCCCTACCGCCTGCCCAGCCACTGTCCCGAGTGCGGCACCCTTTTGGTTCGCCCTGCCGGCGAGGCGATAACCCGCTGCCCCAACCCAGCTTGTCCGGCCAAGATCAGGGGGCAACTGCAGCACTGGGCCAGCCGCGACGCCATGGATATCGAGGGCCTGGGGGAAAAGCGGGTGGCCCAGTTAGTAGAAAAGCTGGGGGTGCGCACCGTGGCCGATCTCTACCGCCTCACCCCGGAACACTTGGAGAGCCTGGAGGGGATGGGATCCCGTTCCAGCCAGAAGCTGGTGCAGGCCATCCAGCGCTCCCGTCAACAGCCCTGGGAGCGCGTGCTCTACGGGCTGGGGATCCCCCATGTGGGGGTGGTGACCGCCCAGATTTTGGCCCAGCATTTCCCCGCCCCAGAACTCTTGGCCCAGGCCAGGGCTGAAGACATCGCCCAAATCTACGGGATAGGGGCGGAAATTGCCGAGGCGGTGGTGGCCTGGTTTGCCGATCCCGCCCACCAGAAGTTGCTGCAGGAGCTGCGGGAGCTGGGGATCCCTGCCCTGCCCCGGCAAGCGGCCCCTGCCGTCTCCCAGGTTCTGGCTGGGAAGAAGTTTGTCATCACCGGCACCCTGCCTACTCTCTCCCGCCAGCAGGCCAAGGCTTGGATTGAAAGCCGCGGCGGCAAAGTGACCGCCAGCGTCAGCCGCCAAACCGACTATGTGGTGGTAGGGTCGGATCCCGGCTCCAAACTCAAGCAGGCCCAGGCTTTGGGGATCCCTCTCCTGAGCGAGGCGGAGCTGCTGGCGTTGGATCCGAAGTGATCTCCATCCTTGACGAGAAAAAATTTGGGAAGGCCGGCTTGTCCTCGCCCTGGCGATGGTTTATCATGCGATTCTGTGAGGAGTGGACGCCAGAGGGGGAAGAGGACGAAACACGGACAGTCCCTTCCCCTTTTTGGTGCTCAAGATCTACCCTGGTTCCGCTCCAGAGGGTATCCAACCGAACCAAAAAGCCCACTTGCTTCCGACGACCGTCTCTGCCAGAGTTAGGAACATTCCACTATCATGAGAGTAGCGGAGACGCATGTTTCCGTTCACTCCTCACACCATCCGCCGCTCGACGTCGAGTCGGGCGGTTTTCTTATCAACTTTCTATCCAATCGCCGCAGAGCTATCCTCTACAGCCGGCTTAGGAAGCCCACAAGCTGGAAGGAAGTGCTAGACTAGTAGGTCAGTAAGTTCTGTCCCTTCAGTATTCCTACGCCTCTGCGGCCGCGCCCCACGTTTAAGCAGCACCAGAGCGTCCTGTCTTTCCTGGAATTCGCCGAACACAATAGCCAAGAGCAAACAGCAACGAGGATCCCATGGCCAAGCATGACTCCCACCTGAGATGCTCCTTCTGTAATAAGTCCCAGGATCAAGTGCGTAAGTTGATTGCGGGGCCGGGGGTCTACATCTGCGACGAGTGTGTGGAGCTGTGCAACGAGATTTTGGAGGAGGAACTCTACGACGGCAATACCCCACCTGCCACAGCCCCTGCTGCCAGCCGTCGCGAAACTCCTAGAAAATCCTCTCGCAGCTTGCCTTCTCTGGCACAGTTGCCTAAGCCGCGCGAGATCATGCGCTACCTTGACCAGTACGTGATTGGCCAAGAGAAGGCCAAGAAGGTTCTGTCGGTGGCGGTTTACAACCACTACAAGCGGCTGGCTGCTAAGGCCAACCCCAACAGCCTCGGAGCTGCGGAGCTGGATGAGGTGGAACTGCAAAAGTCCAACATTTTGGTCATTGGCCCCACCGGCTCCGGCAAAACCCTGCTGGCCGAAACCCTGGCCCGCATGTTGGATGTGCCCTTTGCCGTTGCCGATGCCACTACCCTCACCGAAGCCGGCTACGTCGGCGAAGATGTGGAAAACATCCTGTTGCGCCTGCTGCAGGTGGCGGACATGGATGTGGAAGAAGCCCAGCGCGGCATCATCTACATCGACGAAATCGACAAAATTGCCCGCAAGAGCGAAAACCCTTCCATTACCCGCGACGTTTCCGGCGAAGGGGTGCAGCAGGCTTTGTTGAAGATGCTGGAGGGAACTATTGCCAACGTGCCTCCGCAGGGAGGGCGCAAGCACCCCTACCAAGACTGCATTCAAATCGACACTTCCAACATTCTCTTCATCTGTGGGGGCGCTTTTGTCGGCCTGGAGAAGGTGATCGAGCAGCGCATTGGCAAAAAGTCGATGGGCTTTATCAAGCCAGGGGAGCAGCTAGCAGTTACCCGTGAGCAACGCCTGGCCGATGCCCTCAAGGCGCTGGAGCCGGAGGATTTGATCAAGTACGGCATGATCCCAGAATTCATAGGGCGGCTGCCGGTGGTGGCTACCCTGGATCCCCTGGACGAGAAGGCCCTCGAGGCCATCTTGACGCAGCCTAAAAATGCCATCCTCAAGCAGGCCCAGAAGCTGTTGCGCATGGACGGGGTGGAGCTAGAGTTCGAGCCGGCTGCCATTTCTGCCATTGCCAAGGAAGCCTACCGTCGCAAAACGGGGGCGCGGGCGCTGCGGGCCATTGTGGAAGAGCTAATGCTGGACGTGATGTACGAGGTTCCCTCTCGCCGGGATATCAAATACGTGCGCATCACGGCCGAGATGGTGGAGCGCCGTTCCACGCACGAGCTGATCCCTCACCCTTCCACCCTGCCTAAACCTGAGTCTGCCTAGGGTCACAGCCCTGCTGGATCCCGCTGCGTCGGCATATGATCAGTGTTTGGTCTTGCAAGGAAGGGCAAGGGGGCGCATGGGGCGGGCGGATCGCGAGTATGCGGTGATCGGTCTGGGACGCTTCGGCACGAGCTTGGCCCTCACGCTGATGGAGCGAGGGCACAATGTTTTGGGGATCGACCGCAGCCGGGAGATTGTGCAGCGTCTGGCGGATCAGCTAACGCAGGTGGTGGCGCTGGATTCCAGCGATGAGGATGCCCTGCGGGCGGTGGATATTCTCTCCTTCGACACCGTGGTGGTGGCCATCGGCAGCGATTTCGAGAGCAATCTGTTGACGACGGTGGCCCTCAAGAGTTTGGGGGTGCGCAACGTGGTTTGCAAGGCTTCGACAGAGCGGCAACGCTCGATTCTCTTGCGGGTGGGAGCGGATCGGGTGGTGTTGCCGGAGCAGGAGGCGGGGCGACGTTTGGCTCAGGTGCTGACGGCACCAGGGATCCTAGATCAATTGGAGCTGGAGCCGGGTTACAGCATCACCGAGCTGGAGGTGCCGGAGGCGCTGGTGGGCCATACGCTGGCGGAGTCGGACTTGCGTCGCCGCTTCGGCATCACAGTTTTGGTGGTGAAGCGAAAACAATCGTTGGTGGTTTCTCCCCCGGCAGATTACCTGCTGGAGAAGGGGGATCTGCTGGTGGTGCTGGGGGCCAATACCAACATCTCGCGGCTGAACGAGATGTAACGGGGGATCCGATGAGAGAGGGCTGCGTCCCGCCGCCGCAACCCGAGGGGGCTGAGGGATGGGTGTCTCCCCGATCTTCAGGAACCCCTCGCCCGACGCTGCCTCAGTCCTCTTGGATCCCGGCCAGTCGCTTACACCGGCTCTTTTTTGGGGACAGGCGTCGCCCGCTGCCGCCGCCCCTGCGCCTGGTCGCGGGGTTGGGCCTGCTGGCGGTGGTGGGGACTTTGCTACTGATGCTGCCGGGAATTGGGCGCGGGGATCCCTTGAGCTGGAATGAGGCGCTGTTTACGGCCATGTCCGCCCTGAGCGTAACGGGTCTCTCGACGATTGTGGCGGCGGAGGATCTCACTTTGTTCGGCCAGATCGTGTTGCTGCTGTTGATCCAAATTGGCGGGGTCGGCTTCATGGTGCTGGCGGTGGTGGTCTTTCAACTGCTCGGGCGGCGCATTTCCCTGCTCAACCGCTTGGCGCTGTGCAACTCGCTGGGCCTGATCGATCCGGGGGCTATTCTCGAATTGACGCGGCGGGTGTTGATCGGGGTCACCCTGATTGAGCTGGGCGGAGCTTTGCTGCTCTGGGTGCACTGGCGGGATCTCTATGGCCCGGGTCGGGCGGTTTTTCTGGCAATTTTTCACGCCGTCTCTGCTTTTTGCAATGCCGGGTTTGATCTATTTGGGCAAGAGGGGATCCCCACCGATGGACTGTCGCTGGCGATCTTGGCGGCTCTGATTTTTATCGGCGGCTTGGGCATCCCGGTTTTGTCGGATCTGCTAACTTGGCCCCGGGGCCACCGCCCCTCTCTGCACACCCGCATCACCCTGGTCGTGGTGGTGGTCTTGCTCTGCACGGGCGGACTGGGGATGTTCTTGGCCGAGAGCTTGCCCCAGGGATCCTTGCAGGAGGTAAGCTGGCCCCGCCGCTTGGGCCTGACATTTTTTCAATCGGTTTCGGCCCGTACCGCCGGGTTCGCCGGGATCCCCATTGAGGATTTGACCCCGGCAAGTCAGTTGTTGCTGATGGCTCTCATGTTTATCGGGGCAGCTCCGGCTTCCATGGGGGGTGGCATCACCACCGGCACCTTGGCAGTGTTGGTGTTGGCCTTGTGGGGCTATGCCCGCGGTTTGCCCAGCGCCCAGATTGCGGGGCGCAGTTTGGATCCCTCGATGGTGCGCAAGGCAGCAGCGGTGTTGACCGTCTCTCTGTTCGTGGTGCTATTGGCAACTTGGCTGATCTTAATTACCCACCACCACAGCAGGCTGGATCCGGTGCTCTTCGAGGTCATCTCCGCTTTTGCTACCTGTGGCCTCTCGACGGGGTTCACGGGGGAGCTGAATTTGTTCGGCCAACTGATTATCGTTTTGGTGATGTTCTGGGGCCGGCTGGGGGCGTTAACCATTGTCCTGGCTTTGGCCCAGCAGCAACCGCGTCAGTTGGTGATCTACCCGGAAGAGCCAATTTTAATCGGGTAATCTCCTGACCAGAGGACAAGGAAATCCAAAGGGGGAGAGTAGAGGTTGGAGGTGGTTCCCCAGCTCACAGCCCCGCCGGGAAATCTCCAGCTTCCCTCGGAGGCAGCCCCGAGGTTTCCCCCAAGCGGCCTCCGCTAGACTGAGTAACAGGTAACCTCAGCTACACCCTCGTTGTCCCTTGCGTATTGGGAGCTTTCCGTGTCCAAGTTCCTCCTAATCGGTTCTACCGAACCTTTCAGCGGCAAGTCGGCGGCTGTCTTGGGTTTAGCCAAGCATCTGCAGCAACAAGGAGTGAAAATTACTTATGGGAAGCCGCTCGGATCTTGCGCCCGGGAGGATGAATCCCCGGAAGGGATAGACCCGGATATGCGCTTTGTAGCGGAGACGCTGCGGCTGACCCAGATGCCACCCATGCTTTTCCAGCTCGACGAAGAGGCGTTGCTGACCCATATCCAGCAGTCTCCGGGGGAGCCAGATCCCGCGCGCTCTGTCGCCCCTCTGCTGAAGTTTGCCACGGGATCCGCTGCGGATTTGATCCTGCTAGAGGGCCCGGCCGATCTCTACGAGGGCGAGTTGTTCGGCCTCTCCCTGGCCAAAATGGCCCAAGCCCTGGATGCTCAGGTACTGCTGATCAGCCGCTACCATTCCCCTTTGGCGGTCGATTCTCTTCTCTTTGCCCACCGCCAACTGGGATCCCATTTGGCCGGCGTGCTGCTCAACGATGTGCCACCCGACCAGATGGAGCCGGCAAAGACCATCGTTCGACCCTTTCTGGAGGCGCAAGGGATCCCGGTTTTGGGCATTTTGCCCTCCCACCGCATTTTGCGCAGCATCAGCGTTGGGGAGCTGGCGCGGCAACTGGAGGCCGAGGTGCTCTGCTGCCCGGATCGGATGGACTTGATGGTCGAAGACATCGCGGTGGGGGCGATGAACGTCAACTCCGCCTTGAAGTACTTCCGCAAGCTGGAGCACAAGGCGGTGATCACCGGCGGCGACCGCACTGATATTCAACTGGCCGCCCTGGAAACCTCCACCCTCTGCCTAATCTTGACCGGCAAGCTGCCTCTGGATCCCCGCATCCGGGCGCGGGCCGAAGAACTGGAAGTGCCGATCCTCTCCGTGGATCTGGATACCTTCACCACCATCAATCGCATCGAGCGGGTTTTCGGCCAGATCCGCCTGCACGAGGAGGTTAAGGTTCGCTGCATCCAGGAGTTAATGTCAGCAAACTTTGACTTTTCCCGCCTTTATGCCCATCTGGGCCTGACACAATCCCTAGCGTCGGCAGCAGGTGCATAAAAAAGTTATCTAGGGCTTCTCTACATCTAGCCCTTAGTAAGGCATATGTTCAGATGAGAAACACTATCTGTAACCAAGGGGGAACAGATTTTCTCTACCGTCCTGATTTCTAGTGTCTGGCGCTTGCTCCCGTTTGCAATGATTTCTGCAAGAAAACGCAGAGATCGTTTGCCATTTGCGGCTACCCACCGGCTTCAAGAGATATCATGCAAGTATTCATCACCTCAACACACCACTCCTCCCCCAGCTTTTCTGGGGGTTTTTATTCGCGCTGTTTGGCCAAATAACTCGGCTTCTGATGCCTCTACAGGCTTATGCTGCCGGTAGCGCGAAAAGATACTTTTCCAGCCACGACGGCGCCGACAGGCCCTCCAGGGGGTAGAATGCAGTTGCCGGTGTCGGCTAGGGATCCCATCATGGCCAAGAGCTTACGTCCGGGCAACCGCCAAGTAGCACCTCCCCCACGGCTGGCCGATTGCCCTCCTAGTGGCATTTTTACCGACGGGGGCTGTTCCCCCAATCCAGGGCCAGGGGGATGGGCGGTGGTGGTGGTTGAGGATGACCAGATTGTGGATGAGTTTTACGGAGGGGATCCCGCCAGCACCAACAACCGTATGGAATTGACCGGCCTCATTCGGGCTTTGCAATATTGTCGCGACACCCAGAGCAACAGCATAGACACCATCTACAGCGATTCCCACCTTTGCGTACAGACCTACAACGATTGGATGGAGCGCTGGGCAGCGCAGGGGTGGCGGCGGCGCACGGGGCCGGTGGAAAACTTGGATCTGGTGCAGGAGCTGTATCAACTCAAGCAGCAGTGCCCGCAGGTGCGGGTGGCCTGGATCCCGGCCCATCGGGGTCTGCGCTGGAACGAGTATGTGGATGAGCTGGTCGCCCGCGCCCGACCCAAGTAGCTGATTTATTTCGATACTTCGGTGAAGGCCTGGGATCACAGACAGGGGCTAAGTCCATCGCCTATGCTCAAGAGGACGGCTCGTTGCAGGTGGGGTATGCAGGCCCAACTTTATCGTCGCTCTCGTCCGCTCTCCCTGACGTTGATGGCGGTGGGGAGCTCTTGGCTTTTGGGATCCTGTCAGCTCAGGGCACCCCAGGTGCAGTTGCCTGGCGATGTTCTGCCCGAGACGGCGCTGGTTCCCCAATCGGCACCTCTGGTGCTGGCCCTTTCTACCAAACCGGAAGAGTCGCTCCGCACCCACCCTGACCTTTTGGCCCGTTGGGAAAGCTGGACGGCAGAAGCTTGGGCCAGCACTGGCCAGGAGTTTTCTCGGGAAGAGATGCAAGCTTGGGCCGGGGATCACTTTACGCTGGCGGTGGTGATCCCCAATTTGGTGCCAGGGGCGGCGGAGCCGGTGCCTGGGATCCTGTGGGGAGCCAGCACCCGCAACGCCGATCTGTCCAGGCAATTTCTGGCCCAAGTGCGGCAACAGGCAGAGGCAGAAGGGGCCAACTTTGAGCAGCGCCAGGAGCAAGGAGTGACTCTCTACGTGCAAACCAACGGCAAGCCGGGCGAACGGTGGGTGACGGCGGAGTTTGGCAACCGCTTCGTGGCCCTGGCCAACGATCCCAAGGTGATGCAGCGGGCGATTGCTGTCTATCGCGGCGAGGCGGAGCCCATCAGCCGCGCCGAAGGTTTCCGCACCGCCGTGGGCGATCTCTACCAGAAGCCGGGCACCCTGGCTTTTGCCTACTTCAATTTCCAGGCCCTCCACGACGACCCCACATCCTTTAAAGATTGGATGCCGGATCTAGATCCGGAAGAGCTGGGATCCCTGCAGCCGCTGCGCTCTCTGGCCATGGCCGCCCACTGGCGGGAGCAGGGCCTGCAGATGCGCATGCTCACCCAACTGGATCCCCAAACCCCGCTGCTGGGCAAGTGGCAAACCGCCCGGGGCGAGCTGATCCGGCGGCTGCCCGGCAGTGCCCTGGCGGTGATCACCACCCAGCAGGTGGCCCAGCGCTGGCAAGCGGTTGTCTCTGAACTGGAAAAGGATCCCCAGGCCAAAGAGTTGCTGGATGAGCTGCGGGCCGAGTTCCGGGCCAATACCCGCCTGGATTTGGATCAAGACCTGATGGCTTGGCTGGACGGGGAGATGGCCCTGCTGGTGGCGCCCGATGCCCAGGCCCACCCCTTCTTGCAGGGCATGGGGGCGGCTTTGCTCGTCGAGACCAGCCAAAAAGACAAGGCCAACGCGGCCCTGACTCAGTTGGATCGGCTGGCCCAAGAATCGGGAGTAGGGGTAACGGAGGCGGGTGGACAGGTGACGTGGGCGGATCCCTTGTTTAACCGCCCGCTTTTGACCCGCGCCTGGGAAGGCAACTATTTGATCGTGACCAGCAGCACGGCGGCGCTGCAAACCCTCGCCCAACGCCAGGGCAATTGGATCCCTCAAACCGAGCCGCTGAAGACCCTCTACGAGCAGTTGCCCAAGCCCAACTACGGCTACTTTTTGCTCAACTGGCGCGGCATCCGCACAGTGCTAGAAGCCGCTTTGCCGGGTGGGCTGGCAAGCTTGGAGCCGGAGGCCCGCGAGCTACTGACCCGTATCGATGGGTTGGGGATCACCAGCTACCCCGTCGGAGATCATGCCCTTGGACTGGAGCTGCTGGTCACGGTGCCGCCCAAGCCACAGCCGTAAGAGAGGGGCCGGCGGTGAGGGCTACAACCGGATCAGACCGTAGGTGAGGGCGTAGCGCACCAGCTCGGTGCGGCTGCTGGTGCCCGTCTTGTTGAGGAGGCGGGTGACGTATTTTTCCACGTTGCGCACGCTGGTTTGCAGTTGTTTGGCAATTTCTTTGTTCATCAGACCCTCTGCTACCTTCTCCAACACCTGCTGTTCCCGTGGTGTCAGCTCCACCTTAATCGGTGGGGGTAAAGGAGTTGGGGTGGGGGGCTGAGAGGGAATGGTCGGGGGGAGAGTTCGCTCCGATAGCAGGGCGCGAATCGAGGCCAGCTCGCGGGCCACTACCTCCGAGGGGCTGGCCGCGCGGGAGCGCTCGATGAGATTGGAGACAATGGCCACCAGCTCCTCCGGGTCGAATGGCTTGGGCAAGTAGGCATCGACGCCGGCCCGGTAGCCCTGGATGCGGTCGGCGGTCATCCCCTTGGCGGTGAGGAAGACCACGGGCAGGTGGCTGTAGGGATCGAGTTTTCGCACTTGCGCCAAAAATTGGTAGCCGTCCATGCCCGGCATCATGATGTCGGAAATAATCAACTGTGGCTGCGTCGTGCTGAGCAGTTGCAGGGCTTGCTGGGCATTGGCAGCCGGGATCACCTCAAAGCCGCTGTCTTCTAGATAGGCTTGCACTGCTTCCCGCAAGCCTGGCTCGTCATCCACCAACAAGATGCGGGCCCGTGCCGAGGCAGGTTCGGATTTGGCTTGAGCGAAGGGGGCCATTGTGCAGCTCCTGGATAGCTTTCAAGATTTTGGCTGGAAGAGACATACCTGCTCCATTTAAGCCCTACTGGGCCGTGAGCAATCTGAGGCGGAAGCAGGAGCCCTGGGGGGAGCTTTCCACCTCGAGATCTCCTCCCATTTGGGCGGCCAAGTCGCGGCTGATGGCCAACCCCAGCCCCTGCCCCGGCTTGGAGGGATCGGCGCGAAAAAACGGATCGAAGATCCGCTCCAGGTTCTCAGGATGGATGCCGGGGCCGTTGTCGCAGACGGCGATCCACACCTCCTGGCAAGAGGAGGCGCTTGAGCCTCTCGCTTCCTCGGCGGGCTTGACCTCTACCCTGAGCTGGATATCGCCGGGGGGCGGGGTGTACTTGCAGGCGTTGTCGATTAAGTTATCCAACACCTGGCGCAGGGCGCGGGGATCTGCCAGTACCGGCGGCAGGAAAGGGGGAAGAACGGCCTGAAAGCGATGTCCCTGCGCTTCCGCCAGGGCCTGATAAATAGGGCTCCACTCCCGCAGCAGGTCGGCCAAGGAGAGGGGCCGAAGTTGGAGAGGAGCCGGGATCCCGTCCAAGCGCTCCAGCTCCGCCAGCAGATCCTGCAGATGCTTGCACTCCTGTTCAATGCTCAGGCCAATCCAGTGGTTGCGATCGTCGGGGGGCAGACGCTTTTGCAACAACTTGGCCAGCGTGCTCAGGGCGGTTAGAGGATTGCGCATCTCGTGGAGCAAGGTGGAGAGCTGCTGGGCAGATAGAGTGATCCCCCCGCCAGGCCTGGGATCCCCGCCCCCACAGACGGGCTCAGGCTCTGGGTGAGGTTCGGCAACTTTTTTCGCTCTCGGCATGGATCCCCTCTTTCAACTCTCCTGGAGCAAGCAAATCGATCCTAGCCCCATCCTCCCTGGGATTTGCCACTTCAGACCGGCTCCAGGCCGGCGGACTAGAGCTGGCGGGGTAAGTAGATATTGAGAATTTCCCCTTGCCGAGCCCGATGGCGCACAGTGAGATAGCCCCCCAAAGCTCGGAACAGGGTTCGGGCTACTGGCAGGCTGAGGCTAATGGCCCCGGTATCTGGCTGCACCACCAACAACTGGCCAATTGGCTGAGGGGACTTAAGTTCCAGGCTAGGGGTGTCGCTCCCCTCGGGGGTGTTTACCTGGAACTGCAGCTTCACCAGCTCGCCAGCGCTGAGCAATTGGGCGCGGATGCCGCTGCCAGCGGGAGTACTACGGGCTAGGCGGTCGATAATTCCAAATAGCACCGCCTCCAGGGCTTTGGGATCGCTGACCACATCGGGCAGCTCGGCAGGGATCTCCAACTCCAAGCGGGATCCCCGCCGTTCCACCTGTTCCTGCCAGCGGGGCAGGTTTTGCCGCACCAAGTCCACCAGCGCAATCGGCTCCAGTTGCAACCGACGTCCCTCGCCTGGCGTGGCAGCGGGCATGACCGTTTCTGTGGCCTGGAAAAACAGACCGAAACGGTTGATTTGCTCGGTGCACTCGCGGTCGATCTTCTCCACGTATTCCCGCACCCGCGGTGGCAGGTCGCGCCGCTTCAGGATGAGGCTGACCAAGGTGCGGATGGTGCTGAGGGGCGTCTGGATCTCGTGGATGAGAGCCCGCAACAACTCCGCCTCCGAGAGGCTGCCCGCTTGCTCTGGCTCGGCTTGGGGAGCGGAGGAGCGGCCGTGGGCGGGAGGCTCAGGCGCCGGCGAGGAAGCGGAAGATGAAGAAGCCGGGATCTGCCTTGCTGCTGGTGGCGGTGGAGGCACAGCGGCAGCCTCCTGTTCTGCCCTGGCAGGGGGCAGGCGGGCGGGCGGGGATCCAAACTCGGCCAGGTTACCCAGCAGAAGGAAGCTGCTGAAGCGGGCCAACACCCGTACATGCGGCTGCATCAGGGGATAGTGGCGGGCCAACTCCTGCCAAGCGGCCAGCCGGTCTGGCCTGCCCTGTTGAACCCGTTGCTCCAGGCTCTGCCAGGCTCGTCGGATCACCTCCGGCTCAAAAGAGACCATCATCCCCCTCTGCCGGGTGTGGGGATGGTGACCCTGGGCAGCTACTGCCGAAAAAACAGGGGTGAGCAGCAACAGAAAAGGCTCCTCCACCAGTGGATCCCGCGGCAGGAGAGGGATCACCGTCTGCCCAGGGGTGAGGATTGACTCAGGGGAAAAATCCGGGCTGAACAACCAGGGGGGTTCCCGTGCCGGCTCCCAAGAGTGGCGGGGAAGATGCAGCGCATCCATGGGCAGCGGCAGTTGGGGTAAGGGATCCTGCACCACCCAAGGGGGCCACCAGGAGACCGGCCCCCCGATCACCACGCCAAACTGTCCAACCTCTTGCCATAGCTGGAGCAGGGCTGCCACCGTCTGCTGCCAAGAGCGCTCTCCCGCCCCCGGCAACCATTCTGGCAAGGGTAGAGCGGCCCACAAGGCTTCCATCAAGGACAGAAATCGGCGGCTGTTCACGGATCCCTTTGATCCCACCCTTCCCCTGTAGGCTAGCGGTTGTGGAGCTTCTAGGACAGCGGAAAACCTCACCTTCTCCAGGGCGGATCCCCGTCTTGCTCACCCAATCCGTCCATCTGGCAGAGTCGCCCCGCGCAGGTTGGCTCCCGCGAGGTTGGCGGTGCTGAGGTCGGCGCGGGTGAGGATGGCCTCGCGGAGATCGGCATTTTCCAGGTTGGTGCGGCCCAGATAGGCATCCACCAGGCTGGCCGATCTCAGGTCGGCCCCGGCCAGGTTAGCCCGACTCAGATCCGTCCGCGCCAGCTTGGCCGAGCGCAGGCAGGCGGCGGAAAGATCGGCTCCCGCCAGATCTGCCTCGCTGAGGTTGGCTTCCGCCAAGTTGACCTGGCTGAGCATGGCTTCCTTCAAGTTGGCCCGCCCCATCTGCACCCCCTGTAGGTCCCCGCCCAGAAAGGAAGCTCCCCTCAGGTCGGCGTTGCTGAGGAGGGCCCCGCGCAAACAGGCCCGCTGTAGGTTGGCTCCCTGTAAGTGGGCTCCGATTAAACTGGCCTCTTTGAGATTGGCCCCCCTTAGGTCGGCCCGCGTCAAATCCGCTCCCGCCAGGTTGGCCCCGCTCAGGTCGGCGCGGCTGAGATTGGCGCTGCGCAGCACGGCTGCCCGGCGACTCTCGAAACGGAGATTGGCCCCCCGCAGGCAAGCCCCCCCCAGGTTGGCGCTGGTGAGGTTGGCCCAGCGCAGATCCGCCTCTAGCAAGTTGGCGTCGATCAACAGAGCCAGCGCCAAGTTAGCCCCGTGCAAGTCCGCCCCTTGCAACGTGGTGCCGTGCAAATGCGCATCTCTGAGATCTGCCTCGCTCAGGTCAGCCTGGCTGAGGTTGGCCCCACTGAGATTCGCTCCCACCAAGTTGGCCTTCTGCAGCTTGGCCCGCCCCAGGTAGGCAAAGATCAAGTTGATACCATGCAGGTCGGCCTGAGAAAGGTCTATCCCGATCAAATCCGCTCGGCTCAGATCCAGAGCGGCCAGGTTCTCGCCTGCAAAGTTAACCCGTCCTGCCCGGTACAGTCGGAGCAGATCTTTGGCATCCATTGGCATCCATAGAATCCATGGAAGAGAGCTGATCCCGCGCTCATGGCCATTCTAAAGCGAGACACTGCACTGGAGCGCCAGCATTATCGGCTCTAGGGAAGGCAAAGGACTTGGCCTCGCCGGCGCGACCAAAAAAGTAGGGTGGCCGCCAGGGTAACAGCAGAGCGGTTGGACAGCGCCTTTGAAGGTTCGTTTCGGGACTCCGAAGAATCTCTGCCCTCAAGGGTGAGGAGGGTCAGGGCTTTCGCGCCCGGCGCTGTCTTGGATGTTGGCAGCGGCGAAGCGGCATCCCTCACCCCCCACCCCTCTCCCACTGGGAGAGGGGGGCTGCTCCTACAGCTACAGCTCTCTCTGACTTCAGGCGAGTTGACGGGATCCCAGAATGGCGGGCTTGGTTTTCAAACCAGGCCAAATAGACGGCGCTCTGCCTCCTCCATGCGGGCCAAGAAAGCGGCGAACTTGGTGGAGATCTCCTCGACTTCCTGCAAAAAGGCGCGCAACGTCTGGTACTTGAGAACTAAGGCTTCTTCTAGGGGACGGCTCTGGAACTGTTCGTCCAAGGCCTGGCCCAGCTCGCTCAGGGCATTTTCAATGGCGGTTTTGATCGCGCCAATGCTGCGCCGCACCAAGCGCATCACTTCCTGCTCCAACTGGGGCTTTTGGCGGGCCAGCTCGCTGGTGGCCAGCACCTGCCGCAGAGCGGCATAGGGATCCCCCACCTGAAGCGGCATCTCGGCCATCTCTCCTGGCTGTCCCGCATTGCCGGCGGGCCGCAGCAAACCCCACTCCGACTGCTCCAGCCTACTCAGGATCCCTCTGAACAGGGCAGCGGATCCCTCTACGTCTTTCAGAAGGCCACGCAGCACCTGGTGTTTGAGGCTCAGGTATTGGTCCGGATCCTCGTCCTGCAGCCCTTCGTCCAGGGCGTTGCCCAACTCGCTCAGGGTGTTCTCGATGGTGGCCATCAGGGATCCGGCGCTACGGTGCAGCAGTTGGCGGCAGGGTTCTGGAAGCTCTGACGCCAGAACGGCAGGAGCAGAAAAAGCAGGGGGCTCGGCTGTCGCTTCCCCCTCGTTCGGGCTTTCGGACTCCAGCCAAGTGATGCGGCTGGACTCCGTCCCGCCAGTGCCGACGGCATTTTCCCCATTGAGCCAATCGAGATCGGCGGCGAGAGTCTCGGCAGCTAGCCCCCCACCGGCCATTGTTTCTTGGGACACGTAAACGTAGAGAGGCTGCAGCATCTGCAGCACGGCGTTAGCTGCTTGGCTATCCTGCTCCGGCTCCTGGAGCTGCTGCACCGCCTGTTGCAGCCGCGCTTCCAGCTCCTGCGGGGAGTTGCAGGCGTCGTAAAGGGCTCTGAGCAGCTCGTCGAGACTGTAGCGCCGTAGGGCCGCCAACCCTTGCACCGTGGGCTCTAGCCTGTGGTGCAAAGCCGTGAACAAAACCAGCTTGGCCCGCAAGGGACTTGTCTGCTGCATCACCCCCGCCCGCAACTCGAACGGGTCGTAGTCTTGCTTGTGCAGTTGTAGGCCGCCGTATCTCACAGGTAAGCTGGGCGCAGGCGCCACCCAAGCCGGCAGATCCCCAGATGAAGCAGTCAGAGGGCTGCCGGGATCCGATTGAGACTGGTGATAGAGGAGCTCGAGCTTGCTCAGCAGCAGTTTGGCGACGCGGGCGTATTCAGCCTTCTTGTTGATTTGGCTGATGGCGTCGCGAAAACGCCGGACTAGGTCCTCCAGGGTCGCATGCTCGCGGTAGAGCTGCTCCAGCAGAGCCTTTAGCTCCTCCCCGCTCAGCTTGACAGCGTCGTTTGTCCAAGTGTGGGTGCAGGTGAAGTAAACCAGCTTTTTTACCCGGTCTGCGTACTCGCCCTGCCGCACCTCTTGGACGATAAGGTGAAGGGGATCCGAGAGAACCATAGGAGCTGCTCAGTGGGAGTTTTAGGCCTTGGGGTTAAAAGGCCGTTTCTGGAGGAGCATGGTCAAGAGGTCCTACCATCATCATGTAAGGAAGCGGCGAAGGCAATCAACCAGGGCCAAAGGCTCTATCCGCCTCAATCCTCTTGCCAGTCTAGGTCGGAATCGGTCAGGATGCGATGGCTCTGCTTACGGCAGGTCAGGTGGTGCCCCTCCCCCCTTCGCTTGAGACCTGGGCAAGCTGGGGCAGAGTTTGCCGCTTGCGCTTCCTGGAGTTCATGTAAAAGCTGTAGGTAAAACCCCCGCCGCTCCCAGTCCAGCTCCCGCAGCCCACAGCCCGGCTCCCGATCGTGCAAGCAATCGCGAAACTGACAGGTGCCCAGCCGCTCCCGCACTTCCGGAAAGCAACGTATTAGCTGCTGAGGGGAAACCGGCGGGATCCCTTCGCCGGCATTGAACCCCGGAGAGTCGGCAATCCAACCCCCCTCTGGCAGAGGGAACAGCTCCACATGGCGGGTGGTGTGCCGCCCCTGGCGCAACTTCTCTGACACCGCTTGGGTGGTCAGCTGAACAGCCGGCAAGAGTCGGTTGAGCAAGCTTGACTTGCCTACCCCTGAGGGGCCAGCCACCACCGAAATCTGATCCCGACAGCGGCGGCGCAGCTCGGGGATCCCTGCCTCAGTAAGGGCACTGACCAATAGAGGCTCATACCCCCACCGCTGCAGACGCTGTCGCCAGCTCTCTGCCACCGCCGCCTCTACACAATCGCACTTGTTGAACACCACCTGAACTCGCAGGTGGCTGGCCTCGGCCTGCACCAGCAGACGGCTGAGGGCGTTGGGCTCGGGCTCCGGCTCGGCCAGGGCCATCACCACCAAGACTTGGGTTATGTTGGCGATGGCCGGTCGAGGCAACTGAGTTCGCCGCGGCAGAATGGCCTCAATTGCCCCCCGCTCCGGCCAGAGAGAGTCGGCAGCCGGCGGTAAGCTAACCTCCACCCAGTCCCCCACCATCACCGACTGCCCCATTTTTTTGAGCTTGGCCCGAGCAGTGCAGAGAAGCTCCGCCGGCATCGGCTTTTGGGCCGGGAAATGCGCCTCGATCTCAGGAAAAAGGGCAGCCAGCTCGGGATCGATGCGCACGCGATAAAAGTTGGCCTGGGCGGCGCGCACCCAGCCAGTGCAAGTGGATCCCTGCCCCTCCTCTTGGACGGCGCTCCGGTGGCTCATGCCAAATTCCCACGGCGTACCCAGAGGATGTGGTGTCCCTCGGGCGCCGCTTGTTGCCCTTCAATGTAATGCCCCGCCATCGTCAGGCTCTTGGGCACCTGCTCCAGAGGCTCTCCTGCATCCAGCCACAGCTCCAGCACCTCCCCCGGCGCCATGCGTTCTAGGCGCAACTTGGCGCGCACGTAGTTGAGCGGGCAGGGGATCCCGCGTTGATCCAGAACCAGCTTCACCTCGTGGGGGGGAATTGCCTCTGCCGTCATTCTTCTTCTCGCTCTCGGTTGCCGGGCATTTGGGCCAGCCCCCGCAACAGCCCGCCCAAGAAACCGTCCCGCTTGTTGATGCGTTCCCCATGCAACTCGGCCAGGCGCATAAGCAGTTCCCGCTCTTCCGAGCTGATGCGGGTGGGAATCTCCACTACCAGGGTGATTTTGTGGTCGCCCCGCAACATCGGATTGCCAAGGCGAGGTACCCCCTTGCCCTCCAGAGTTAGCACCGTACCCGGCTGGGAACCCGCCGGAATGGTCAGCTCCGCCTCTTCCTCCAGGCCCGCCTTCGAGTCCACCGTGGGCACCAAGACTTTAGCCCCCAAAATGGCCTGCAGATAGCTTACCCGCACCTGCGAGAAGATGGTGAGACCATCCCGCTGGAAGTCGGGATCCGGCTCGACGAAGAGGTAAACGTAGAGATCCCCAGGTGGGCCACCGCGCCGACCGGCATCCCCCTCGCCAGAAACCCGCAGACGGGTGCCGCTGTCCACGCCGGCAGGGATGTTGATGCGCAGCTTCTTGGTGGTCTGGGCGAGGCCCTCGCCATTGCAGTTATAGCAGGGCTCTTCCAGCACCCGGCCGGCACCGCCGCAGGTGGGGCAGATCGAGACCTGGGTAAAGTTGCCAAAGGGGGTGCGGGTGGCCCGCCGCACCTGACCAGCGCCGCCACAGGTGGGGCAGACTTTCACATCTGTGCCGGGCTTGGCCCCGCTGCCCCCACAGACCGGGCAGACCTCCAAGTGGCTGATGCGAATTTGCTTTTCGCCGCCGAAGATGGCCTCGAGAAACTCCAATTTCAGGTCAAAGCGCAGGTCATCCCCGCGTACCGGCCCTTGGCGGCTGCGGCTGTAGCCAACTCCCCCTCCCGCAAAGTTGGTGAAGAAGCTCTCGAAAAGGTCGGCGAAGCCACCGATTCCGGCGAAATCCTGGAACCCGCTGGCGGCAGCCGCCGCACCGCTCAGCCCAGCTTCCCCAAAGCGGTCGTAGCGAGCCCTCAGCTCGTCGTCCGAGAGCACCTCATAGGCGCGGTTGATTTCCTTGAAGCGATCCTCAGCCCCTGGCTCTTTGTTGACGTCAGGGTGATACTTGCGGGCCAGCCGACGATAGGCGCGCTTAATCTCTTCCTTGGAGCTATCACGGCTAACCCCCAAGATTTCGTAGTAGTCACGAGCCATAGAAGCGCTTCAGAGAACAAGGATCGAATGACGCCGGAAACACAGCTTGCCGGATGGCCCAGGCAATGCCCCTCTGCCATGCCCCAGAGCTGAGCAAAAGCCTTCGCCGAGTATCCTCAGCGAGTGCCATAGATCTCACTCCCCATCTCTAGGAGCACAGCCCGCAGCTCTTCCATTGCATTCCGTAAAGTTGCTAAGTCTACGTTATCATTTGCCAGCAGCGCCCTCAATGTGCCCGCCGCCTGGGCCCCCCTCTGGAGGCAGATCTCGCTAAGGCGACTGCCGTGCTCCTGCAGGGTCTTCTCGTAGTTGTAGAGCAGGCTGTCCGCTTGGTTGCGGGCTTCCACCAACTGCCGCCGGCGCCGATCTTCTTCGGCGTAGGCCTCGGCTTCCCGACGCATCCGCTCGATCTCGCTGCTGCTCAAGCCGCCGTGGTTGGTGATCTTGATGCTCTGCTCGATCCCCGTCCCCTTCTCGCGGGCGGAGACTTTCAAAATGCCGTTGGCATCGATATCAAAGGAGACTTCGATCTGGGGCACCCCGCGGGGAGCTGGCGGGATCCCGGTTAGTTGAAAGCGGCCCAAGGTCTTGTTGTCCTTGGCCATAGCCCGCTCTCCCTGCAAGACGTGGATTTCCACCATTGTCTGGCCGTCGGTGGCGGTGGAGAAAATTTGGGTTTTGCTGGTGGGAATGGTGGTGTTGCGCTCGATGATGCGGGTGAATACCCCGCCCAAGGTCTCCACGCCAATGGAGAGGGGAATCACATCCAACAGCAGCAGGTCTTTCACTTCTCCGCCTACCACCCCTGCCTGGATGGCTGCGCCAAGGGCTACTGCCTCGTCGGGGTTGACGGAGCGATCCGGGTTTTTTTTGAAGATTTGCCGAATCTTCTCCTGAACAGCGGGAATGCGAGTAGAGCCACCCACCAGCAGCACGCGGTCGATATCCTCAGGGGAGAGGCCGGCATCCCGCAAAGCTTGCTCGGTGGGCTCAACAGTAGCCTCCACCAGATCCTGCACCAACTCCTCGAACTTGGCGCGGGTCAGCTCCACTTCCAGGTGTTTGGGCCCGGAGTCGTCGGCGGTGATAAAGGGCAGGTTGATGAGCGTAACCTGGGTGCTGGACAGCTCGATTTTGGCCTTCTCCGCCGCCTCCCGCATCCGCTGCAAGGCCATGCGATCCCGGGAGAGGTCGATCCCTTCCGTCTCCAAAAACTGGCGGTTGAGCCAATCGACAATTCTCTGGTCAAAGTCATCCCCGCCCAGGTGGTTGTTGCCGGCGGTGGCTTGTACCTCGAACACGCCGCTGCCCAGTTGCAGCACCGAGACGTCGAAGGTGCCGCCACCCAGGTCGAAAACCAAGATGCGCAGATCTTGATCTTGTTTGTCCAGCCCGTAGGCCAGGGCGGCTGCCGTCGGTTCGTTGATGATGCGCAACACCTCCAGTCCGGCAATGGTGCCCGCGTCTTTGGTGGCCTGGCGCTGGGCATCGGTAAAGTAGGCGGGGACGGTGATCACCGCCTGAGTCACCGGCTCCCCCAGATAAGCCTCCGCGTCGGCCTTCAGCTTTTGCAGGATCATTGCGGAGATCTCCTGGGGCGTGTAGGCGCGATCCTGCACCACCACCTCCACCATGTTGTCCCGGCCAGGGATCACCTTGTAGGGGACTCGCTTGCGCTCTTCTTCAGTTTCGGCGAAGGTGCGGCCAATGAAGCGTTTGATGCTGAAGATGGTGTTTTCGGCGTTGGTAACCGCCTGACGCTTGGCCAGTTGGCCCACCAGGCGGACGTTGTTCTTGGCAAAGCCGACGATGCTGGGGGTGGTGCGCCCTCCTTCGGCGTTGGTGATCACCACGGGCTTGCCCCCTTCCAAAACCGCCACGCAACTGTTGGTGGTTCCCAGGTCAATCCCGATGACTTTGCCCATACCCCTCTCTCCCCGTGCGTCAAATCCCAACCCAGGACAATTCCACGGATCTCATAAGAGCATTTTGCCCAGAATCCCGCAGAAACCTTCAGGCGGCGCTTCCGCCTCCGTAGCTTTACTGTAGCCTTTTTGAGGCTATCCCGGCTTTGTTTGTCAAGGTTCAAGTGAGCAAGTTTGGTTAGCTAATCCGCCGTTCGCGCTAGCGGGACGTAGTCCTGGAAGCCCCGCTCTGTACCCCCCAGTCCCCCAGCCCCCCAGTCCCCCCGTATACGGGGGGATATAGGGGGGCGGGCCGACCAGAGTCGGGATGAGAGGCGGGAGCGTTCAACAGGTACAATGCATTCATCATGAGAACCGCTTACCAGTACCGCTTGCGCCCTACTGCTAGCCAAGTCGCCCTGATGGGTGAGTGGCTGGAGCTGCTGCGTAGGCAGTACAACTATCGCCTGGCAGAACGGTTCAACGGGTGGGAGCAGAATCGCTGCAATATCCATGCCTGCTCCTTGACGGTCTGTCATCTGCCTGAGTTGAAAGACAAGCCCGATTTCGACTCCCACAAACGAGACTTGGTAAACACAAAGGCTCTCTTCCCCGAATACCAAGCGATTCATTCCCAGGTGCTCCAAGACTGCCTACAGCGGGTACAAAGGGCCTTTGACCGATGGCTAAAAGGTGACCGCAACGGCAAAAGGGCAGGCAGGCCTAGGTTTAAGGGAGTAGGGCGGTATCGCTCCTTCACCTTCCCTCAGATGAAGCAGGACTGCATTCGAGGGCAGTTTATCCATCTGCCCAAGGTTGGGCCGGTCAAGCTGGTCCAACACCGCCCTTTGCCCGACGGTTTTACAAAGTAGCCAACCAGCGCAAAGATTTTCACTACAAGATGGCAAAGAAGTTGTTAAGTAAGGGGAAGCACATTGCTCATGAGGCGCTTACTATTAGGGGTCTGGCTAGAAGCAGACTAGCCAAATCTGTTGATGATGCTGGGTGGGGTGAGTTCCTGCAAATTTTGGCAGCCAAGGCTGAAAGAGCTGGGCTGTTGACGATTGCAGGGGATCCCCGCGGCAGCAGTCAAGGGTGCTCGGGGTGTGGTCGAGATGTGCCCAAAAAGCTGCATGAGCGGTGGCACGATTGTCCGCACTGTGGGTTGAGGATTGGCAGGGATCACAGCTCGGCGAGAGTCATCAAATCCAGAGCGGTGGGGCGTCCCGTTCTTCAAGCTCAGGAAATGTCCTGCTATCGGGCAGGGGTCACTGTTGGCGAAGCGTGGCGTAAGCCATGAAGCCTGCACTCTATGCGTCAGCATGAGTGTGGGAGTACGTCACCAAGGTAGGGAGCTATGGTAGTTGCAGCCTCTGCAGAAGACTTTGCCCTCTCCACTCAGCTTGGCTGGCCGGAGGCGGCCTATCTGCACATTCCCTTCTGCCGGCAGCGCTGCCACTACTGCGATTTTGCCACCGGCCTGGGCACGCGCGAACTGATCGAAACCTATGTGCAGAGGCTCTGCCAAGAGATCGGCGGCGCCCACCGCTACCGCCATTTGGCCGGGGATCCCCAGCCCTTGACCAGCATTTTTTTCGGCGGCGGCACCCCTTCCCTGCTGACGGTGAAGCAGTTGAGTCGGATTTTGAGCCAATTAAGGGAGAGGATCCCGTTTCATCCCGACTGCGAGATCTCGCTCGAGGCCAACCCCGGCACCCTGACACGGGAGCAGTTGGCAGGCTACCGGGATCTAGGGGTTAACCGCATTAGCCTAGGGGTACAGGCCTTTCAAGCGGAGCTGCTGGCCGCCTGCGGTCGCCTCCATGGGGTGGAAGAAATTTACGAGGCTGTGGCCGACTTGCAGGCGGTGGGCTTTGAGAATTTCAACCTGGATTTGATCTTCGGGCTGCCCTATCAAACTTTAGAACATTGGCAGGAGTCACTGCAGGCTGTTCTTGAAATCAACCCCACCCATGTCTCCGTTTACGATCTCACTCTCGAGCCGGGAACCCGCTTTGGGCGTCTCTACCGGCCGGGGGAGGCGCCTCTGCCCAGCGAGGAGACCACGGTTGCCATGTACCTGACGGCGCGGGAGTTGCTCACCCAAGCCGGCTACATCCACTACGAGATCTCCAATTTTGCCCGCCCTGGGTATGCCTGTCGCCACAACCGGGTGTACTGGGAAAACCGCCCCTACTTTGGCTTTGGCATGGGATCGGTCGGCTACGAAGGGGGGCGGCGCATTCAACAGCCGAAAACTCTCCACGCATACTTTGAACAGGTCAAAGCGCAGGTTCACCCCCTGCCGCCGCCGGCTTCTGCAGAAGAAATCTGGATGGATACGGTGATGTTGGGGTTGCGCCTCCAGGAAGGGCTGGAGTTGGCAACTCTACAGGAGCGCTTTGGCAGCAGGAAGGTGGAGCAGGCCTTGCAGAGGCTGGATCCCTATTTTGAAAAAGGTTGGGCCAGTTGTGAGGCGGGGCGGCTGCGGCTAGTCCCGCCGGAGGGCTGGCTGTTTTCCAACGAAGTCATTGAAGAGCTTTTGTTTTGAAGAGAACTGGGCAGGACATCAGTGAAGAAAGCAGCCGCCCGGTTCAAAGTCGACCTTTGTCCAACTTGTCTCTCAGAGGGTGGGGATAGCAGGGCTTACTGGCCGGGGGGATAGCGTTGCAAAACCTGCTTCAGGTAGCGCCCCGTATGGGATCCCGGCTGCTCAGCCACTGCCTCAGGGGTGCCTACGGCCACGATCTGGCCGCCCTGGTCGCCTCCTTCTGGCCCCAGGTCAATGATCCAGTCGGCACAGCGGAGGATGTCCAGGTTGTGCTCGATCACCAGCACCGTGTTGCCCACATCCACCAGCCGCTGCAGGACGTTCAAGAGCTTGTGAACGTCGTAGAAAGACAGGCCAGTGGAGGGCTCATCCAGCAGGTAGAGGGTTTTGCCGGTGGAACGGCGAGACAGTTCTGCCGCCAGCTTTACCCGCTGCGCTTCCCCGCCGGAGAGGGTGGGGGCCGGCTGGCCCAGCTTGATGTAGTCGAGGCCCACATCGGCCAGGGTCTGCAGGATCTTGGCCGCAGGGGGCAGGGCAGCGAAAAACTCCAGCGCTTCTCCCACCGTCATATCCAGGACTTCGGCGATGTTTTTGCCCTTGTACCTGACCTGGAGGGTCTCGCGGCTGTAGCGGCTGCCGCCACACACTTCGCAGGTAACATACACATCCGGCAGGAAGTTCATTTCAATCACGTTCACCCCCTGCCCTTTGCAGGCTTCACAGCGCCCCCCCTTGACGTTGAAGGAAAAGTGGCCAGCGTGATAGCCTCTAGCCTTGGCCTCTAGAGTCTGGGCAAAGGCCTGGCGGATGGGATCAAATAGACCCGTGTAGGTGGCAGGGTTGGAGCGAGGGGTGCGGCCAATGGGGGATTGGTCGATGACGATCACCTTGTCGATGTGTTCAACGCCCTGCAGCTCTCCCATTTCCGCGGGTTTGGGCACCTTCTGGCCGAGGTAGTGCCGCAGGGCGGGGTAGAGCAACTCGTTGACCAGGGTGGACTTGCCGGAGCCGGAGACGCCGGTGACGCAGACCAGCTTGCCCAGGGGGATCTCCACATCGATGTGCTTGAGGTTGTTTTTGTGGGCATCGGTGAGCTTGAGGGAAACGGCCTTGCCGGGCCGCCGCCGAGCCGGGGTCGGGATCCGCCGCCGCCCCGACAGATAGGCGCCAGTGAGGGAGCGCTCGCAGGCCAGGATATCGGCTAGAGACCCTTGGGCCACCACCTCTCCCCCGTGGATGCCGGCGCTAGGGCCAATATCCACGATGTGGTCGGCGGCGCGGATGGTTTCCTCGTCGTGTTCCACCACAATGAGGGTGTTGCCCAGATCCCGCAGGCGCAACAGGGTTTGCAACAAGCGCTCGTTGTCCCGCTGGTGCAAGCCGATGGAGGGTTCATCCAACACGTAGAGCACCCCCGTCAGGCCGGAGCCAATCTGGCTAGCCAGCCGGATCCGCTGCGCTTCACCCCCCGAAAGGGTCATGGCCGGGCGGGCCAAGGTGAGGTAGTCAAGGCCCACGTCGATCAAAAACTGCAGCCGGGTTTTGATCTCCCGCAGCACCAGCTCGGCAATCTGCGCCTGGCGAGGGGTGAGCTTCAAATGCTCTAAGCGGTGTAGGCACTCCCGGATAGAGACCTCGGTGAGATCGGTGATACGGTAGCCGCCGACGCGCACTGCCAGGGCCTCAGGGCGAAGGCGAGCCCCCCCACAGGCCGCACAGGGGCGGTAGGTGAGGTAGGTTTCCAGCTTTTGCCGGTAGGTCTCGGAGGTGGTTTCTTGGTAGTGCCGCTGCAACTGCGGGATCACCCCTTCGTAGCGACGGTAGTAGCCCCGGCCCCGGTAGGGGGATTCTGCCTCAACGTAGATCTCCTGGTCGGTGCCGTAGAGGAGGATCTGCTGCTGCTCGGGAGTGAGGTCGCACCAGCGGCTGCTGAGGTCAAAGCCCAAGGCCCTGGCGACCCCTGCCAGCAACGCCAGGTAGTAGGGGTTCTCCCGCTCGGCCCAAGGTGCGATGGCCGCGTAGAGGGGAAGTTTGGGATCCGGCACGATCCGGTCGGGGTCGAAGATGGGCTCAAAGCCCAGCCCGTGACAGACAGGACAGGCGCCGATGGGGGAGTTGAAGGAAAATAGCCGCGGCGACAGCTCGCCCAGCACCGAGCCATGTTCGGGGCAGGCAAATTGTTCCGAAAAGATCAGCTCCGTCGGCTTGCCGTTGAGGTACTGCCCCGCCACCTCGGCCACTTTTTGCAGCAGGTGTTCCCGCTCTTCCTCTCTCGGCAAGAGCTCCACCACCGCCAGTCCCCCCGACTGGCGCAGACAGGTGGTCAGGGAATCGGCCAGCCGCTCGGCGATCTCGGGGCCCTTGACCAGCCGATCCACCACCACCTCAATGGTGTGGGCCTTGTTTTTGGCCAACTCGATCTCTTCGCTCAGATCCCGCACTTGGCCGTCGATGCGCACCCGCACAAACCCCTGCTGGCGCAAGCTCTGCAAGAGGGCTGCATGGGTGCCCTTTTTTTCCCTCACCACAGGCGCCAGCAACTGAAAGCGCGTCCGCTCCGGCAGGGCCAGGATCTGGTCCACCATTTGATCCACCGTCTGGGGGGCAATCACCCGGTCACAATGGGGGCAGTGGGGGATCCCGGCCCGCCCGTAGAGCAGCCGCAGGTAGTCGTAGATTTCGGTAACGGTGCCCACCGTGGAGCGGGGGTTGTGGCTGGTGGACTTTTGGTCGATGGCAATGGCCGGGCTCAAGCCCTCGATGCGGTCTACATCCGGTTTGTCCAGTTGCCCCAGAAATTGCCGCGCGTAGGCGCTGAGGGACTCCACATAGCGCCGCTGCCCCTCGGCAAAGATGGTGTCGAAGGCCAGAGAAGATTTGCCGGATCCAGAGACGCCCGTAAACACCACCAGGCGATTGCGCGGGATCCGCAGCTCGAGGTTTTTGAGATTGTGCTGCCGCGCCCCCACCACATGGATTTCGTTTTGGCCGGACATCTCATCCCCTTTGTGCGCAGCGTGCGTGGATCTGCCGCCAAAGTCGGCGAGTCAAAAAACATTAAAGAACATTAACGATTCTAGTGCCGCGACAGAAGTCTGTCCTCTCCAGGGCGAGCGGGGGTGCCAGCAGGCCGCGTCGGTTTTGGGCAGGGAGCTGGCTTGGCTATCTTGGAAGGGCAACGCAAGGGCTCCTCGAAAAGCCAATGGCCTGGCCGCTCCTTTCTCTCCAAAAGGTCTTCATCTACCTGCTGGTGGGGATCGCCTTCACGGCCCTTTGTCTGGGGGATCAGGCCCTGTCGCCGGCGGTTATCGTCCTCTGCTTGGCGGCGGGGGCTGCCAGTTGGTTTTGGGAGCCGCCCCGGATTAGTTTTGCCCGCTATGCTTCCCTGTGGATGCCCCTGACGGTGAGCGTGTTGGTCAGCTTGGCGGCCCTGGTGCTGGCGGGCGTGCTGCCGCTTTCGGATGGGGCCATAGGCCTGGTGCTTTACCTAACAGGGGCCAAGTTGTTCCAGCGGGAACGGGCAGCAGACCACATCCAGTTGGCGGTGCTGTCTCTGCTGCTGATGGCTATCGCCACCCTCTTCAACGAAGACATCAGCTTTGGGTTTTTATTCCTGCTGTATGTGGGGGTGGGGCTGGTTAACCTCACCCTCTATCACCTGCGCCTGCAGGCGGAGCAGCACCCGCAGGCGGCCAGCCAAGTCCGCGGGATCGACCTCAGCTTTTTGGGGTTTCTGGGATCCCTGGCCTTGCTGGCAACAATTCTCTCGGTGGTTTTGTTTTTCCTCTTCCCGCGGCTCAGCTTGGGGATCTTGGGCCGGCAGGCCCGCTCGCCGGTGATGACCACCGGCTTTGCCGAAGAAGTCAGCCTGGGGGAGTTCGGCACCCTTAAAACCGACAACACCGTTGCCCTGCGGGTGGAGTTCCCGGCAGGGGTGCCCCCCCAGGTGGAGTCCCTCTACTGGCGGGGGATCAGCTTTGATCGCTACGACGGGCGGGCTTGGTCGCGGACGCTGAACCGCGCGATCCCGATTTTCCCCACTGCAGCAGGGGTCTTTGATCTCTCGGCTTCCCCCTTGATCCCCACCGCGAGCGACCTCCAGTTCTTCCCCCTGGAGCAGCGGATTTACCTAGAGCCGCTGGCCACCACCACCGTCTTTGGGGTGGCGCCGCTGCTAGAGGTGGAGTGGCTAGATCGAGGTGGGGCGATGACTCCGCAGCAGGCATGGCAACGGCAAACTCGCCGCCTGCTCCTGCACGAGAGCGGGGATGTCAGCCATTCTCTGCCCCCCCGGCTGCCCTATCTCTACCGCGCCGTGAGCTGGATCCCCCAGGATCTAAGGCCCCGCCTGCGCCAGCTTGGCCGGGAGGAGCTGCTGAGCGCTCTTGACCCAGTCCAGCAACAAGCCTATCTGCAGTTGCCAGCAGACCTGGATCCGCGCATTCCCGCCTTGGCTGAAGACGTTACCGCTGGGATCCCCAATGTCTTTGGCAAGGTGACGGCTTTGCAGAACTACCTGCTGGAGAACTACGCCTATACCACCGATCTGCCGGATCCCGGGGCCGAGCCGCCTTTGGAGGCCTTTTTGTTTACCCACCGCCGCGGCCACTGCGAATACTTTGCCACCGCCCTGACGGTGCTGGCCCGCAGCCTCGGCATCCCGGCCCGCGTGGTCAATGGCTTCTTGGGCGGGCGCTGGGTGGCGCAGGAAAAGTACCTGGCGGTGCGCAACGCCGATGCCCACTCGTGGACGGAGATCCCCTTTGGCCCCTATGGATGGATCATCTTCGACGCCACGCCGCCCGAGGCCAATGTCAGCCAGCGGCAAAGCTGGTGGGATCCCCTGCAAGATTTTTACGACAGCCTGCGCTTCCGTTGGTTTAAGTACGTCATCCAGTACGACCTATCCACCCAGCGGCAGATCTGGCGGCAGATTCAGGAGCTGGCCAGCCGCGTGACCGCTCCCCAAAAGCAGGAGGATGTCGTTGCTGCCCTCCGCCGCAGCTTGGTGGGCTGGGGGCAAAGCCTGCAGCAAAACAGCCTGCCGCTGGTGGGGGTGATGGTCATCACTGGCTTCACGGCCTACTGGGGCCGCCGCCGCCGCTACCAGGCCGTGCGCTGGCAGGATGGGGGATGGATCCTCTTGGCCACAGCCGCCAATGGAGTGGTGATGGGATCCCTGTGGCAGCCTCCGCCCCCCTGGCCCACCTGGATGGTTGGCCTCTTGCTACCGAGTCTGGCCTTTGCTGGGATGCGCTGGATCCCGGCGGCTCTACCCAAGTCGCAGCAGCGCCGCCAGCTTATCTCAAGGCTTTATCTGCAACTGCGGGATCTGGCGACGGCGGTGGGGATCCCAGCCCACCTAGGCCCTGAGGCCTGCCTGGAACACTTGCGCCACTCCGACTTACCACAAGCCCAGGTGGCCATCCAGTTCTTGGAGCGCTACCTGGAGGTGCGCTTCGGTGGGATCCCGTTGGAGGCGGGCGAATTGCAGCGCTGGCAACAGCAATTCAAACAGCTCAGACGAGCATGGCAGCCACTGGCCAAAACCCCCAGAAGAGCCGCCTGACCAGAAGGACGGCTATGCCCTGGAGCAGGTACCCCAAAAGCCCTGCGAGAAGCCTTGACAGTTATGAGACAGTTAAGAGATAGTTAACGTTAGTTATAGACCCCGTAAGCTGCACTGTCAGACGGGGAAATCGCTCAGTGGCGCACTCGCTTCAGGCACGTTTCGCGCTGCTGCATTGCTATGCCCTTGCAAACTCATCTGAAGCTGTGTTACGTTTTTCAACGTTCAGCTTCGAAGGAGCAAGGGCGTGTTAGCTACGCGTAGCTATTCTCTGAGGGCAGCGTTGGCTGCAACTTTGTGTCTGCTGTCCTCGTCAGTTTTTTCCTCCAGTGTGGCTCAAGCGGCGCCTAAGCCAACCGGCAACGGTGCAATCTTCTTTCACCCAGATGGAACCTCAGCTTCCCACTGGGACATCACACGCATTCTCTACTACGGCCCCGATGGCTTTCTGAACTGGGATCGTCTCCCCGTGATTGCCCCCTATCGCGGGCACCTTCTCGACCAGCTTGGGGGAACTTCCAACGCCGGAGCGGTGACCCATGCCACGGGAACCCGTGTCCACGCCAAGAGCTTTGGGTTGGATCCGGACGGCAAAGAGTACCCCTCTGCCAACGGCACCCTGAACACGATCATGGAAGAGGCCGTGGCGGCAGGCTTGGGTACGGCTCTGGTGCAAACGGGATCCATCATTGAGCCGGGGACAGCTGCCTTCGTTGCCGAAGTTGCCAAGCGCAGCGACTATGAGGAGATTGCCCTGCAGGTGGTGGAGTCAGGGGTAGACATCATCCTCGGCGCTGGCGAGGAATGGCTGCTGCCGGAAGGTGTCCAGGGCCGCTTTGGCAAAGGGAAGCGCAAGGATGGCCGCAACCTGATTGAGGAGGCCAAGAAAAAGGGGTACGCCGTTGTCTACACCCGCGACGAGCTGCTCAAGCTGCCGGCAGATGTCTCCAAAGTTTTGGGGGTGTTCAACGTCGAGGACACCTTCTACGACAAGCCTGAAGAAGAGTTGCGGAAAGAAAACTTGCCCAACTACATCGCCAGCGCCCCCACCATTGCCGAGATGACCGAATTTGCCCTGGCGCGGATCTCCCGCAATCCTAAGGGCTTCTTCGCCGTCATCGAAGAAGAGGGCACTGATAACATGTGCAACAACCTCAATGCCTCTGGCTGCCTGGAGGCCATGAAGCGGGCCGACGATGCCATCGGGGTGATTCTCAACTTTATCGAGAAGAATCCCAAGACCTTCATGATCACCACCAGCGACAGCAATGCCGGTGGCATGCAGTTGGTGGATGTCGAGTCCGCCGATGAGCCGTTGCCCCCTACTGACCCCGAAGGCAGTGGTGCCCCCATTGACGGAGTTGACGGCACGGGCACAAAGCCGTTTATTTCTGCTCCTGACAAGAATGGCAAGCGCTTTCCCTTTGCCGTGGCTTGGGCTACCGGAGATGACGTGGGCAGCGGCGTCATCGCTCGCGCTGCGGGCTTGAAGGCCCAAGAGCTGGTGCCGACCACCGGGATCCTGAACACGGACATTTATCGGATTCTCTACTTCGTGCTCTTCGGGGAGCAGATCCCCAGCGAGCTCAAGCCGTAGTCTCAGGCAGCCCGGCCTTGGCTTGGAACTTCTGGGGACGGAGGGGATCCCGGCGATCCCCTTTTTATTTACGCAACGCTGTCGCGAACGCGCCGCTCCAACTCCCCTCTCCCTCAGGGAGAGGGGCCGGGGGTGAGGGAAGTCCTTGCCACCTCCTGTCCAGGAAGGAGTGGATAGGCTGCCTAGTCCGGCTGAGAGCGCCCCTGCTGCACCGCCTGGTAGCGCCGTTTGAACTCCTGCTGCTGCACCTTGTGATCCACGATGGGATCCGGGTAGCCGCAGCGCCGCCGCTCCTGCAGAGCCCAGGATCCCTTGGGATCGTCGCCTACCCACAGCAAAGCGGGGGTATCCAGCCCGGCCAGCTCCGGCAGGTAGCGGCGGATGTACTCCCCTTCCGGGTCGTAGCGGGCCGCCTGGGTGGCCGGGTTGAAGATGCGCAGCGGCCTGGGATCCGTGCCCACACCAGCGCTCCACTGCCAGCCGCCGTTGTTGGCCGCCAGATCCCCGTCCACCAGCTTCTGCATAAAGTAGCGCTCTCCCCAGCGCCAGTCGATAAGCAGATCTTTGGTTAGGAAGCTGGCCACGATCATGCGGCAGCGGTTGTGCATCCAGCCGGTCTCGTTGAGCTGGCGCATGGCCGCATCCACAATCGGGTAGCCCGTCTGCCCGGCGCACCAGGCCTGAAACCAATCTTGGCGGTTGTCCCACTCCAGCGCATCAAAAGCGCGCCGATAGGCGCCGCTCTCCACGTGGGGCCAGTGGACCAAAACATGCTTGTAAAACTCGCGCCAGCACAGCTCCTGCCGCCAAGTCTTCAGGCTGCTCTCGGCCTCTTCGCTGCGGGCCTCCGCTTCCACTTCACAGGTGGCCTGCCACACCCGCCGAATGCCGATGGTTCCCCAGCAGAGGTGGGGACTAAGGAGGGAGGTGCCCTGCTCGGCGGGGAAGTCGCGGGCTCGCCCGTACTCGAAAATGCGCAGGCCCTGGCAGAAATCCTCTAGAAGACCCTGAGCCACGCTCTCCCCCGCTGCCGGGATCCGCTGGTTGCAGACAAAGCCCAGATCCGCCAAGCTGGGCAGAGGTTGGGCTTTCAGGCTTGACACCGCCTGCAGACTCTTTGGGATGGGGAAGGGATCCGGCTTGGGCAAGCTAGACCAGCGGCGCCAGAAAGGGGTAAAAACCGAGTAGGGCTCCCCCGCCTGGGTCAACACTTCCCCTGGCCCGTGCAGCAGCATATCTTGGTAAGAAAAAGACGGGATCCCAGCTTCCGCCAAGCTGGCCCGCACCCGACTCTCCTGCTGCCGAGCCCAGGGATCCAGATCCTCGTTCCAAAACACGGCCTGCGCTCCCAGCTCTGCGGCCAACTGCCGCAGCTCCACGGCTGGATCTCCCCGCCGCCACAGGAGTGGGATCCCCATCTGGGCGTAGCGCTCCTGCAGCTCCTGCAACGCCTGGAGCAGAAACGCCACCCGGGCTGGGGCCATGTCTGCCCGCTGCAGGAGTTGGGGGTCGAAAACGAAAACCGGCACTACCTGGGGGCTGCGCTGGGCTGCCCCATGGAGGGCTGTGTTGTCTCCTAGGCGCAGATCGCGGCGATGCCAGAGGAGAACTAGGGAAGTCATAGGAGGCCAAGCAACTGGATCCCATCTTGGCCGCTTTTTCTTCCTCTCTTCAACCCCAGGCTGCCGGCAGAGGTGGGCAAATGATGTCTATTCCCCCAACAGACGTCCAGGGCAGGGACAACAGCGCTCGTCAAGGTTTCGCTGGCCATCGCTGGAGCCCATGGCGTAAGCTGTATCTCCCGGCCTCATCACCAACTGAGTCAGCTTGAGGGCAAGTAGCGGATCGAGCGGCTCCGGTACATTAAGTAGGAACTGCTCAACGGAGCGCCGCAGCGCCTCTGGCGTCTTGCTCATCACGTCTCCATCCATCCATCGATGGCTTTAGCTAATCCGCCGTTCGCGCTAGCGGGACGTAGTCCTGGAAGCCCCGCTCTGTACCCCCCAGTCCCCCAGCCCCCCAGTCCCCCCGTATACGGGGGGATATAGGGGGGGCGGGCCGGTCAGAGTCAGGATGAGAGGCGGGAGCGTTCAACAGGTACAATGCATTCATCATGAGAACCGCTTACCAGTACCGCTTGCGCCCTACTGCTAGCCAAGTCGCCCTGATGGGTGAGTGGCTGGAGCTGCTGCGTAGGCAGTACAACTATCGCCTGGCAGAACGGTTCAACGGGTGGGAGCAGAATCGCTGCAATATCCATGCCTGCTCCTTGACGGTCTGTCATCTGCCTGAGTTGAAAGACAAGCCCGATTTCTACTCACAGAAACGAGACTTGGTAAACACAAAGGCTCTCTTCCCCGAATACCAAGCGATTCATTCCCAGGTGCTCCAAGACTGCCTACAGCGGGTGCAAAGAGCGTTTGACCGATGGCTAAAAGGTGACTGTAACGGCAAGCGGGCAGGCAGGCCTAGGTTTAAGGGAGTAGGGCGGTATCGCTCCTTCACCTTCCCCCAGATGAAGCAGGACTGCATTCGAGGGCAGTTTATCCATCTGCCCAAGATTGGGCCGGTCAAGCTGGTCCAACACCGCCCTTTGCCGGACGGCTTCGTGATTAAAACTGCTACCGTTGCCCGCAAGGCTGATGGATGGTATGTGACCTTGAGCTTACAAGATTCGTCTGTCCCGGAATGGAGCCCTGACCCGCCAACGTGGGAAAACACGATGGGGATAGACCTGGGGCTAAGCTCTTTCTTGGTCACCGATGAGGGTGAGGTTATCGAGGTTCCTCAGTATTACCGTAAAGCGCAAAAGCCCCTCAAGCGGCTGCAACGGTCTGTATCGCGCAAGCAGAAGGGGTCAAACCGCTACCAGAAAGCGGTCAAGAGGTTGAGCAAGGCACATCAGAAAGTAGCCAACCAGCGCCGGGATTTCCACCACAAAGTTGCTCATCAGCTTTTGCAAAAAGGGAGACACATAGCCCATGAGGCATTGAACATCAAAGGTCTGGCAAGGACAAGGTTGGCCAAATCTATCCATGACGCCGGTTGGGGTGAGTTCCTGCAAATTCTGGCAGCCAAGGCTGAAAGAGCTGGGCTGTTGACGATTGCAGGGGATCCCCGCGGCAGCAGTCAAGGGTGCTCGGGGTGCGGTCGTGAGGTGCCCAAAGAGCTGCATGAGCGGTGGCACGATTGTCCGCACTGTGGGTTGAGGATTGGTAGGGATCACAACTCGGCGAGGGTCATCAAATCCAGAGCGGTGGGGCGTCCCGTTCTTCAAGCTCAGGAAATGTCCTGCTATCGGGCAGGAGTCACTGGGAAGCCTGCACTCTATGCGTCAGCATGAGTGCGGGAGTACGTCACGTATTCATACTCAAGATAGGGTGGACATGGACCCAGAATAGAGGGGGAAGGAGAAGAGGCGCGTAGCATCTGCTACTGTTCTGAGGACATGGCGAGGAGAAGCTGGCACCACCTAAGGAGCCGCCGGCAACCGGCCAGAGCAAGTTTGCAGAAGATAGGAACCTAAGGACAGAAAAATGGCGACAGCGCGACGGGTGGCACGGGTAGCCGAGCTGATCAAACGGGAGGTCAGCCAAATCCTGCTCTCGGAGATCAAAGATGACCGGGTGGGGGCAGGGATGGTCAGCATTGTGGACGTAGAGGTTTCCAATGACCTGCAAAATGCCCGCATCTTCGTCAGCATCTATGGCGATGAAGCGGCCCAGCAGCAGACCATGGAGGGGCTGGCTTCCGCCACTCCCTTCGTGCGGCGGGAAATCGGTCAGCGCCTCGGCCTGCGACGGGTGCCGACGGTGGTGTTTTTGCAGGATCGCTCTTTGGAGCGGGGATCCCGGGTTCTGGCCCTGCTCAACCAACTGAGACAGCCCGCTGAGGCCCAACAACAGGAGGGATCCCACCCTGGGGTTGAGGGAAGGATGGCGGACACCCCTGGGGGTGAAGAAGACGAATTGAGCGAACAACAATAGTTGCTCGCTTTAAGAGTTGCCCACTTTCGTGCCAACCTGGGGGATCTGCGCTAAAGCTCCGCCTGCTTTGCACAAGCGAGAAAAGAACCTACCTGAATGACCAAGTGGACCGGAGAGGCCTTGGCTTCGCAGCGATGCGGACAACCTCAAAGCAATGTTGTCTCACGGAGAAGTTTTTGGATTTGTTAGGCTTAAGGAAGCCATACGGCCTTTTCCCCGGCCATCTCATCTGTACAGGGCTCAATGTCGGCGGCATGCTTACGCCAACCGGGGCCTTCTGCCCCAATGGGCAGCACCGTCGCTGCCGTAAACCGGCGAAAGGGCTGTAAAGTTGCGGTTTGTGCCTTTTCTGCCTTTTCATGGATGTTCAAAGCCCACTGCAACCGGATCCCGCTTTAGCGGGTGCTACTCCACTCCAAGCTCTGCAAGCTCTGAACCAGAGTGTTGCCGAAGCTTTGGTTTCCTGCTTGAAAGGGCAACCCCAACAAGCCACCCAGCACCTTTTACTGGCTCTGCCGCAGTTAATGGCTGCTCTGGGGGCTTTGAGGCAAAAATCTTCCGTTGGCGTCAGCGGGCCGGAGGCCTTGGTTGAGTCTACAGGCCGGGCCTCAGAAGCCAACCCCAAGCGCATCATTCACATCGAAGGCAACCGCGTGCAAGTGTGGGTGGATAACCAGATTCGGAGCAGTTGGAGCATTTGGTCGGTGGGAGATCTCAAGGAAGTCTGCCGGCTGGCAGAAGAATTTGATTGTGGCCTCAGCTATTCCCTGGGAGATAGCTCAGGGTCGAAGTCAGAAATGCTGCTATTGGCCTCCAGTCCTGCGGAACTGCCGGATCTGCTCTCGAAATCCGAAGACTCTGCTGCCTAGCAGCCCCGTTCTCCGATCGCTGTTTCTCTTGTGACCCCATGCCTATGGCGACACCCCAACGGCTCCAGAAGCTCTTGGCTCAACAGGGGCTGGCCTCCCGTCGCCAGGTGGAAGCCTGGATCCTGGCCGGGCGCATTCGGGTGAACGGGAAGGTGGTCACCGAGCTGGGCTTTAAAGCCGATCCCGAACGGGATCGCGTCGAGGTGGATGGACGGGTGATCCCTTTCGGGGATCCAGCCCGCTACGTTTTGCTCCTGCACAAGCCCCTGGGGGTTTTGTCAACCTGCAAGGATCCGTGGGGGCGCAAGACGGTGCTGGATCTGCTTCCCCCGCCCTGGAACCGGCAGATCCGCCTTTATCCCGTGGGCCGACTGGATGCAGACAGCAGTGGGGCGCTGCTGCTCACCAACGATGGCGACCTGACGCTGAAGCTGACCCATCCGCGCTATCATCTGCCCAAAATCTATCGGGTGCAGGTACAGGGGCGTCCGAGCCGGGCTACCCTGCAACAGTGGCGAGACGGAGTAAACTTAGAGGGGTACACTACTCTGCCGGCAGAGGTGGAGTTCTGCCCTGCTCCCAACTTTGGGTATAGGCAGGATGCCAATTCCTCGTGGCTGAGGGTGGTTTTGTTTGAGGGGCGCAACCGGCAAATTCGGCGCGTAGCGGAGCAGCTGGGGCATCCGGTGCTCAGGCTGCATCGGGAAGCAATCGGCCCGCTGCACCTCGGAAACCTAAAGGCAGGTCAGTTCCGCCTATTGGAGCCCCAAGAGGTTCAGGCTCTGCTAGCCCCTCTTGCCGGTACCGACAGCTTGGCTCTGTTCAGAAGCGCCTCTTTGCACTCTTTCCGTCCCTCTTCATAATTAGCTGTGGGAACTGTGCGCACAATCTCACACTAGCCTCCTCTCTTCCGCAGGTAGCCGAACGATGCAAGAGTCGGAACGCTCTAAGGACTCGGTCCCGCTAACGCGATTGGAAGCCCTGGGATCCCTGTTGCGGCAAACACGAGAGGCACGGGGGCTGACGTTGACAGATGTAGCCAACGATACATTCATCCGCTCCCAATATCTGCAGGCCCTGGAGGAAGCAGACTTGAGTCGGCTGCCGGAGCCGGTTTACGTGCAAGGCTTCATTAAGCGCTATGCCAACTATCTGGGGCTGGATGGCGAGGCTTTATCTCGGCAAGCTTTGCCACTCCTATCTGCCAAAACGCCCCATGCGCTCCCTCCTCTTACTGCTGTTGGCGAACAGCCGGCCTTTGCCCTGCGCCCCTTTCACCTTTGGGCCGCCTATGTGGTGCTGGTCGTGCTGGCGGTGGGAGGGCTGTCGGCTCTTTTGGACGGCACGGGCAACCCCTTTGGGCATTGGCTGGCCAGCCTACAAAGCGGCGAGGGATCCCAGTCGCAGCCGCGAGCAGCTGACTCCCCTGGGCGCAGCCCAGAACCGACCCTTCGCCAGATGTTTCCCACACTGGATCAGTGGACGCGCATCCAGGGGGTTTTCCCCGACGTGTTGGAGGCCCCGCCGCGCAAGCCGGTGCGCCTTGATATTCGCGTGGTAGAGCGTCCCTCCTGGCTACGAGTCATTGCCGATGGACAAACCGTTTTTGAGGCCACCCTGCAGCCGGGGGCGGAGCTGAACTGGGAAGCCGAGCGATCGATTGTGCTGCGCGCCGGCAATGCCGGCGGGGTGTTGGTGACCTTCAACGACCGCGATCTGGGAGTGATGGGAAGGTTTGGAGAGGTGAAAGAGCTGATGTTTGAGCCGGGGCTAGACATTCAATCCTTCCAATCCTTGCAATAGGGATCCGGCTCGGACGGAGGGGCTAAAGGCCTTGATTGGGTTGAGGTAGGGCAGAAGCGATTTGCCACCCTTGGGATTCCAACTGCTGCAGCAGACGCCAGACTTTGTGCAGATCTTTGTCGCCCGGCTGGCGTTCCACACCGCTGGAGAGATCAATGCCGCTGGGCTGGAGGTGGCTGAGGGCCTGCAGAACATTGTCTGGGGTGAGGCCACCGGCCAGGAGCCAGGGCAAGGGCAGAGAGCGGTGGGCCAACTCTGGCCAGTTGAGGGTTTGCCCAGTGCCACCCGCACGCTGGGGGTGATAGGCGTCCAGAAGCAGAGCCTCCACACAGTCGCCGTAGAGGTGGGCTGCCTCCAGATCTGCCAGGTGGCGAATGCGCAGGGCCTTAATGCGGCGAATGCCAGGGAGCCATTCTCCCAGTTGCCGGCACTCTTCTGGCGATTCCCGGCCGTGGAGCTGAACAGCCGTGAGGCCGCCCACTTCCACCCAGGTGGCAATGGTACGGGGATCCGGATCCACAAAGACCCCCACCTTTTCCACATGGCGGGGTAGGGAGGCAAGCCAGCGGGCCTGGGAGAGAGGCAAATAGCGCGGCGTGTTGGGCACTGCGATAAATCCAAGAGCGCTCACCCCCAGCGCGGCGATAGCCTCCGCTTGATCCTGGCGGGTGATGCCGCAGATTTTGACAAACAACCGGCCCATTGGGATCCCTTCCGACAATCCCCTACTTTTGGTCGGGGCGCATTTGCAGACGATCCGGCTGTGCTGGATGAAGCGTGTTGATCCGGCGCACCATTTGCCACAGCCGTCCAAAGTTACGCTGGTTAAAGTGCATCACCAGCCGCGGCAGATGGGCAATCTCTTCCTCTGCTTCTTCCGGCAAAGCCTCGGTTTGCTCGATCCGGCCCGAGTCGAGAATGTCGGCAAACTCTTCGTTTAAGATATCCAGAGCCTGGGGCGAGAGCTTGGCATTCAAGCGCAAAACCAGCAGTTCCCGCACATAGCGATTGCTGTGAAAGATGCGATAAAAATCTAGGATCTGCTGGCAGGCGTCCCCTACATCGTCGGTTAAGGTGTATAAGAAGAGATCTTCCGGGCTGATCAGGCCGCGGCTGAGTAGATGCTCCCGCACATATTCATCCCATTCTTTCCAGTAGCAACCGCCCTTCTTGTCCACCAGCACCAAGGGCATGAGCTTGGTTTTGCCGGTTTGCATCAAGGTCAGACATTCAAAAGCCTCATCCTGCGTACCAAAGCCACCGGGGAAAAGCACCAGCGCATCGGTTTCTTTGACAAAAAAGAGCTTGCGTGAAAAGAAATACTTAAAGTTAATTACCCGATCGCTGGCGGCAATCACAGGATTGGCCATCTGCTCGAAGGGAAGCTGGATATTCAGCCCAAACGAGTTTTCCAGCCCTGCGCCCCGATTGCCGGCTTCCATAATCCCACCGCCGCCCCCCGTCAGCACCATGAACCCTCGCTGGCTGATGCAGTGGGCGAACAACTGTGCCTGGCGGTATTCCGGGCTGTCCGGCCCTACCCGTGCCGACCCAAAAACTGTTACCTTGCGCTGATGGACATAGTTCTGGAAGGCCGCAAAGCCCTGCTCCAGATCCTCAAGCGTGGCCGCTAGGATCTTAGCGTCCAGGCGGCTGAGATTCAGAGATCCCATCCGCTGCAGCGACTGCAAAACGCGCAGCCAAGCCGTCCGGTTGGGGTGATGCTCCAACTGCTTCAGACGAGTCTCGGCGTTGGAGAAAATTTCCTGGAGAAGAGAAGAAAGGGAATCAGCCAAGCCAGAATCCAGAGTTCTCTGTCATTACTTTACTGCAATAGGCTATCGACGCTAAATGCTACTTAGGCCTTACCCCCGGATCCAAACATAGCGCTCTGAAGCGTTGAGGGCCGCTCCTCCTGCTAGGACCTTAGCTCTCGGCAGGCGTGTCGAAGTGCTTCTCCAGAATTGTCGTTAGAGTTGCCTTGGGCACAGCGCCGACTACCACATCGACCTTCTGGCCTCCCTTGAAGAGCATCAAAGTGGGAATGCTGCGAATGCCATACTGGCTGGCAGTTTGGGGATTCTCGTCTGTATTAATTTTCACAACCTTAACCTTGCCGGCATACTGCTCGGCTATCTCCTGAACCACAGGAGCCACCATCCGGCATGGGCCACACCAGGGCGCCCAGAAATCCACTAAGACCGGAATATCGCTACGCAGCACCTCTGCCTCAAAGGTAGCATCAGCGACGTCTATTGCTGCAGACATGCTTGGAGAACTCCTGAAACAGTACATACCTGTCACTTCAAGCAATTCTATCACAACTTTCTGGGCTTTTGTTTTAGGCCGCAGCAGGCGCCTGCAATTTTCTGCCGGAGGGTCAGGCTGAACAGGCGAGCTTTTTCCAAGCCGAGCGGGGTATTCTGGACTGAAGGAGTGAGAAAGCGTGCAAGGGCCGATGACATTTGAGCTCGGGCCAGAGGGAAGCAATCAGGCTGAAGCCGAGAAGCGGGCTTCCGTCCAGGAAGTGGCTGTGGATTTTATTCGCCACGGCATAGCCGAAGAAGCGCAAGCGGGAGTGGAGGACGCTTTTCGCGCCTTGACCGATGAGGGACGCAAGCGCTGCCGCAAAATTGCCCGCCAACTCAAGGATATGGGCTGGAAGTGGGATCTCCTGCTCACCAGTCCCCTTGTGAGGGCGCGGCAGACGGCGGAGATTTTTTTCGACGAGAACTTGGCCGAAGCTCTAGAAGTGTTTGAGCCGCTGGCCCCGGACGGCAGCTTCGCCGACCTGGTGCGCTGGCAGGCGGAGCGGGATCCCTTCACGTCTCTGGCCTTGGTCGGCCACCAGCCGGATCTGAGCCTGTGGATACAGGCGGCTATTGGCCTGCAGCCGGCCAATCCCCAGGCCATTACCCTCAAAAAGGCAGGCTTGGCCCAGGTGCGCTTTGCAGAAGGCCGTATCGACTATTGCCAGGGATCCCTGACGTTGTTGCTTTCTCCCAAAGTGATATTGCGCTGACTCTGCCCCCCTGATGTAGCTGTGCGAACGTGGCAGCTAGCGTTAACTTTTGTTAAGGTGGTACAAACACCCAGGCGTAGGGAGCATTTCACGATGGCTAAGATCTTCACCCCTGAATTCAACCAGTTTGAGACCATCAACGCCACTCAGCTAGAAATCGCAGGAGCCCCGCACTGTACCCGTAGGGTCAGTGTCGGGAGGAATGCGCTTTGATGAAGTACAATGAACTTATGAGCCAAGTCCTGACCATATCCTGCAAGCTCAAGGTGTCCCCGTCGCAAGCCGCCAAATTGGACGCGACTTTGGAGGCTTTTGGCCAAGCCTTGAACTGGGTCAACCAAAACACACCCGAGAAAGTCGCCAACGCCGTTAAGCTCCAGTCTCTGTGCTACCGCGAAATCCGGGCCCGGTTCGGCTTGTCCAGTAACTTGGCTCAACAGGTGTGCAGACGGGTGGCAGGCGCTCGCAAAGTGGCGAGACAGCGCAACCGTCCGGTTAAAGAGTTCAAGCGTAGGTTCGTTACCTACGACGCACGTATCTTTTCATTCCGCGAGAAAGACTGGACGGTGTCGCTGACCACGGTTGAAGGGAGAGAACGCTTTGAGCTAGCCATTGGTAACTACCAGAGGGGAATGCTGGCTGGTTCTAACCCAAAAGCTGCCACCCTAGTCCAGCGGAAGGATGGCTCCTACTACATCCAGATTTGCGTAGAGAAAAAGCCACCCAAGCAACAAGATACCGACAAGGTGATCGGGGTGGACTTGGGGAGGACAGATATTGCCCATACGTCAGAGGGGGACAACTGGAATGGACAGCAGTTGAACAAAGTCCGAGACCACTACTCCCGGTTGAGGGCGGTACTCCAACGCAAAGCCAGTAAGGGCACCCGCAGTTCGCGGCGCAGATGCAGAGAACTGTTGCAACGGCTGTCTGGCAAGGAGAGGCGCTTTCAGGCGTGGGTCAATCATCGCATCTCTAAAGCTATTGTCTCTAGGGCAAAGGCTACCAACAGCGCTATCGCCCTGGAAGACCTGACAGGGATCCGGGAAAGAGTCAATCAACAACCCCGCAGCAAAACCGAAAGGCGCAGGGCCAACAGTTGGGCGTTCTACCAGCTACGCCAGTTTCTGGAATACAAGGCGAGAGTTGCAGGGGTTTCTCTGGTTCTTGTGCCGCCTGCCTACACGTCGCAGACCTGTCACAAATGTTTACACATCCATCCCGATCCTGCGCAATCCTACCGCAGTGGCAAGTCGTTCAAGTGTGGGCACTGTGGATGGGAAGGGGATGCGGATTTGAATGGTGCGAATGTGATTGCGCTTTTGGGGGCTGTCGTAAACCAGCCTAGAGGTTCGGGCCTGTTTTGTTCTCTGGTAGAGCAGAACAGGCTCAGGGCTACTGAAAGCCCGCTCCGTACCGCTTAGCGGTCGGAGCCGGGTAGTTTACGCGTGGTCTTTGTTTTTTACCATCAGCGCCTCCGACCGGCTCCTGGGGGAAGACCCGGCTGTTGGCCGCTACATTACGCTGGCCCTGTTCAGTGCCATTCTCACCGGGATCCTGAATGTGCTGCTAGCGCTGTAGTTGGCGGACGGTCTGAGGCTTTCTGAGACCTCGGTCTTTTGCGTTGTCAAGGGCCCGCCGGCAGTAGGGCTTGGCCTGAGGCAAGGGGGATCCTGCTCTCAGGTTTTTTGCTTTTGAATGGGAGAGGATCCCTTGTTTTTTCTCAGGGTTCTTCTCATGAGCGCTTCGATAAGTTCCCTCAAAACCGAACGTCTGGCGGCGGCCTTGCCCGCCGAGCTGCCGCTGCTGCTTGCGCCAGCGGGGGATTGGGAGTGTGCAAAGGCGGCGGTGGAAAACGGAGCCGATGCCATCTATTTCGGGCTGGAACGGTTCAACGCTCGCCTGCGCGCCCGCAACTTCACCGAAGCGGATTTGCCGGAGCTGATGGCCTGGCTGCACCGGCGCGGGGTGCGGGGCTACGTAACTTTAAATACCTTGGTCTTTCCCGAGGAGCTGGAGGAGGCGGAACGGTACATCCGCGCGATGACAGCAGCGGGAGTAGACGCGGTCATTGTGCAGGATGTCGGCATTGCCCGCCTGGTTCGGCATCTTTCTCCCGATTTCCCCATCCACGCCTCGACGCAGATGACTGTCACCAGCGGCGTGGGAGCTGAGTTTGCCGCCGAGCTGGGCTGCGAGGTGGTGGTGCTGGCGCGGGAGTGTTCCCTCAAGGAAATAGCCAAGATCCGCGCCCATCTGGAAGAGAGGGGATCCCCAATTGCTCTGGAGGTGTTTGTCCATGGGGCCCTCTGCGTGGCCTACTCCGGGCAATGTCTGACCAGCGAAGCCCTGGGAGGACGCTCGGCCAACCGTGGAGAATGCGCCCAGGCCTGTCGCCTGCCCTATGAGCTGGTGGTGGACGGGATCCGGCGCGACTTGGGCGAGAAGCGGTATTTGCTCAGCCCCCAGGATCTGGCCGGGCTGGAGGTGCTGCCGGAGCTGGTCAAGCTGGGGATCCACTGTTTGAAAATTGAAGGCCGCCTGAAATCGCCGGAATATGTAGCTAATGTAACGCGCATCTATCGGCGGGCCTTGGACGCTCTGGGGGCAGGGCAGGCGTGGCAGCCCTCAGCCCAGGAATGGTATGAGCTGGAGATGAGCTTTTCCCGCGGCCTGTACACCGGCTGGCTGCGAGGCATCAACAACCAAAAGCTGGTGCATGCCCGTTTTGGCAAAAAGCGCGGCGTTTACCTAGGGCAGGTGGTGAGGATCGAGGGGGATCAGGTGGGAGTGCGCCTGGAAGCTCCCCTCAAGGCGGGGGATGGCGTGGTGTTTGACCAGGGGGAGCCAGAGCTGCCGGAGCAGGGGGGACGAGTTTACCGCGTGCACCAGAAGCAGGGGTTGGCCTGGCTGAGCTTTGCCCAGGGGGCAATTGACCTCAAACGCCTGCGGGTAGGGGATCGCCTCTGGAAAACCAGCGACCCAGAGCTGGAAAAGCGCCTGCGCCAGAGCTATGCCGGGGATCAGCCTCGCTTTCAACGCCCCGTCCACCTGGAAGTCCATGGCCAGGCCGGACTGCCCCTGACCCTGATCCTACGGGACGAAGAGGGCCACGTGGTGCAGGTGGATTCCCCACTGCCTTTGCAACCCGCTCGCCAGCAGCCCCTCACCGACGAGAAGCTGCGGCAGCAACTGGGCCGCCTAGGGGGCACGCCCTTCCGGCTGGGATCCCTGCACAACGCCCTGGAGGGGGAGGTGATGCTGCCGGTCAGCGTCCTCAACCAGATGCGGCGCCAGGCAGTGGAGCAGTTGCAAGCGCTGCGAGCCCGGCCCCGCCGCTGGCAGCTCAATCCTGACGCCCACTGGCAAGACCTGCTGCCTCCCCTGGAGCCAGCCGAGCCGGGATTGCCCCAGCTGGTGGTGTTGGTGCGGGAGCCAGCCCAGTTGTCGGCGGCAATTGCCTGTGGCATCCGGCAGATCTACCTGGAGTTTGAGGATCCCCGCCGCTACCGGGAAGTTATCCGCGCTACCAAAGCTTCTCACCCCGAGGTGGAGCTGTGGGCGGCCCCGCCCCGCATCACTAAGCCGGGGGAAACTTGGATTCTAAAACAGGTGCTGGCGGCAGGAGCCGATGGCTATCTGGTGCGAAACTACGACCACCTACGCTTTTTCGCCAACCAGCGCTGCATCGGCGATTTTTCCTTGAACGTGGCCAATCCCCTCGCCGCCCATTACTTGAAAACCCGCTACCGCCTGGAGCGCCTGACCGCCTCCTATGACCTCAACCACGAGCAACTGGGATCCCTGCTGCAGGCCGGCCCCGCCCACTGGTACGAGGTTACCATCCACCAGCACATGCCCATGTTCCACATGGAGCACTGCGTCTTCTGCGCCTTTTTGTCCAGTGGCACGGATTACACCAACTGTGGCCGCCCCTGCGAAAAGCACGAGGTGAGGCTGAGGGACAGGGCCAATGTGGAGCACATTTTGAAAGCCGATGCCGGCTGCCGCAACACCCTCTACAATGGCAAAGCCCAAACTGGGGCAGAATATGTGTCGCAGCTCCTGGCGCTGGGGTTGCGATATCTGCGCATTGAGTTCTTGCAGGAGTCTGCCGAGCAGGTTCAGCAAACCCTACGCTGCTATCAACAGCTCCTCCAGGGCCAGATGAGTGGCTCTCAACTGTGGCGGGAGCTAAAGCTGTACAGCCAGTTGGGGGTAACAAGGGGCTCTCTGGAAAGTTGAGGTCGATCTATGCCCTTTTGGCCGCCGCAGATCCTCCCCTCTGCCCTCTACCCCCTTCTGCAGCAGGGCCTCAAGACCCTTTTTCCTGAGGCTCTCTGGGACTTACCGCCAGATCCTCAGAAGCGACAGGTGGCCCTTACCTTTGACGATGGCCCTCACCCTGAATACACGCCGACCCTGTTGCAAGTTTTACAGGAGTTTCAGGTACCAGCCACCTTCTTTGTGTTGGGGGAACGGGTGCAGCGCTGGCCCCACCTGGCCCGGAAAATCCGCCAACAGAGCCACGGCATTGGCCTGCACGGCTGGCAGCACCGCTCGTTTACCCAGCTTAGCCGCGGTGAACTGCTACAGAGCTTGCGACGCAGCCAGGATACCCTCGTGGCTGCCTGTGGCGGCACCCCAGAAGAGTATCGGGCTGTGCGCCCCCCCAACGGTCTCTTCTGGCCCCGGACGCTAACCGACTTGCGCTCCTGGGGGTATCTACCGGTGATGTGGAGTGTGGTGCCGGAGGATTGGCTCTGCCCGCCGGTGGCCGTGGTGGTGGAGCGGGTGCTCAACCAAGTGCGGCCCGGCTCCCTGATCGTGCTCCACGACGGCGTCCAGGGGGGATCTCAGGTAGCCGAGGTAGTCCGCCGTTTGATCCCGGCCTTGGGGGAGCAAGGGTTTGACTTTGTCCGCCTGCCCCTTTCTGGCAAGCTTCCCAGTTGCAGAGGAAATTGAATACAGTGAAAGGCAGCAATAGGGAGGGCAAGCCATGGGCGTGCGCAAGATCATCTACGGCATTTTCGGGCAGCGGGCCGGCAGCGTTATTGTCGGCACTTGGAACTGGCTGTGGGGGATCCCAGTGGACAAGGGCGGCACAGGGGCGGTGATGGTGGCAGAAGAATCGCTGCGGGCCATGCAAGAAACGGTGCAACGCCTCACCGAAGCCGTCGCCACCCAGGTGGCCGCCTACCAGCGCGCCGAACAGAAATACATGCAAAAGGTGCGCGAGTACCAGGCCCTGGAGAACAAAGCCCGCCTGGCCGCCCAACGGGGGGATCAAGAAGCTGCCCGCCTGGCCATGGCAGAAGCGCTGCGCATTGAAGCGATTCTCGGCCCGCTTAAGGAGAATGTGGAAACAGCAGAGCGCTACGTCACCGCTGCCAAGCAAAAGCTGGCCCGCGAAAAAGAGCGTCTGGCCCTCTACAAGCGCGAGCTGAGCAACCTCAAAGACATCTACGAGGTGAACAAAGCTCTTGAACAGATGACCCGCGTTAACAACGCCTATAGCATTGACTCGGCCAAGTCCCAATTCGAGGCGGCCAAGAACGCCATCCAAGCTCGCCAGCTCAAGGCGCGCGCCCTGAGCGAGCTCTCCGAGGATCGCAGCGAGCAACTTGCCGCCCAACTGGACGAAATGGCCCTCGACGACGAGGTCTCCCGCCGCCTGGCCATGCTCACCGGCCAAGGAGGCGGCTCGGCCAATCTGCCCTTGCCGGATCTGGATTTCGAGAAGCGGCTTCCCCAATAGTGGGGATCCCTTCTGGCTATTGCTCCGCCTTGTCGGGGCTTTTCCTTACGCTGAGGTGTCGTTCCCAGGAGATAGGGTAAACCTAGTCCTCGGCGAAATCGGCCTCCACCACCCCACCGGTCTCGGGGCTGGCAGCCACTGCCTGCGCCGGGACGGCTTGTGCCACCTGTGGCACTTGCACGAGCTGGGGCGTGAAAACGAACAGGTTGTAGACCGTGTTGCGGCGGATGTTGTCCATCATCTCCAGGAACAGCTCGTAGCCCTCGTTCTTGTATTCGATGAGGGGATCCCGTTGCCCATAACCCCGTAGGCCCACCGCTTCCCGCAAGGCCTCCATCTGCTGCAGGTGCTCCCGCCAGAGGGTGTCCACCTGCTGCAACAGGAAAAAGCGCTCCGCCTTCCGCATCAAGCCGGGCTCGAACGTATCCAAGAAAGCCTCTTTGGCCTCGTAGGCCAGCTCCGCCTGCTTGATCAGGTGGTCTAGGATTTCCTGATAGGAGAGATCCCGCAAGTCGTCGGCCTTGAGGTTCTCTTTGAGCAGGGGCACAAACTCCTGCATCTTGGCGGTCAGCTTGTCGATTTCCCACTCTTCCGGCGGCAGCTCCGGGTTGACGTGGGCCCGCACGATCTCTTCAACGGTCTTGCGCATGTAGTCGAGGATCTTGGGTTTGAGGTTCTCCCCTTCCAGGATGCGCCGCCGCTCCGAGTAGATGGCCCGCCGCTGGTTGTTCATTACCTCGTCGTACTCGAACACCTGTTTGCGCAGGTCAAAGTAATACACTTCCACCTTGCGCTGCGCGTTCTCCAGGCTGCTGGAAAGCAGCGGGTGCTCGATGGGCATGTCCTCGTCTACCCGGAACATGTCCATCAGCTTGGCCACCCGCTCGCCACCGAAGATCTTGAGCAGGTTGTCTTCTAGGCTGAGGAAAAAGCGCGAGGAGCCAGGGTCTCCTTGCCGTCCGGCGCGGCCCCGCAACTGGTTGTCGATGCGGCGGGACTCGTGGCGCTCCGTGCCGATGACATGCAAGCCCCCCAGCCGCACCACCTCCTCGTGTTCGGCCTCTGTGACCTTTTCGTACTCGGCCTTGATGCTGTTGTAGACCTCCCGCAGTTGCAAGATCAGAGGATCCTGCACCGGCGCCTTCTCCGAGGCCACCGCGATGAGATCTTCCACCACCAGCTCCGGCAGACGGTTCAACCCGTACTTGGCCACTGCGGCTGCCACCACCTCGTCCAAAGCCTGGCTGGTGCGGGCAGACAGCTCACAGGGGTAAAAGTTGGGAGAGACCACCGTCCAGGACTTTTTCGGCTTGGGCGAGGCTGGGCCAAACCCTTGACCGCCGCCGCGGCTTGTCGTGGAGGCCGATCCCAGGGGGTTGTCGGGATCCAGCTGCACCAGCTTGGGCATCAGCCGTTCCCGCAGCTTGAGGCGGGCCATGTATTCCGCGTTGCCACCCAAGATGATGTCCGTGCCCCGCCCAGCCATGTTGGTAGCAATGGTTACGGCACCTTTGCGACCCGCCTGAGCAATGATTTCCGCCTCCCGCTCCACGTTCTCCGGCTTGGCGTTGAGGAGGTTGTGGGGGATCCCCATTTCCTTGAGCATGGCCGAGAGGCGTTCGGATTTCTCCACGCTGGTGGTTCCCACCAAAACAGGGCGCCCCTGGGCGTGCATGTGGGCAATCTCCTCGGCGACCGCTTTCCACTTGGCGTTTTCGGTCTTGTACACCAAATCGGGGGCATCTTTGCGGCGAATGGGCCGGTTGGTGGGGATCACCGTGACTTCTAGGTTGTAGGTTTTGCTGAACTCGGCTTCCTCGGTGCGGGCAGTGCCTGTCATGCCGGAGAGCTTGGGGTAGAGCAGGAAGAGGTTTTGGTAGGTGATGGTGGCCAGGGTTTGGCTCTCGTTTTGAATCGGCACCCCCTCCTTGGCCTCCACCGCCTGGTGCAGCCCGTCCGACCAGCGGCGACCGGGGAGCACCCGCCCGGTGAACTCGTCCACGATCACCACCTCTTGGTTGCGGACGATGTAGTGGACATCCCGGATGAAGAGCTCCTTGGCCTTCACTGCATTAAAGACAAAGTGCGCCCAGGGATCCTTGGGATCGAACAGGTCGGAGACCCCCAGCAGCCGCTCCGCCGCCTCAAACCCTTCGTCGGTGAGGATGACGTTGCGGGCTTTTTCGTCCACCTCGTAGTGCTCGTCCCGGATCAGCTCCCGCGCCACCTGAGCCGCCTTGAGGTATTTTTCGGAGGGGCGGGCCATCTGGCCGGAGATGATCAGGGGAGTGCGGGCCTCGTCGATGAGGATGGAGTCCACCTCGTCGATGATGCAGTAGTTAAAGGGCCGCTGCATCACCTCTTTGATGTCGGTGGCCATGTTGTCCCGCAGGTAGTCGAAGCCCAGCTCGCTGTTGGTGCAGTAGGTGATGTCGCAGTGGTAGCTGCGCCGCTTCTCGTCGGTGGACATGCCCTCTTGCACCAGGCCGACGGTCAGGCCCAGGAAGCGGTGCACCTGCCCCATCCACTCCGAGTCCCGCCGGGCCAAGTAGCCGTTGACAGTAACGATGTGAACCCCTTTCCCGGTCAGGCCGTTGAGATAGGCAGGCAAGGTGGCGACCAGGGTTTTCCCTTCGCCAGTTTTCATCTCGGCAATCTGGCCCTCGTGCAGCACCATGCCGCCAATGAGCTGCACATCGTAGTGGCGCAAGTTGAGAACCCGCTTGGCCGCTTCCCGCACCACTGCAAAAGCCTCGGGCAGGAGATCGTCGAGGGACTCCCCTCTATCCAAGCGCTGGCGAAACTCGGTGGTCTTGGCCCTGAGCTCCGCATCCGAAAGGGAGGCGATCTCAATCTCCAGCGAGTTGATCAGCTTGACAACAGGCAGGTACTTGCGGATCTTGCGCTCGTTGGGATCCCCGAGAAGCTTCTGTAGGGCTTGGAGCATGGGAAGCCTAGGCCAATAGAACGGGTATACCCAATTTTATCATTCCCCTCCCCTGGGCTTGGGCGGCCGGAAAGGGGCTGACCTGGTAGCCCAGCCAAGACGGCAGCGGCAGTTTGCTGCAGCAGAGGCAAGCCTTGGAGGGAGAAAAGCGCTTGCGGACAAGGGCAAGAAGATGTCAGGCTAGGGAAACAAAGCACTCCCCGGGCTTATGAATTTCTTGGGCGTCGGACTGCCGGAAATGCTGGTTATCTTTGCAGTGGCTCTCCTAGTGTTTGGGCCACGCAAGCTGCCAGAGATTGGTCGTGCCCTAGCCAAAACCTTGCGCAGCTTACAGGATGCTGCCAGAGAGTTTGAGGCTCAGTTAAACCAGGAAGCCCAGGAGCTAGAAAGAGCCGCCCGCGCCTCTAGTCCCCAGACAGCCCCTGCAGCTCCGCTCAAAACCGACCCAGTTGCCACAGCCGATATGCCCACAAAGCCGGTTGTGGAGGCAGAGCCCAGGGCCGCCGCATCCCTCTCCGAGGGATCTTCAAGCGTGGATGCTGCCTAGCCAATGCCCCGCTTCGACCCGCTCTGTCTCGGCATAAGGACAATCCTACCTAACTATGCCCTGGCGAATGCAAAAGCCTGGCTGCAGCAGCACGGCCAAAACCCCTCGAGTTATTCTCAGGAGCTGTCCCTCACCGACTCCTCAGCGGTGATGTAATTCCCATCAACTTCAGGCGTTGGGACAGCCAGCCGGGGGGTTCTGGGTTGTTGCAAGAGCTCAAGACTGAAACCCCCTGGCCAGGGGCGCTTGCCCTCAGACCAATCCAAGTCCTAGGGTAAAGGGGCGAGCTCTTTGCACTTCTATGCCCACGGCCACCCTACTGGTGTCCTGTCCCGATCAAAAAGGCCTGGTAGCCAAGCTCTCCAACTTCATCTACAGCTACGACGGCAACATTCTTCACGCTGACCACCACACGGATCTCGAGGCAGGGTTGTTCCTAAGCCGCATCGAGTGGGATTTAGAAGGCTTTCGGCTAGAACGGTCGGAGATTGTTCCTGCCTTCTCCGGCATTGCCCGCGGGATCCAGGCCAACTGGGAGCTGCATTTTTCCGATACGCGCCGGCGCATTGCGGTGTGGGTTAGCAAGCAACCCCACTGTCTGTTGGATCTCATCTGGCGGCAGAGGGCTGGGGAGCTGCCGGCGGAGATCCCTCTGATCATCAGCAACCACCCCGACTTGGAGCCGCTGGCCCGCTCTTTTGGCATCGACTACTACCACATCCCCGTTTCTCCAGAAAACAGAGCCGAGGCAGAGGCCCGACAACTTGCCTTGCTGCAGGAATATCGGATTGACTTAGTGGTGCTGGCCAAATACATGCAGGTCTTGAGTGGGTGGCTGCTCCGCCAGGCGCCCCCGGTGATCAACATTCACCACTCTACGCTGCCTGCTTTTGCCGGTGCTAACCCCTACCAGCGTGCCCACCAGCGGGGCGTCAAGATCATCGGCGCCACCGCCCACTACGCCACCGAGGAGCTGGATGAAGGGCCAATCATCGAGCAGGACGTAGTGCGGGTGAGTCACCGCGACACGGTAGCTGACCTCATCCGCAAGGGCCGCGACGTGGAGCGCCTAGTCTTGGCCCGGGCCGTGCGCTATCACCTAGAAAATCGCGTCCTGGTGTACTGCAACAAAACGGTGGTGTTTGCCTAGGGAAACTGTCCCTTCCCTTTTGGGTGCAAAGGCCGAGCTCTGGAAAAGAAGCTGCTTTGCCAAACTGGAAAAAAGTCAGGCTAGAGGTGGGATTATGGCCTTTGATTGGTTTCGCCGTCGCTACACCGACTCCAAGGGTGAAGCAGAGTCCTCTCCCCAAAAGGCCGAGTCGGCAACTCCCCCAGCGGCAGAGCCGGCTGCCATGTCGCCGGAAGACTATTTGGCCTTTGCTAAAGCCGCCTATGCCAACCTAAAAGCGCGGGCTGCCGCCAAAGCTACTCAAGCAGAGGTTGTCTCCCCAGCCGCCCCAGAACCCCCTGCAAGCGAGGGATCCCAGCCCTCTGCTCCAGCAGCTACAGCACCTGAAGCCGCCTCTCCCTCATCGTCTCCTGAGCAGCCGGCTGCTGTCCCCTCCTTTTTTGATCTGGCTCCTCGCGCTGCCGAGCGCCTGCAGGCCCTAAAGGCAAGCGCCGTGGAGGAACCGGAGCCGATCCCTGCCAGCGTTGTTGCTCCTGCTGCCCCACCTCCAGAGTCGGCAGAGTCGGCGGCGGAAGAGCTGGTTTTCGACGAGGGCTTCCGCTGGTCAGCCGAGATCCTGGCGGCCCAAGGACGCAAGCCCGAAGAGATCTCCGTAGAAGAGATCTCCTGGCTGCAAAAGCTGCGGCGGAGTCTGGGCAAAACCCGCCTCAACCTGATCAACCAGTTAAAGGCTCTAATGGGCCGGGGGCCTCTTGATCGGGAGGCGGTCGAAACCATTGAGACGATGCTGCTGCAGGCGGATGTGGGCGTTGAGGCCACTGAGCAGATCCTCCAGGCCCTGCAAAAACGCATGCGGGAGGAGGTGGTGCCTCCAGAGGAGGCGGTGAAGTACCTCAAGCAGCAGATGCGGCAGATGCTGACGGTAGGGGATCCCACCTTTGCGCCCCAGCGGGGCACGCTCAACATCTGGCTGATCGTGGGCGTGAATGGAGTGGGCAAGACCACCACCATCGGCAAAATTGCCCATGTGGCCCGCCAGTCCGGCTACCAGTGTCTAATTGCTGCTGCCGACACCTTCCGCGCTGCCGCCATAGAGCAGCTCAAGATCTGGGCAGAGCGGGCGGGGGTGGAGGTCATCGCCAACCCTTCCCCTAACGCTGACCCGGCCGCCGTGGTGTTTGATGCCATCACCGCCGCCAAGGCCAGAGGCACCGAGTTGCTCTTGGTAGATACAGCAGGCCGCCTGCAGAACAAGAAGAACCTGATGGAGGAGCTGGCCAAGATCCGCCGCATCATCGACAAGAAAGCCCCCGAAGCCAAGGTGGAAAGCCTCTTGGTTTTGGATGCTACCCAAGGGCAAAACGGCCTGCGCCAGGCCCAGGTGTTTGCCGAAGTGGCCAAGCTAACCGGCGTCATCCTCACCAAGCTGGACAGCACCGCCAAAGGAGGGATCGCCCTAGCTATTACCCAGCAGATGAACCTGCCTATCCGCTTTATTGGAGCTGGCGAGGGGTTGGAGGATCTAAGGCCTTTTTCCAGCTACGAGTTTGTGGAGGCTCTTCTTAGCGAATATTGAAGGTGCTGGGGGGAAAGAAGATGGGCTTGGCCGAAAGCGCTGCAAAGCCTGGCTCTCGAGTTTGGCTTTGGAGGGCGGTGGGGGGGTGGTAGGTCTGGCCTGGGCAGGGGGGCGCACCGCTGGATCCAAGCCGGCTTGGCGTTGGCTCTTGCCCAACCCGTTCGGCAGCCAGGAGCGCTGCAGGAGTTTGTGGTCACCTTGGCCGAGGTGCTGTCGGGGATGCTGGGCTTTACCCTCTCGGTGGTGGCCATTGTGGTGCAGTTGAGTGCTGATCGCTTCACCCCCAAAGTTACCGAGTTGTTTCTGCGGGAGAAGACCAATTTCTACCTCTTCTCGTTTTTGATTTTGGCCAATGTAGTCAGCTTGTGGAGCTCGGTGGCCCTGGGTTTCTACGAGGATCCCCAGCTCCTGATTGGGCTAAACCTACTGCTGGGTACGGCCTCGTTTTTGGTGCTCATCCCCTACTTCAGCTTTGTGTTTCACTTCCTACAGCCGACTTCGATTATTCGCCGCATTGAGCAGCAGGTGCAGCAGGCGATTCTGGGGGCCTCCAGATGGGAACAGCGACAGCCCTCTGCCCTACAACCTTGCGCTGCCGCCCATCAGCGCTGCCTCTCGGCCTTGGATGAAATCAAAAGTATTGCCATCAGCGCCCTGCGCCAACGGGAGGAGGTCATCCTCCTGGAAGCCTTGGATAGCCTAAAGGCCTTGTGGATGTTCTATGCCCAGCACAAGGCGCACCTACCCCGCTCCTGGTTTCTCTGGACGCCAGCGCTGTGCTGAAGATCCTGCGGCAGTATCAGGCCCTGTTTACTGAGGGCCTCAATGGCCTGCGGCAAGCAAGGACTCTGGTGGCCATTCACACGCGGGAGCTGGGGATCCGCGCCCTGCAAAGCCGAGAGCTCCGGCTGGTCGGCTGGGTGATCAAGTTCTTCAACACCTACCTGCGGGCGGTGATCAACGCACGGGATATCCGCAGCGGCTACAACCTGCTCAAGCAGTACCGTTTGCTGGCCGAGGCCGCTTTGCGCCATCAGCAGTCGGCGTTGGTCTTGGAGATGGTCGGCCATTTTCGCTACTACAGCCTAGTGGCCTACAAGGCCGGCTTACTTTTCCTTTCTGAAACCTTTGGCTTTGACCTAGGGGTGCTGGCCCAACTCAGCTGCGCGCTGCAGTCAGAGACAACGGAGGCCATCCTACAAGTCCTGCTCCACCTGGACCAAGACCCGGAAAGCGAGCAGCAGGAAATGACCCTGCGCGGGATCCGGAAAACCCAGGCGCGGCTAGCAGCCTATTTCCTTAGCCGTGGGCGGGAGGATTTGGCCAGGCTGATCTATGAGGATATGCAACAGGAGCCTTTGGCCCGACTGCAGATCATCCGCCAGGAACTTCACTCCACTGCTTCTGAGTTTTGGGAGTTTACGGATCGGGCGGAGAACTTCTACTACCTGGAGCCTGCCCTTCGACCTTATGCCGAGCAGTTTTTCAGCTGGTTTCAGGGACTAACCTCTCTGCCAGCCAGCCTGGAGGGCGTTCCTGGATCCCTGGAGCTTCCGTAAAAAGAAAAGGCCAGATCTCCTTCTGCAGAGTCTAGTCTGGTTAGAGCCGCCACTTGGTGCCGTTCCAGAGGGCTTGTTCATGCGTCCCTTCGGCAACCCCAACCGCTTGGGCAGTTCTCCTCGCCGGGGATCCCTGCCCCCAGCCAGCTCTTTTGTCCAGTTTCGCCGCGACCCGCATCTGTTTTCCTTTTGGGCTTTGAGCCTATTGATCGTGGGCCTGGCAGTGCCGCTGTTTGTGCTCTCGGGAGCGGATCCCAGTTTGGCTGGTTGTGACGAGAGCTTTTACGCCCAGATGGCTCGCGAGCTGCTGCGGGGAGGCAACTGGCTGGGGCCAACTTTTCTGGGAGAGCCTTTTTTTGAGAAGCCTCCCCTACTTACCTGGAGCGTGGCCCTCAGCTTTGCCCTTTATGGCGTAAACGAGTGGGCGGCGCGGCTGCCCGGGATCCTGGCGGCTTTGCTTTCCATCCCCCTCATCGGCTGGATTGGGCGGGCCTTTTTGCCAAGCCGGGCGGCCCTCTTGGGAATGGCAGTTTTGCCCCTGTGCTACCTCTGGGTGCAGCAGGGGCGGCTGGTGGGTCAGGATGTGCCTCTAACCTGCCTGGAGCTCCTGGGGATCCTAGGCCTAGTGAACGGCATCCGCGGCCACCGGCGCTGGTTCTGGTTGGCGGGAGTGGCCTTTGGACTGGGCCTTTTGATGAAGAGCGCCATGATCCTGCTGCCGGCGGTGGCTTTGATCCCCTACCTGTGGCAGCAGCGGCGGCACTGGCTGGGATCTGTCCCCTTTTGGCTGGGGCTTTTGCTGGGCTTGGGAATTTTCGGCCTCTGGCTAGGCCTGGCCATAAGCCTCTACGGCGCCAAGGTCCTGCTCACCTTAGTAGGGAAGGTGTGGGATCTGGGGCAAGAACCCTTCCATGCCGATGCCACCGGCTGGTATTACTTTTGGCACATCCCGATCCATGGCTTCCCCTGGACGGTTTTGGCCTTGGTGGGAGGCTGGCTGCTGCTGCGGCAAAAGCCGGGATCCACCCTGCTGGTTTGGTCTTTCCCCCTGCTGTTGTTTTTGCTCTTGCAGCTCTATCCCACCAAAACGCCCTACTACACGGTACAGCTCTATCCCTGGCTAGCTCTCCTAGCGGGGGTGGTTCTGGATCAAGCTCTGCCCTTTCCGCTCCGCTCCGCCTTGCCGGCAACAGCAGGACGAGGCTCTCGCCGCGACAGACCCCATGTGGCCCAGGTGCTCTCTTGGGGGCTGGCGGCGGTGGGAACCCTGCTTTTGGGTTTGGGGCTGGCCCTCAAGCGGGATGTTGAGGGACTGGGTCTGCTCCAACCCCACGCTTGGCCATTGATGGCGATCGGCCTGCTGTATCTGCTCTTGCCGGCAATCTGGAGCTGGCGGCGGGTGCTGCATTATGCCGGCGAACTCTGGGTGGGCACGCTCCTGGCTGCCAGCATCCTCACCATGGTCAGCATTGTCCTGCGGCCTGACTTCGGCAATTTCAATCCCGCCTTTGCCCAGATGGACTGGAAACAGATGCTGGGCTCTGCAGACCCTGATTTTCCCACGGTGGACATTGGCCGCAGCGGCCTAGCGGACGTCTGTCAGGCCCAGGCCCTTGCCTTCTACACCCCCAACCCAGGACGGTGGGTGGATGACCAGGCCCTGCAAGCAGGGAAACATGGGGATTACCTGTGGGTCTCTCCTGTCCAAGCTCAGCAGATATCGATCCAGAATCTGGGGCTGCAGCCTTTGGCCGAGGTGGATGGCTGGCAACTGGTGCGCCGCTTGAAAGCGGGGTAGTGGAGGTGAACTCTGCTGCTAGCTACAGGTCGTGGCAGCGAGAAGGTCACTTTGCCATGGGCAAGGTCGGATTCGAACCGACACGGTTTCCCGCCGCATTTTGAGTGCGGTGCGTCTACCAGTTCCGCCACTCGCCCAGGCTTGAACCATTATCCTACTGAACCGGCGAAACCTCGTCAACCACCCCTACGCGCCGCGGGCTTGCTCGAGTTGCTGGGCTTTTTGCCGCAGCTTGCGGGTTTGCTCCATCACCTCCTCCAGATCTTCCTGGGAGAGGCGCTCTACGTAGTTGATCTTGATCTCTTCCAGCAAGTCTTGCAGCAGGGAGCGGATCTCATCCAGAGCATGTTGCTGGGTAAGTTCACCTGCCAAGACTTCGCCAAATCGCCGCAACAGTTGGGCCACCAGCTTGGAGCCGACGGGATCCTCGAAGCTGTTGGTCAAGGCTTTGTAGGTGGTGGTGGTCAGCTCGCCGGCCAGGCGCTCCGTCAGTTGGCTGAGCAGGGATCCGAGGCCGGGCAGCCGTTCCAGGGTTTGCAGGGCGGGGAGTTGTTTGAGCAGGCCATCCAGGTTGTAGCGGAGCCATTGCTCCACCTCCGGCTGAACCTGGGGCAAGACGCGGTAGAGGACGGTGCGAAAAACCAGGTTGGCAATGGCTTCCAGCTCGTTGATCTCGTTGAGGTCGATGTAGCTGCGGGAGGGATCGGCTGCCGGCAGCAGGGGCAGGGATCCCCGCTGGATGGATGCCTGGATTTGGTTGATCACCCGCACGACGATGACCTCGGTCAGGTCTTCGGCGAAGTTGGTGACAAAGCCCTGGCTTACCTGGGCCCGGACCCGCTCCAGATCCAGCAACTGCGCCTGTCCCAGCCGGATGGTGACGGGGATCACCCGCAGCCAGCGCCAAAAGGGCAACAGCAGCAGCACATCGTACCAGCGCCAGAGCATGGCATCCAGCCAATTGACGCCGGTGTAGCGGCGGCTGATGGCCACCGTGCGCAGGACAAATTCCAGCCCAAACAGCAACACAAAGGGAAAATCCAGCAGCGGAAAAAAGTCCACGGGGCTGCCGCTCTCGCCGATGGGGCGGGAGTAGTTGGTCTCGAAGAGGGGGCGCAGCCGGGCCTGGAAAAATTCGATCCCGTCTTTGGGATCGACGCTGGCCAAGTATTCGGCAGTCCAGAAGCGGGCGAAGGCGGCCCTGGCCGAGTCGGCTCCGGGGATGTGCTCCCGCATCAAGTTGAGGATGCGCACAAACTGGCCGGTTTTGTTGGCGGCCTGAAAGGGGTTGGTCTCGATCATCTCGTCGCTCAGTTGCCGCAAGCGGGCCAGGAGCGGCGCCGCCGCTTCCGACTCCACCCCAAAGCGCAGGGTGACCTGGCGCAGCTCATCCACCAGGGCCAAGTAGCGCTGGGTTTCCGGGTTGGGCTCAATGCCTTTCACCGGGTCATACAGGTCGGTTACCGGGGAGCGGCTGGTCTGTTGGGAGAGGATGGGCAGGGGAATGGGAGGGCCAAAGGCGCCGAAGATCTGCACCCGCCCCTGGAGCCAAAAGTCCCGCCAGGGCACGTAGCTGAGGTCGAAGAGCACCCAGCACAGGTTGCCCAGGGCCAGCAGAGCCATTCCTCTTTCGTAGAGGAGCAGCCAGCGACTTCGTCCCTTGCGAACAGAACGTTTGATAATGCGTCGGGCCGCGTTCATGATCTCGGGCAACGGGTCGGGTGAAGCCAGCCCTAGCCTACCACCCCTGGCTTGAGCTTCTCTGGGCCGCGGCAAGCTGTTGCACAACCTGGCCGAACTGCTGCCAGATGGCCTCTGCCTGTGGCCCCACCTGGCGCAGGATCCAGCCCTGACAGACGGGATCCGGAGACTTGACCAGCCAGTGTGGGGATTCTGTCCCGCTGACGTGAACGGTCGGCCAAGTGGGTTCCGGCCAGTCCCCCAGCAAATACAGGGATCCCCAGCAGAGATGGGATCCCAGCACCGACGCGGTGGAGACATGCTGGTGGGGAAAGCGGAGATCGATGTGTTCTTGCAGCCAGAGCTTTTTCTGGCGGCTAGCAGATGGGCTCCCGGCAGCGACCCAAACCCGCAAGCTGCTGGAAAGGCGCCGAAACTGCCAGCATTCCCCCATGGCCAGCCGCCCGGCCGTCCAGATCTCGGCATAGGCCAGGCGGGCACTGGGATCCAGCTCGATCTGCACCTGTTGGCGGAAGTCTGCTCCTGCGCCGGGAATGGTCGGGTGAGGGATCCAGATCAGTTGGCTGGTGGGGGCCAGCTTGACCTTGGCCTGTTGCCGGATCAGGCCGGGGTGGAGGCGGGTTGCCCCCTGGGTGCGAATTGCCAGCCCTGCGCCTGCCCCCAGCTCGATCGCGATGTGGTGGCGATCCCCGCCCAGCAGGCCGCCGTTGGGGTTGCGCAGGTAATAGAGGGGCGGCTCACCGGGGGATCCCAGCCATTGCAGGGGGGCCTGAGAATACTCCCAAATGCGGGCATGTTCGCCTTGGCGGCTGATCTTCAAGAGGGCCTTGCCGAAGGTCACAGGCGGCTTACAGAGGGGGAGTTAGCCTGGATGGGGCAAAAGAGCACCTCCCGCTTCAGCCAGCTCAGGATCTGATCCAGTCCCTCGCCCGTGCGCAGGTTGGTAAAGACAAAGGGCCTGTCTCCCCGCATGCGGCGGGCATCCCGTTCCATCACCCCCAAGTCCGCCCCCACATAGGGCGCCAGGTCGATCCTGTTGATCACCAGCAGGTCGGAGCGGGTGATCCCCGGCCCCCCTTGCGCGGGATCTTGTCCCCTTCGGCCACATCAATAACATAGATGCAGGCATCCACCAGCTCTGGGCTGAAGGTGGCCGCCAAGTTATCCCCTCCCGATTCCACCAAGATGGGATTCAGGGGACAGAAGCGGCGCTCCAGCTCCTGAATGGCATCGAGGTTGAGGGAGGCGTCTTCCCGAATGGCCGTGTGGGGACAGCCGCCGGTCTCCACGCCGATGATCCGCTCCGCCGCCAGCGCCTTGGCCCGCACCAAAAACTCGGCATCTTCGCGGGTATATTAGTCTCCACGGCCAAAGACAAGGGATCCCGCAGTGCCAGACAGAGCTTTTCCACCAGGGCGGTCTTCCCGGATCCCATCGGGCCGCCAATGCCAACCCGCACCGGCTGAGCAGTCTGCGCCATTTTGCCCGACCTCTGATACCTGATACTCTTTTTGGGCATTCTAGAACTAGACGCTTGCAAGGGATCCGGGTATGGTTCGACTTTTGGTGGCAACTGCCGTAGTGCTGGTGGGCTTTCTGGTGGTGAACCGGCTCTACCGCAACCCGCTCAGTTCAGAGCCAAGTCCAGAGCAGGCCAGCCCAGAAGCCGCCCAGCAAGGGATCCCCCAGGGAGGGCCGCTGCAGATCTACCAATCGCGGGAACAGCTCCAGCAAACCCTCAACCAAGGGGCTACAGCTACCCAACAGCAGGTAGAAGCCCTCGAGCAGTCCTTGGGCAATTAGTTGTGGCGGGCAGGAGGAGATATCCCCCAAACGCGCTAAAGTCGAGAATGCTGCAATTTTTTATAGATCATCCATGCGGATCCCTCCTGTTCCTCCGGAAAAAGCCGACAAGCAACTGCAGAAGGTTTACGAAAGCCTAGAAAAAACCTATGGCACCGCCCTCAACCCGCTACAGGTAATGGCCCACAAGCCGCAGCTGATGCGGGCGGTGATGAACCTGTACGGAGCGCTGCACACCGACAACCCCAACCTGCCCGAGGAGCTAAAAGAGCTGGTCAGCATCCGCATTGCCCAGATCAACGGCTGCCGCCACTACTGCCTGCCCTACCACACCCTGCAGGCGCAAAAACACGGCGCCTCCCCGGCCAAAATTGCCGCGGTGGCCCAGGCCCGCACCAGCGCCCTCTACACCGAAGCCGAGAAGCTGGCCATCGAGTACGCCGAGCGCATGACCGTGCCCAGCATGGTGGTGACCGACAGCTTCTTTGCCCGCCTCAAAACCATTTGGTCAGACGAAGATCTGGTGGAGCTCTCGGCCTGGATTGGCTTTATGAACTTCTGGACCAAGGTCATCGCCGCTTTGGATGTGCCTCTGGATCCCATCTTTGCCGAGCAGCTCCAGGCTTCCTAGTTTCCCAGGTGCTGATGAAGGATGGAGGAACTCCCCTCTTTTGCCAAAAAAGGGGGCAGAAGGATAGACACCCTTCCATAAAGGCTGCTGCCTAGGCCCAGTCATCCCGTGTACTGAAGCTGCGGCCGTAGACCTGGCCGCGGGCGTGGATCTGGCGGGTGCGGGCAAACAGCTCCTCTTCGCTCAGGCCCCACTGTTCCAAGATCTGATCCAAATCCCGCTGCAGATCCCAGGCGCCGGGAAAGCCGTGGTAGCGGATGCGCAGACGGGCCACTTCGGCCAGCACCCAATCCGAGGGGGGGCTCTCCTGCACTTGGGCCATCAGCTCGTTGAGAAGAGCCCGATCGGTGTCGTATTGCGGATGCTGCTGCTCCCGTCGAGAGGAGCTGTTTGTAGGGGAACCAGCCATTGCTCTCCCTCCTTTTTTTCACGTTAGCTGAGTCATCAAGAGCTCCTCAATAGCAAGAATTGGGATCCCTGATGGCCCGAGAGCTCGAGGAACCGCGGGAAAGCCGCTATACTGCAAATGTTGCAGACCATAAACATTCTTCAGTTGCGGAGGCGGCGGCCATGCCCATGCCCATGATCGAGACCCGTACTGACCGGATGCTGCTCAACTTTGGGCCGCACCATCCTTCTATGCACGGGGTCTTGCGCCTGCTGGTCACCCTCGATGGCGAAAACATCGTCGACTGCGAGCCGGTGATTGGCTATCTGCACCGCGGCATGGAAAAAATTGCCGAAAACCGCACCGTGGTGCAGTACCTGCCCTACGTCTCCCGCTGGGACTACGGTGCCGGCATGTTCAACGAGGCCATCACCGTCAACGCCGTCGAGAAACTGGCTGGGATCCCGGTGCCCCGGCGGGCCAGCTACCTGCGGGTGATCATGTTGGAGCTGACCCGCATCACCAACCACCTGCTCTGGTTTGGCCCCTTCTTGGCCGACCTGGGCGCCCAAACCCCCTTCCTCTACGCCATGCGGGAGCGGGAGTGGATCTTGGATTTGTTTGAAGCCGTCACCGGCATGCGCCTCATCAACAACAACTACTTCCGCGTCGGGGGCGTGGCGGTGGATCTGCCCTACGGCTGGACGGAAAAATGCCTCGATTTTTGCGAGTACTTCCTGCCCAAGGTAGATGAGTACGAGCGGCTGGTTACCGACAACCCCATCTTCCGCCGGCGGCTGGAAGGGATAGGGGTCATCTCCAAGCAAGATGCCATCAACTGGGGCCTGTCTGGGCCCATGCTGCGGGCCTGCGGCGTCAACTGGGATCTGCGCAAGGTGGATCACTACGAGTGCTACGACGACTTCGACTGGGAGGTGGCGGTTTACCCAGAGGGGGATTGCCTGGCCCGCTATCGAGTGCGCATGAAGGAGATGCGCGAGTCCTGCAAAATTGTGCAGCAGGCGGTGAAGGCCCTGCCCGGTGGCCCCTTTGAAAATCTGGAAGCCAAGCGCATGCTGGAGGGGCCAAAGTCGGAGTGGAACAAGGGCGACTACCAGTTCATCAGCAAAAAGCCCTCGGCCAACTTCAAGATCCCCAAAGGAGAGGCCTACGTACGGGTGGAGAGCGCCAAAGGGGAGCTGGGGATTTACATTGTTGGCGACGACAACGTCTGTCCGTGGCGCTGGAAGATCCGTCCACCCGGCTTTGTCAACCTGCAGGTGTTGCCTCAGCTCATTCGCGGCATGAAGGTGGCCGACATGATCGCCATCTTGGGCAGCATCGACATCATTATGGGGGAGGTGGATCGCTAAGATACTCGTAGGAAAGGGAGGACAAGGGCGATGGCCTGGGCGATCTTGCTTCTGCCGCTCCTGATTGTCGTAACTATTGCCGCGATTATCGGTCCCAAGCAATGGGCCAAGTACCAAGAAGAAAGGCGCCGCCGCGCCGAAGAGTTATCCGACGCCCGCCTGCAGGCCATCATTCAGCAGGAGCTGCGCCGCCGCCACCGTCCCCCTCAGTCGGATCCCAACGGCAAAGCCTAGTTAGATCCACAGACTCCAGTGCCTTTTTTGACTCACCGTCTCTAGGGAGCCACTCAACCCCATGACAACCGCCGGCATTGACCTACAGCTTGGTTTTGAAACAGCCCTGCAAAACTTGGGCCTGAGCCCAGGCGCTGCCCACGCTTTGTGGGTACCTTTGCCCATGTTGCTCATGGTCATCGCCGCCACCTTAGGAGTGATGGTCATGACCTGGCTAGAGCGGAAGATCTCGGCGGCGGCCCAGCAGCGGATTGGCCCCAACATGGCCGGGCCACAGGGGGTACTGATCCCGATTGCCGATGGCATCAAGCTCTTGACGAAGGAAGATGTGCTGCCCAGCTTGGCCGACCCAGTTTTGTTCACGCTGGGGCCGATCCTGGTTTTCCTGCCGGTCTTTTTGTGTTATCTGGTGGTTCCCTTCGGCCAGAACCTATTGATCTCCAACATCGCCATCGGGGTGTTTTTCTTGATCGCCACCTCCAGCGTGCAGCCCATCGGCCTGTTGATGTCGGGCTACGGCTCCAACAACAAGTATTCTCTGCTGGGGGGGCTGCGGGCGGCGGCCCAGTCAATTAGCTACGAACTGCCCTTGGCCTTGTCGGTGCTGGCGGTGGTGCTGATGAGCAACGGCCTGGACACCGTGGGGATCGTGGAGCAGCAGAGTGGGCTGGGGATCCTCAGTTGGAACGTGTGGCGGCAGCCGATTGGCTTTGTCATTTTCCTGATCTCGGCGCTGGCGGAAACCGAACGGATCCCCTTTGATTTGCCGGAAGCCGAAGAGGAGCTGGTGGCCGGCTACCAGACGGAGTACTCCGGCATGAAATTTGCCCTGTTTTACCTGGGATCCTACGCCAACTTGCTGCTGGCCTCTCTCATTGCGGCGGTGTTGTACTTGGGCGGCTGGTCGTTTGTGGTGCCGGTGGAAACAATTGCCGCCTGGCTCGGGATCCCGTTGGACAACCCCTTTTTGCAGATCGGCGCGGCGGTGTTGGGCATTCTCATGACGATGGTCAAGGCTTTTATCTTTGTGTTTTTGGCCATCCTCTTGCGCTGGACCCTGCCGCGGGTGCGCATTGACCAGCTGTTGGATTTGGGGTGGAAATTTCTGCTGCCCGTCTCGTTTGTGAATTTGCTGTTGACGGCGGCTTTGAAGCTGGCCTTCCCAACCTTTTTCGGGGGTTAATGAAAGTAGAAGCAGCAAGGGAGAGGAAATAGGTCATGACTTTTCTAAAGCGCGTTGGCGAATACGTAAGCGATGCCTTCAAGGCTGCTAAGTACATTGGCCAGGGGATGGGGGTCGTCTTCGACCACATGAACCGCCGGCCCGTGACTGTTCAGTACCCCTTTGAGAAGCTGATCCCTTCCGAGCGCTTTCGGGGACGCATTCACTTTGAGTTCGATAAGTGCATTGCCTGCGAGATCTGTGTTCGGGTTTGCCCCATCGACCTGCCCGTGGTGGACTGGGTCTACAACACCGAGCTGAAGAAAAAAGAGCTCTACAGCTACAGCATCGATTTTGGAGTATGCATTTTCTGCGCCAACTGCGTAGAGTTTTGCCCCACCAATTGCCTCTCGGTTACCGAAGATTATGAGCTAGCCACCTACGACCGCCACGAGCTGAACTACCATCAGGTGGCGCTAGGTCGCCTGCCTTCCAAAGTAACAGAGGATCCAATGGTGACACCTCTACGGGAGTTTGCCTACCTGCCCAAGGGGGTGATCGATCCCCACGACCTGCCTACCGGATCCCAGCGAGCTGGGAAGCGACCCGAAGAGATTTTGGCAGAGATGAGAGCGGCTAAAGCAGCAGAAGCAAAAGAGGACAAAACTGCTGCAGAGCAGTCTAACTAATAGGCATAGGCAGCTCTCTTGAGTAGTTGACAAGACGCCTTCTTCACTCCAAGAGGTTTGGGCCCAGGCTAATTCCCTCTCTTTGTTGCCGTTCTTGTTTGTGCTGCGGGCGCAGATTGCAAACGGCAACACTTCATCCTTGACGGCGACCGAGGTCTTCACCCCCTCTCTAGGAGACAGAAATCGTCAGCAAAAGCCGGTAAGAAAGGCGACCGGCTGCCACCTAGCGCCTTCTAAGTGGAAATCGAGTGCCCTTCTGGAGCCAACCCCAAGCTAGTTCACCGAAATGGCAGGGCCGAGGTTGAAGTAGGTGGTGCTGCCAGGGTTAGTGGTGTTGTCGAAGATTGTAAGGGTAGTACCGCCGACCCTGATCGGCCCAGGCAAAGGAATGGCGGGAGTCACTCGAACCTGGCCACCAAAGGGGATGGTGAATGGGCCTGGGAAGATAACCACATCTCCAGACACCGAGGTGGAAGTGGCAATAACGGGGGAACCTCCTGCTCCTGTCACCCTTACTGTAGCACCAGCAGGCAGGCCTGGGATAGTGATCGTCACACCGGCAGGAGTAGGCGTTAGCGTCGGCGTGGGCGTTGGCGTTGGCCTGGGTATTGGCTCTGGGATGGGCGTTGGAGTCAGCCTAGGTGTCGGTTCCGGGGTAGGTGTGGGTGTCAGTTCTGGAGTGGGCGTGGGCGCCGGAGTTGGGGTGGGCCTTGGAGTTGGCCTGGGTGTTGGCGCTGGGATGGGCGTTGGAGTCAGCCTAGGTGTCGGTTCCGGGGTAGGTGTGGGTGTCAGTTCTGGAGTGGGCGTGGGCACAGGGCCAACGCTGATCCTTTCAGCAAAGTTCCCCTGGAAGCGGTTGTTGGCCAAGTAGGCAGCAACTACTGTCTCCGGAGTGCCAGCTACCACTTGAATCCCTACCCCCATGCCTTCACTGCGGGTTATGAACGTATTGTCGGAAATAGTACGAGCTTGGCTTCCTTGCAAAATGCGGATACCAACACTGCCAGCTATTCTGCCAACACCGATCCTATTAAATTGGATGGCCGGTGCCGACCCCGCTCCATCCAGCTGGATCCCAGTTGTGCCGTCGGTAGCTGCTTGCCGAGCCTGCACTGGCGCAGCAGTTGCAGCAGTGGCTGGATCCCCTTCAATCTGGTTGTTACGGAAAACCCCGCCAGAGTTGTCGCTATAGCGAACAGCCAAAGCCCGCACAGCCTGCAGGAGGATTGTGCTGTTTTCAATGGTAGGGTTACTACCTGGCACAGTGCCTATACCCACACCACCAGCTTTGCTGACGGTGGATGAGATGCTCGCGACCCGGCCATTGCCAGAGATCTGCACACAAGGATCCGAAAATTGCCGGCAAAAGATCTGAGCCAGCTGGCCCAGAACCCCCTCCAGAACCGCAGCATTGCCATTGACCAAGATGTTGGAGCGGGGATCGTTGAGAGTTACCTTGCTCGGCTGAAAGTTGCCGTTGTTCACCTGAACGCGCCCACCTTCTAGCACCACATCCACCCCCTGTAGGCTGGTTTGGCTAGCTACAATCAGGTCGAAGGGTCCGGTCAGGATCTCGTAGGCTGCGGAGCTGGTGATGCGAATCCGTCCGCCGTTGGTGCCGTCGCCCCCATCTAGGGCCAGGTTGCCCTGCAGCCTCTCTCTACCTGCCCCCAAAATCTGGATCAGCACCTCTAGTCCTGCTGTGGCATTTTGCAGCCGCTGCGCTTCTGCAACGGCATCAGCCACCTTGGTAAAGGGGCCCCTGGCCGGATCCACTTGCAGGACGACAGATCCACTACCTGGCGACGGCAGAGGGGGAGAGTTGCCTGTGCCTCCTCCACAGCCGAAAGCGATCCCTGCCAACAGAGTCAGCAAAAGGGAACGAACTGGCCAGATAGATTGGGATACTGGGCCGTTTGTAGGACGAAGTCTTTCCATCGGTGGAAGATCCTTGGCAAGTTCCCATTAGTCAAGCCTATCAGAACTGAAGACACCCAGAGCCCCGATAGACCCCTGGGATCAATCTTCTCAAGCAGAGCCTCCTAAAGGGGATCTTGGCAGAGGGTCTGCAATCAGTAGGGAAATTTGAAGTTCTAGCGTTGTCGGCCAACCACGACCACTTGCAAGCAGCCCAGAGCAGATGCTGAGCCGGTATATCCTAGGAACGGATCCAGATAAGTTACAGGTCAGCCATGTTCTCTTTCATTCGCCCGGTCGCGCGCAACAGCTGGCTGCCCGCTTAAGAGATCCTGGGGCTGCCCCGCTGCAACTCATCGATGTGCGAGAACCGGTAGAGCCAGAGCTAGCCAACCTCAGTGCCCTTGGCTTTAGTACCGAGAGTAGCGCGAGCGGATTCTGGCGGAGCTTGACCGAGATTGCTCAGCTCTCGTCCTCTGCACCCACAACATTAGCGTCGGCATCCACGCCTGGGCTCTTGAGGTAGATCCCAGCCTGCCCCTTATTGAGTTCTACAGCGTCAGGGATCCCACCTTTTGTTCTAACAACTGGGCCAGATCTTGCAAGAAGGCCGCAGCGTGGGCGCCGTAAATGACGCGGTGGTCGCAGGTGAGGTTGACCTGCATCTGGGAGCGGATGGCGATGGCTTTTTCTGGTGTGGCCACCACGGTGGGGCGAGCAGCGCCGACGGCCAAAATAGCTCCTTGGTTGGGAGGCAGGATGGCGTCGAAGCGATCCACCCCAAACATGCCCAGGTTGGAGAGGGTAAAGGTGCCGCTGTTGTACTCCTCCGGCTGCAGTTGCTTGCGCCGCGCCCGCTCCACCAGCTCCTTCCAACGCCGTGAGAGTTCGTACAGGTCAACGCGGTTGGCCTGCTTGAGCACAGGGGTGATCAGGCCGCCGTCTTCCATGGCCACCGCCACGGCAATGTTGATCTCGGCTTTGTAGTGGATCCCGTTTTCCGTGTAGCTGGCGTTGAGGAGGGGATGCTTTTCTAGGGTCAGGGCCACCGCTTTCACCAAAAGGGCCGTCAGGGTTACCCCTTTGGGCTTCACCTGTTGGTAAAGCTGATCCAGGCTGTCGGTGGTGATGGTGTAGCCGACGTGGAACACCGGCACGCCCAAGCTGGCGTTCATGTTGCGCACCACCGCCGCCTGCAACGTGCTCAAGGGAACCACTTCTCCCAACGGGGCAGCCGCAGAGACAGGGGGGGGAGCTGCCGCTTGCGTAGAGGCGGCCTGAGCTGCAGCCCGCTCCACATCTTCGGCCACGATGCGCCCACCAGGGCCGGAGCCGCGCACCGTGCGCAGGTCGATCCCCAGGCTTTCTGCCAATTTTTTCGCCCGTGGGGAAGCCAGGATCCGCTGGGATCCGGCCCCGTTGGAGCCAGTTGGAAGGGTGGGGGTGGGGATCGCCGCAGGGACAGGGGTTGGCTGTTGAACTGTGGGGGTGGGGACTGCAGTAGGTGCAGTTGCCGGTAGAGCACCCTTAGAGAGGGCCTTGGCTCGCTCTTGGGCCTCGGCCACCTCCGCTTCGGTTTCGGCAATGAGGGCGATGGGGGCGCCCACCGGCGCCGATTCCCCTGCTGGGATGAGGATGCTGGCCAGAATGCCGCTGTGGAAGGACTCCACGTCCATGTCCGCCTTGTCCGACTCCACCACCAGGATGTTTTCCCCTTTCTCCACCCGGTCGCCGGGGTTTTTCAGCCAGGCGACGATCTTGCCCGTTTCCATGGTGGAGCTGAGGGCCGGCATGGAGAGTTCGTGGATCATGGCGGGGATGGCAACACAGCAGAGAAGATTGTAACCCAGCAGACGGGATCCCGGCGCCGCCCCCTGGGCCTATCGGCCAGCTTCTGCCTCGGCCACCACCAACAGGGTTTTCAGCAGGGAATCGGGGTTGAGGCTGATGGAGTCGATCCCCTGCTGCACCAGGAAGCGGGCAAAGTCGGGGTAGTCGCTGGGGGCCTGGCCACAGATGCCAATCTTGCGCCCGTGGCTTTTCACGGTCTGGATTACCTGGGCGATCATCCGCTTGACCGCCTCGTGGCGCTCGTCAAAAAGATGGGCCACCAGGGCGGAGTCGCGGTCCAACCCCAGGGTGAGCTGGGTGAGGTCGTTGGAGCCGATGGAAAAGCCGTCGAAGATCTGGCAGAACTCGTCGGCCAGGATGACGTTGCTGGGCAGCTCGCACATGACGTACACCTGCAGGCCGTTTTCCCCTCGCACCAGGCCGTGGCGGGCCATCTCCTCCAGCACCTTGTGCCCTTCTTCGGGGGTGCGGCAGAAGGGGACCATCAAGATGACGTTGGTCAGGCCCATCTCGTCCCGCACCCGTTTCATGGCCCGGCACTCGAGGGCAAAGCCGTCGCGATAGCGGGGATCGGTGTAGCGGGAGGCCCCCCGCCAGCCAATCATGGGGTTTTCCTCGTGAGGCTCGTAGCGGGATCCGCCCAGCAGGTGGGCGTATTCGTTGCTCTTGAAGTCCGATAGCCGCACGATCACCGGCTTGGGGTAGAAGGCAGCGGCGATGGTGGCCACTCCCTGGGCCAGCTTGTCCACAAAGTACTCCGGCTTGTCAGAATACTGGGCGGTGAGCTCTGCCAGGCGCGGCTCCTCCTTGACCGCCTCCTCGTAGTGAACCAACGCTAGAGGGTGCACCTGGATGTGGTTGGCGATGATGAACTCCAGCCGCGCCAGACCCACGCCATCGCAAGGGATCTCGCTGAGGCCAAAGGCTTTTTCCGGGTTGCCCACGTTCATCATCAGTTGGGTGCGGGGGCGGGGCAGCTCCTCGAGGGGGATCTCTGTAACTTCATAGGACAGCAAGCCAGGATAGACGCGCCCTTCCTCCCCTTCGGCACAGGAGACGGTGATAGGATCGCCGGAGCGGAGCAACTGCGTGGCGTTGCCGCAGCCAACAATGGCCGGGATCCCCAGCTCGCGGGCGATGATGGCCGCATGGCAGGTGCGCCCCCCTTGGTTGGTGACGATGGCGCTGGCCTTTTTCATGATTGGCTCCCAGTCGGGATCTGTTTTCTCCGTCACCAGCACCTCGCCGGCTTGGAACTGATCCGAGCGGCGCACATCCAAAATGACTCGAGCTGTGCCCTGGCCAATGGCCTCCCCCACTGCTCGTCCCCGCACCAGGGGTTCTGGGCGCGCCTGCGGCTGCGTCAAGCGATAGGTCTTGAGGCGGTTGGCCGCCTTTTGGGACTGCACCGTCTCGGGGCGGGCCTGGACGATGAACAGCTCGCCCGTGATCCCATCTTTGGCCCACTCGATGTCCATGGGGGTGAAGCGGCCCCGCAGCGCCGAGTAGTGCTCTTCGATGAGGCAGGCCCAGCGAGCCAGCTCCAGGATCTCGTCGTCCTTGAGGGCATATTGCCGGCGCAGGCTTTCGGGGACGGGTACGTTTTTGGTGAAACGGGATCCCTCCTCGTCGTAGACCAGCTTCAGGGCCTTGCTGCCCAGCTTGCGGGAGAGGATGGGCCGCCGCCCCTGCTGGAGGGTGGGTTTGAAGACCACGTACTCATCGGGGTTGACGATCCCTTGCACCACGTTTTCCCCCAGCCCGTAGGCGGCGGTGATCAGCACCGCGTCTTTAAAGCCCGTTTCTGGGTCGATGGAGAACATCACCCCCGAGCAGGCCAGGTCGGAGCGCACCATCTTCTGCACCCCCACCGAAAGGGCCACTTGAAAGTGGTCAAAGCCCTTGATCTGGCGGTAGGAGATGGCCCGGTCGGTAAACAAGCTGGCAAAACAGTGGTGACAGGCATTGAGCACTGCCCGCACTCCACGCACGTTCAGGTAGGTCTCCTGCTGGCCGGCAAAGCTGGCATCCGGCAGGTCTTCGGCGGTGGCGCTGGAGCGCACCGCCACATCGGTATCGGGGCCGTAGCGCTCGCACAGCTCCTGGTAGGCCTTGGCAATGGCCTGCTCCAGCTCTGGGGGGAAAGGCGTCTGCAAAATCAAGGTGCGGGCGGCCTTGCCCCGCTCGCGCAGGTTCCGCACATCCTCGATATCGAGGTCTTTGAAGATCTCCCGCAGCTTCTCCTCGAGGCCGGCAGCGGCGATGAACTGGCGATAGGCATGGGCCGTGGTGGCAAACCCCAGGGGCACGCGGATCCCTTTGGGGGCTAACTGCTGCAGCATTTCTCCCAAGGAGGCGTTTTTCCCGCCTACCTGAGCAATATCCCGCAGGCCCACCTCTGTGAGAGACAAAACCAAGGGCGGCTCTGAGCCAGGCTGGCGTTGAGGGGGTTGCTGAAGCTGGGACCCCAGCGCTGCTCCATCCAACATGCCTTGCCTCCTTGTACCCAGCGGACCAACTGTGTAATAAGTGTTGCAACACTTGCGTGTAGCAAGAAACTTTCCCCAGCCAGAATCTGGACCGGCTTTAAAAGGCTATACTCCCACTGTACTGAGGGTTTTTCTCTGATTAAAATCCCGGCACAGCCCCCTAGAGAAACCTGAGAAGGAGACGACACAGAGCCAATCCTGCCAAGATCCTGCTGAGAAAGCTGACACAAATCTTCGACCTTTTTTACCTAATGCAAAAGTAACCGCTCTGCCACAATGTTTTCAAAGCAGCAGTTTGCGGAAACAGGGTAAATGGAAGACCCCAGAGATCCAGTGGCAGAAATTCGCCGGGTGACAGTGACGGAAAAACAGCAGGGCTTGCGGCTGGATCGGGGGTTGGCAGAACAACTGCCGGAGCTGTCGCGCTCGCGCCTGCAGCAGCTTATCCGCCAGGGCCAAGTTTGGCTGAACGGCCAGCCCTGCCTGGATAAGGATCGCCCCCTGCAGGCCGGGGATCAAATCGAGGTGCGGATCCCGCCGGCCACCCCCACCCCCTTGCAGCCGGAGCGGATCCCCTTAGATATCCTCTATGAAGATGAGGATCTGCTTGTCATCAACAAGCCGCGCGGCCTGGTGGTGCACCCGGCTCCTGGACATGCCAGCGGCACCCTAGTGCATGCGCTGCTGGCCCACTGTCCTCGCCTTTCTGGGATCAACGGCGAGCAGCGTCCGGGGATCGTCCATCGCCTCGACAAGGACACCACCGGCGCCCTGGTGATCGCCAAACACGATCAGGCCCACCAGCACCTGCAGGCTCAGATTCAAGCCAAGACCGCTCGGCGCATCTACCTAGGGGTGGTGTTTGGCCGGCCAGCCCAAAGCCAAGGTACCATCTCTGCCCCCATTGGCCGCCACCCGGTGGATCGCCAGAAGATGGCGGTTGTGCCCCCCGGCCAAGGGCGAGCAGCGGTAACCCACTGGCAGGTGCTGGAGCGCCTGGGCAACTACACCCTGATGCAGTTTGAGCTGGAGACCGGGCGCACCCATCAAATTCGGGTGCACGCCGCCCACCTGCGCCTGCCCATTGTCGGGGATCCCCTCTACACCCAGAGCAAAACCAGCCCCGTCAAACTCAGCGGCCAAGCTCTGCATGCCTGGAAGCTCTCCTTTGTCCACCCGCGCACCGGCCAGCCGCTGCAGGTTACCGCCCCTCTGCCGGAAGAGTTCGAGCGGCTGCTACGGCAGTTGCGCAGCCAGGCCGGCTAGGCAGCCTCAGAGGTCGCTCTCCGCTCTGTCTAGCCTGTCCAATTGGGGTTCATGCTGATCCCCGTCCCCAAGAAGTTTCAGCCTTCAGCAAATCTTTAGAGAAGTCGGAAGTATTTTTGCCAGGTGAGTTGTTTAGAATGCGCTCATCCTGGCCAAGGTAAGCAATGCTACGTCAGATAGAGCGGATCCTGAAGCTAGATATGCTGCTGCGCTCCGGACAGCGAAAGACAGCCGCTTCGCTGGCTGAGGCTTTGGAGGTAAGTAAACTACCCGACACCCGCGCTATGCGCAGGGTGCGGGCTTTATCCCAATCCCTAGCTGACCCAGAGGACAGCTAAGTTTCGGAATTTCAGGCGAGTTTACAGTCGCCCCAAGGAGAGAGATTACTTGAGCAGCGTTATAGTCAGCATCCCCTTCCCACCCGCAGTGTCCACACTTGAACAACTTGCCGCTGCGGTAGGACTTACCCTGCTCAGGGTGGATGTGCAGGCATTTGTGGCAGGTCTGCGACGTGTAGGCAGGCGGCACCAGCACCACAGGCACTCCAGCAATGGCAGCCTTGTAGGTCACAAACATCCTGAGTTGGTAGAACGCCCAGTTATTGGTTCTGCGGCGCTCAGCTTTACTCCGAGGTTTCTGATTCAAGCGCTCTCGGATGTCTGTCAAGTCCTCAAAAGCCAGTGCCGCACCAATAGCCTGGGCATCCCTGACCAAGGTTTTGCTGATGTTATGGTTCAGCCGTTAAAGTTCTTTTTTGAGTTGTTTAAGTTTCATCCAAAGTTCTTCCCTTTCCTTTGGTTCCAAATGCACGTACCCTCCTATGAGGAGTTCAGCTTGCGGGCGTTTTATAACAAGGTAATTCACTATTTCTTTGAGGAACTGGATACACTGTCTATTTCCTGCGACGACCCAAGCATAAACCGGCTTGCTACCCAGCCTGCTTTTGTTGCGGGGATAAGTGTATGCTTTTCCCGGAAACTTCCCGTTCAGCCATTCAATAAGCTTGGGGCTTGTATTGCAAATAGATATATGAATAGAATACACAGGATTAACCCTACCACTAACCCTTCGAGAAAGCGTTATAGAACCTTCACCGTCTATCAAACCAGCGATATATCCTTTTTCAGCCTCGGTAAGATGATCCGTAAAGTTACCTTCCAACGGTTTACCCATCTCATAGGAACGAGCTTCTTTACTTCTCTTGAGTCCCAGCTTAAAAGCTCTCATTCGGATCGATTCCCAAGACTTCCTTTCAGGGAGAAGAGACATCAACTCGGCTTTAGTAGCCGATGCGTATTTCTGCCTAAGAATGTTGTCTTCTTCCTGAGAAAACCTCTTTTTACTACTCATTACAGGTTTAATAATGTTGGTATTAAAATTTTACCATTTGTATTATCAAGCGGCGTAGCGCCGTTCTCTCCCAGAGAGCCTTCTCAACAGCCTCCTAGAGCTGCGAGTGCGTTTGGATTGAACCTTGGCGCGTACACGGCTGAACCGGTCACGGACGGCCTGGATGTGTTCTCCACTCCAAGAGCGTCCGTTGCTAGCGGTGGCGATATCCCGCCTGCCCAAGTCAACTCCGATTACCTTTGGAGTTTTGCCAGTCGGGGGAGTATCCAACTCAACCGCAATGTTGATGTAGTACTCCCCTTGCTTAGTCTTGGACAGAGTAGCACTGGTGGGTGTTTGCCCCCGCAGCAAAGCGATTTGATAACCGCCAATCTTGAGCTTGAGCCAAACCCGTCCGCTCATCAGGGTCACGCCCACGGCTTGGTTGGACTCTCGGTACTTAAAAGTACGAGCGTCCAAAGTCAGACTGGTGGGGCGAAACTTGTGGACTTGCTTCACCGCCTTGGCGTTGCTAATCACACGGCGGAGCGCCTGACAGACGTGGTTGGCTTTCAGCCCCGTTGCTGCCCTTACCGGCCGATAGACCAAGTGGTGCAGCTTGGCGGTGTTCCAGCAGTTCTTTTGTTTGGCGGTGTCGAGAATCTGGTTGCAAGCATTCGCAAAGCCCTGCAAAGTGCGGTCAATTTCTTGACGCAACTCTTGTGGGACTATCAGCTTGCAACGTACAGAGATAATCTGGCTCATGGGCTTATTGTAGCTCATCCAGGCTTTGACTAGCAGGCGGGCTTTCCTCCCGGCACCAAGCCTGCGGCTATGGTGCGGGCCTCCAGCCCGAAAATAGGTGAACGAACGGTTCGAGCGGATATTAGTTTCTTGAAGGATCGCTTTCAAGCCCCCATCAAAGTCAGCCGTGAAAAAGGGTATCACTACACTGATCGGGAATGGCGCTTGCCGACGATACCCCTCACTAAGGGGGAGCTGTTTGCCCTGACTTTGGGAGCGAGAATGCTGGAAGCCTACGCCGGATCGGCCTATGCCCCGCAGTTGCGCTCGGCAATTGGGCGGTTGGCGCAACGGCTTCCAGAGCAGGAGTGGCTGGATCTCCAGCAGCTAGCCGATGAGCGGCTCATCTTTCGGGCAGGGGCAGAAACCCATCTGGATTGGGAGATTTGGCAGCGGTTGGAGGATGCCTGTCGGGAGAAAAGACGAGTGTGGATGCGCTATCGCACCGCCAGCCGAGGCGATCAAGTGTCGGAACGGGAGTTGGATCCCTATCTCTTGCACATCTACCGCGGCACCAATCCCTACGTGATTGGCTGGTGCCACAAAAGACAAGAAGTGCGCTGGTTCCGGGTAGATCGGATCCTGGCTCTCAAAACCCTGCCGGAAACTTTTGAGATCGACCCGACTTTCGATCCCAAAGCCCATCTGGCGATGATTTTTCAGCATGAGGCGGGCGGGATCCCTCGCCAGGTAAGAATTTGGTTTGACGCCCAAACGGCACCCTTCATTCGGGAGCGGCGCTGGCATCCGACCCAGGTCATTGAAGAAAACCCAGACGGATCCCTGATTCTGCGCATAACCGTGCGGGGGATGAATGATGTAAAGCGCTGGGTGCTGGGCTACGGCAGAGGAGCCAGAGTGCTGGAGCCTCCGGATTTGGTGGACATGATGCGGCAAGAGATCTGCGAGATGAGCCGGCAGTACGTTGACGAGGAGCCCTAGCGATGAGCAAGTCCCGATTTTGGGCCAAGACCGGACAGGGACAGTTGCGAGAAGATGGCCGACCTCTGTACCATCCCGTCCTCTGCCACCTAGCCGATACGGCAGCTGTGGCCATGGAGATCGTGCAAACCTACCTTAGCCCCCTTGCTCGTCAGCAGCTCTCAGTAGGATTGGGGCTGGAAGGGGATCCCTTAGCTCGCTTTTGCGGGTTCATGGCAGGGTGTCACGACCTAGGCAAAGTCAGTCCTGCCTTTCAATTTCAAGTGAGCGAGGTGGGAAAAGCGCTGGTGGGATCCCGTCTCTACGGCCTGTGGCGCAGCTATCCCAACACTGGCCAAGCAGCCCCTCATGGAACGGTTACCGCCGCAACCTTGCCCGGCTTTCTGGAAGAGCTGGGGCTGCCCAAGAAACTGGCCCAAAAATTGTCAGCTATTGTCGGCGGTCATCATGGCTTTTTCCCGGGACTTCAGGATATTCAAAGTCTCTCCCCCGACGATGTCGGTCGAGGGGAGTGGATCCCATTTCGTCGAGAGATCTTCCAGCAACTACAAGATTTTGTTGGGCTGAAGAGGGAGGGGATCCCTGGCCGCTGCAGCAATTCCGCCGCCATGATCTTGGCCGGCCTGGCAACCGTTGCCGACTGGATTGCCTCGAATACGGAGAGTTTTCCCTACGCCAACGACGAGCCCTTCGAGACCTACGCTCAAGGAATAGCCGAAAAGGCCCAACAAGCCCTGAAAGCCCAGGGTTGGATTGCGCCCCCCACAGACAGCCCTCTTACTTTTCAGGCTCTCTTTGACTTCATCAGCGAGCCGCGACCGCTGCAATTGGCAGCCATTAACCTGAAGGACAGGCTGGCTCCACCCTGCTTGGTCATTGTCGAGGCCGCCATGGGAGAGGGCAAAACCGAAGCTGCGCTCTACCTGGCCGACCACCTGCAGCATCAAGCCGGAGCCGGTGGCTTTTACATCGGCCTGCCTACCCAGGCAACCAGCAACGCCATGTTCGAGCGCGTCAAGTCATTTTTGCAAAAGCGCTATCCCGATGCCATCGTAAACCTAACCCTCAGCCATGGGGCAGCAGCTCTCAAAGAAGATTACCTGGACACCGTCTGTCGCCTGGATCAGGTTTATGACCAGGAGGGCAAAGGCGTTTTTGCCAGCGAGTGGCACACTGCCCGCAAGCGGACGCTGCTCAGCCCTTACGGGGTGGGCACCCCTGATCAGGCTCTGATGGGAGCAGTACGGGCCCGCCACCAGTTTGTCCGCCTGTTTGGTCTGGCAGGCCGCATCATCATCCTGGACGAGATCCACGCCTACGACCTCTACACCAGCACTCTCCTGGAGCGATTTTTGGAGTGGGCAGCCGTTTTGGGATCCCCCGTGATCGCCCTCTCGGCCACCTTGCCCGCCGGTACCCGCCAACGATTGCTGGCTGCCTATGCCAGAGGCTGTGGACAGCCCCCGCCCGACTCACCTAATGCCCCTTACCCTCGCATCACAGCCCTAGCTTCTGGAGCGGCCCTAGCTCAGTCTTTTGCTCCTTCCGAGCATGTGCGCCGTCAATTGGGGATCCGCTGGGTCAGGGATGACCAGTGGCCCGCAGAACTCTCGCAAGTGCTTTCCAAAGGGGGCGGGTGCGTTGCTGTTATCTGCTCAACGGTAGATCGCGCCCAGTGGGTGTTTCAGCATCTCCAGAAGTATTTTCCGCCGGAAGAATTGGGCCTGTTTCACGGGCGCTTTTTATTCAAAGATCGAGAGCAGATTGAGAAGCAATGCCTGGAGAGATTCGGCAAAAATGGACATCTCCGTCCCTCTCGTTTTGTTTTGGTGGCAACCCAGGTCATTGAGCAAAGCTTGGATGTGGATTTTGACTTAATGATCAGCGATCCCGCTCCCATTGATCTTCTCCTACAGCGCTCTGGGCGGCTCCACCGCCATCCGCGGGACAAGCGACCACCTGAGCTATCTGCTCCCTACTTGTGGATAGTGGAACCAGAGCTAGCCGAGGAGGGCAAGGCTAATTTTCGGGAGAGCAGCTCTATCTACGATCGGCACATTCTCCTACGCAGTTGGCTGGCTCTAAGAGAGCGTTGCAACGTGCAACTGCCTGAAGAAATCGACGACCTAATCGAATCGGTATATGACTTGGAGATGCCTATCCCCGAAGCATTGGAAACCGTTCATGCTCAAGATTGGCGAGAGTCTTTGGAAAAGTACAAAGTTGAAGAAGAGGATGCTAAAAGATCTCGAGCTAATGAAGTAAAGATCCCACCGCCAAATGCTGATGTGAGGCCCGAACAGTTTACCTACCTAAAAAAAGAGGATGACGAAAGCACTATCGCTGCCGTTACCAGACTTGGGCAGCCTTCGGTGGCGACAATTTTCTTGCAACAAGGGAAGACCGGTTTAGTCTTTCCCGGCTCTCACGATCCAGTGGATCTAGAAACTGAGCCCAGCCTGCCGATGATTCGTAGGCTACTGGCCCACAGTGTTCGCATTGCTTCCCGCCAGGAGCTTGTAAAGGAGCTGCTGAGGCGGGAAAACCCCAAAACTTGGACATCTGCTTTGCTGCGTAACTGTCGCTACGTTGTCTTGAACGCCGAAGGCTGGGCTCAAGTTGGCAAATGGCGACTGCGGTTGGATCCTAACCTAGGGATCACCATCGAGAAGATGAACAGCTAACGTTAGGGAGGAGCTCATGGAAACTCAGTCCTTTAATCTCACCAAAGAAAAGTGGATCCCTGTACTCGATCCCGATTTTCGAATCCAAGAGTTGTCTTTAGTTGAGTTATTTAGAGAGTGGGAAAGCCTGAAAGAGATGCGAGGAGATAATCCGCCTACTACTTTAGCTCTCTACCGTTTTCTACTGGCAATAATGCACCGAGCCTATCTTGGACCAAAAGATACGGATCACTGGAAGGAAATCTTTCAAGACAATGGAAAGCGAGTTATTAAGTACTTGCAGGATAGGCAAGATTGTTTTGACCTATTCCATCCCACTCACCCCTTCATGCAGGATCCAGCTCTACCTATAGAAAAAGCTGTGCCTGTCCACTCCATCCATACCATGAGCACCTCTGAAGTATTCTTTCATGAACACGAATGGAGCGGCTACAGCATCTCCTTACCGGAAGCTGCTCGACTATTGGTGCGTCTACAGGGAGTTGACATCACTAGCCTAAGGGCATTTTATGTTGGGCAAGACAGCGGCAATCACTCTGCTGTAAACACTCCGACTATGAATGTTGCCAATGTCCTTTTGAAAGGGAGAACCTTAAAAGAGACGCTGATGCTGAACTTGATGCGGTATAGCCCAGAGGATGAGATGCCCAGTGTAGTAGCTGGAGAAGATGTACCCACCTGGGAAACCAAAGTTGGCTACACTGGCCAACCGAAAAAAGAGATCCCTGCGGGATACATCCACTATTTAACCTTTCCCTGGCGGCGGCTGCGGCTGTTTTCAGAAGCTGGGCGAGTGCAGCAATTGGCTATTACTATGGGCAACTCCCTACCCAACGGTGTAGAGGCCCGGCAGTGGGAATGTAGCGTTGCCTATAAAGAAGATAAACCAGTGCGTCTATCTTTACACAGACAGTTGTGGCGGGATGCGGACAGCTTTCTCCTGACGGCTAGCAAGCAAACCCGTCCTCGGATTGTGGACTGGCTAGCTGAGCTCAAGTCAGAAGAATTGGTCAATAATTTGGTTGTGTTTGAAGTGTTGGGTATGAGCGCCGACCAGGCTAAACCTTTAGGATGGAGCTCGGCTCGATTTTCAGTTCCAATGCAGTTTGTTACAGATTCGGAGTTGGCGCAGAGTTTAAAAAGCGCTATTGGAATTGCCGAGAACCATCAACAAATCTTTCGATCTTCTAAAGGTAGCCCCTACTTTTCTCTAGCAGAGGTTCTTAAAAACGGAGAGACTGAGAAGCTATCCAAAGCTTTAGACGGAGAGTCTCGCTACTGGGCAATTCTAGA